>SVEW01000010.1 GCA_015057205.1 Lachnospiraceae bacterium | reverse complement strand
TTTATCAGACAGGGATATTTTGAAAAACACATTAATCGTATGCGCCTCCACTATATGAAGAAACGCAAGCGAGTGATAGAACTTATTCAAAATAGTAAGGTGGGAAATATTTGCGAGATTATTGAAAATGATTCCGGACTTCATTTTTGGGTAAGGTTGAAAATAGAATTGTCAGAAGATGAGATAAAAGACAGACTTTTGAAAAATGGAATCCGGATGAAGGCACTGTCCGATTATATGTTAACCGGAGAGAAAGTGGGGGATCGTTTATTTATAGTAAACTATTCTAACTTAACAGTGAAACAAATGGAAGAGACGTTGCCTTTAATAGAAGAAATTAGATTTTCCTAAGGAATGTTTTAGTGTATAATAAGATAAAGAAAAGTACAAGGAGGAAACGCAATATGCTATGGCAAGACAGAAAGAGACATTTGGGGATGCCAATCAGCTTCACCCAATATAGTTTTGATGAGGAGCGCTTTTTCATTAAGCGCGGACTTCTTAAGACGGTAGAAGATGAGGTGCGATTATATCGCATTATGGATTTGCGCTTAGAACAGACACTTTCGCAGAAACTGTTTCGTGTTGGTTCGATTTATGTGAACTCCAGCGATAAATCCCAGGGAAATTTCGTAATCCAGAATATTAAGGATTCACGAAAGGTGAAGGAACAGTTATCTGAGTTGGTTGAACAGAATCGTGAGAAGAAACGTGTTGTTAACCGTGAGATGATGCTGGAAACAGAAGATGATGATGAATTAAACTAGGAGGGTGAAATGACAAAATACATTATTATTGCGGTAGTCGTATTACTGATTTTGTGGATAGTGGCAAGCTACAACAAATTAGTGAGGGGAAAGAACAAGGTGGAAGAGGCGTTCTCCACCATGGATGTGTATATGAAGAAGCGTTTCGACTTAATCCCGAATTTAGTAGAGACCGTTAAGGGCTATGCGAAACATGAAAGTGAAACCTTAGAGAAAGTCATTGCGGCCAGAAATGCGGCGGGAAGTGCTAAGAATATGGAGGAACGCGCGCAGAAGGAGGCGGCCCTTGGAGGAGCTCTTCGCAATGTGTTTGCATTGGCAGAGAGCTATCCGGATTTGAAGGCAAATACCAGTTTTATGGATTTGCAGGGACAGCTTCAGAAGGTGGAAGAAGATATTGCCAATTCCAGAAAATTCTACAATGCGGTTGTTCGTAACTATAACAACGACGTTATGATGATTCCGACTAATATTATTGCTAGCTTATTCCATTTTGAAAAAGCAACAATGTTTGAAGTGGCGGATGAGGCAGAGCGCCAGAATGTAAAGGTGAAATTTTAATGAGAATAGGACAGAGGATAAAGTGTATTGGAGCATTACTGTGCGCGTTGGCACTTTTGGTGCTACCGGGAACGGCGGTATATGCGGAGGAATATCAGGATTCCAATCCGAACGATTACGTGACCAAACAGTTTGACGTGAAAGTGGAATTTGATACCGCTCACGTGGCAACCATTACAGAAGAGATTAAGGTGGATTTCAGAAAACGTCATCATGGAATTACACGGAATATTCCGGTTGCAAAGGATGGTACGTATGAAGTGACGGATATTGTGGTGGATGGTCATCCCTGTAAGGTGGAAGAAGAAAGCAATAACACAGTCATTCGTATTGGTGATGGCAGTAAATATGTTTTTGGTGATCAGACCTATAAGCTTCATTATAAAATTCGTTACTTCAAAGAGGATAATGACAAGGCAGACTTTCTTGCACAGAATCTGTTGCCGACGGAGTGGGAAACATCTATCAGACAAAGTAAGCTAACCTTGGTTATGCCGGAGGAAATTGATTGGCAAAATTTAGAAATTTATGCAGGTCCCTATGGGGAAAGCGATTCTACTGCATGGGCAAACTATTTTAAAAGTGAAATTGACGGCAACCGTTTGACTATGCAAGGTAAGAATCTTCCGAAGGGATATGGCGTTACTTTACGGGATACCGGTCTTGCAAATGGTTATTGGAAAGATGCAAAGAGTATTGTCGAGGTACATAGATTTCGTTTTGTTCTGATTTTTATGGTGACGGTTATTTCCGCAATTATTGCCGTTTTTTTGTGGATAAAATACGGAAGAGATGAAAAAATTGTGGAAACGGTGGAGTTTTATCCACCGGATGACATGACTCCGGCTGAGCTTGGATATGCATTGGACGAGGATCTGTCGGATGCGGAGATGATGACATCGGTATTTTATCTTGCGGATAAGGGGTATCTTACCATTGAACCGGATGCAGACCAGAAGCATTTTACCTTATATAGAAACGATATGATGGGTAGTAGTGAGCCGAGATCTATGTGTTTGTTCCTGAACGGAATGTTTAAGAACCGTAAGAAATTTAGCACTAAGAAACCGCCAAAGTCATTCTATGAACCCCTTCAGGATGCCAAAGAGCAAGTAAAGGCTGAATATGAGGGGCATTACGGAGAGGTATTTAGCGCAAGTTCTTGTGTGAGCCGTTGGGCGTGTGGACTATTTGCCCTGATAAATATGATGGTTCTCATGATGGCGTTTGAAGGAATGGATGGTTTTTATTTAGCTGTTATACCGGGGGCATTTGCTTTGGCCGGTATGTACTTGGGATGGAAGGGATTCGATAATCTGAGCACCCATAGCGGTAAAGGAATAGTACGCATGATAGTAGGCGTTTTGCTTTATGCAATTGGAGTTGTGGCTATTGCCGGATTAGCGATGGACTATCAGGTGAAGAGTGTGATTTTTACCTATGTAGGAGCGCAGGTTATCCTGTATTTCTTTTCCATTATTATGCAAAAACGAACGAAGAAGAGTACCGAATTAATGGGAAGAGTAATTGGCTTCCGCAGATTTATCAAAGAAGCGGAATACGAGCGGATATTACAACTTTCGGAGGAAGATCCGGAGTATTTTTATCATATTTTACCCTATGCGGCTGTGCTGGGATTAGATACGGAGTGGACGAAACATTTTGAGAATATCAGAATTCAGCAGCCGTCCTGGTATCAAGGTGACATGGGAACGTTTCTTTATAGCAGTGCATGGTGCCACGATATGGTGAGGTCTTGTACAAAGAGTGCGGTTCCACCAACACCATCATCCGGCAGTTCCGGTGGTTTTTCCGGCGGAAGTTCCGGTGGCGGATTCTCCGGCGGAGGCGGAGGCGGCGGTGGCGGCGGCGCCTGGTAAAACAATTCGAAAACACATTCTAGACAAAAGTTCCATATACAATATTCATGATGATTGTATATGGCAATAGCGATGAGGGATATTCTGCGGTTTTATACGATAACACCAATGGCCTTCCTACGTCCGAAGCGAATGCAATTGCGGAGACGTCGGAGGGCTTTATTTGGATTGGAAGTTATAGTGGATTGATTCGTTACGATAGAAATATTATCCAAAGCTAGACAAAGTATTCATAAGAAACAACAGGAGTGCTAGAAGAAACAATGAAAGTTTGTATAGAAAAGCAAATGATTGATTACGAAACCTACAAAGAGCTTCGCGCATCTGTGGGATGGGAAAATTTTTGCAGGCAGCAGGCAGAGGAAGCGTTAAGCAAAAGTGCTGTAGCGCAGGTTGCAAAAGTAGATGGAAAGACGGTAGGTATGGCCAGAGCCGTAGGTGACAGCATGTTTTACATTATAGTAGATGTGGTAGTGAGGCCGGAATACCAACATTTTGGGATTGGTACGCAACTGGTAAAAGGGTTACTTAGCTGGATAGAAGAGGGCATGCTGCCCGGAAGTCGTGTGAGCGTGCAGTTGCTTGCTGAGAAAGGAAAAGAAGGCTTTTACGAAAAAATGGGTTTTAAGCTGGTGCCACATGAGTTTTGCGGGCCTGCGCTACGGAAAGTAATGTATAAAAAGTAGGGGGAAGGAATCATGGAATTCGATGTATACTATTATGAGAATTTTGATTATACGCCAGTGTACAAAGATAACCCGCGCTATGTAATGTCCCAGGACGAAGTTTTTGCATTTTTAACGGAAATAGCAGAGAAAAAACCGTATAGTCTGATGACAGAGAATTGTCTAAAGGCGGACTTGTTGGAACAATTGATACATATAGGAGCGTTGACGGAAAAGGATGGAAGAATTGGATTTGACTGTCCGATTTTTGTGGAAAAAGATTATGAGAATCTGCAATGGTTATCCCAGCAGGCGGCACTTGCTATTGTGGATGCACTGGCGTTGCGATTGGGGAGCTTGAAGCGCCTGGTAAAAAAGATAGAAAATGGATTTTCGGAAAAGGTGAATTTGTATCACTTATTGTGTGGCCAGATATTTGATGGCTACATGTTTGATTTTTTGGAAAAAGAAGGGGTGGTTACCACCTCGAAAGTGAATCCAAGCGGCCTTGATTACCTCATGGTTCTTTATGAACAGTCCGAGAAATTGCAGAAATACAGCAATGGATTATTGTGTTCTTATAATCGACTGGCTACAACACGCGGCGTGTTTTCCTCCTTTGGGGATGCGGCTGGGAATCGAAGAGACTTTTACCGGCATATAAGACGTATGGAGACGGGAAACCTTACGGAAGAAGAGAGGGCAATTCGGATTCCGGATCGGGAAGTGCTGGCGATACAGTATGAGCGGTTGCTTGATGGCTATGATGTGGCCGAGACTTACAAGACAATTTTCGATTATTTTGGCTACACGAAGGACGGCGTGCCATGTGTGCCAATCTATGACAGCCTGGCTCGTTATGTAGTGGAGGAAATGTATGAGGATATGCTTCCGGAGGTTAAGAAGCCACTGCTTGGGGCACTAAACCAAATTAAAGACTGTAAGGAATTATTGGCAAACAAGCATCAGGTTCCGGTGGCAGATATAGCGAATGAGTTATATCATTTGATTTTTGGGGAAGTGAATGAACAGCTGGTGCGGCGTGGGTTTGTAGAGCGTCCGGTTTATTACGAAGGACAGGGACGTTATTTGAAATGTTATGAGCGAGTGTAGAATGGAGAGAAGGAGTGACATGAAAACGGAAATAACACTGATACCTTACTATCGGGATGTGGAAACAACATTGCCATGGTATCAGGATGTAGAATTGGTAAAACAGGTGGATAATAAAGAAGAACCTTACACGGAAGAGAATTTACTACGCATGTATGAGTACTTGAATACGCACGGTGCCCTGTTTTATATAGGATATAATGGGAAACCGGTGGGAGATATTTGTATTCAGGATACCCATGAGGTTAGCATCGTTATCGCGAAAGAATATCAGAATCTGCACATAGGGCGACGGGCGCTAAAGTTATTGGAAGACTATGCCCGCAAAAGTGGCCACGATCGGATGACGGCACAGATTTATAGTTTCAACGGGCAGAGCAGGAAGATATTTACGCAGTTTGGTTTTCGCCAAAGTTGGGAAGAGTTTTATGTGTACCCACTGGTAAGTTATAAGGATGTGCAGATTGAGACGAAGGATGTAATTTTGAAAAAGGGAAAGCCGGAGGATTACTATGATATCTGGCAAAACTTATGGAAACACAAGGAATCTGCCAGGTTTATGATGTGGGAGCCGACCTATACAGAGGAAGAGGCAAAAGATAGGATGTTGCGTACCGTTCGTTTTCAAGAGCGGGAAAAGTATGCTTTTTTGGTATATGAAAAGCAAAGCGGAAAAGCCATCGGTTTTGCCAACATGCAGGAAATCGGCCGTGGGACCTATATGGAACAGGGCGTTGCATTGGGTCCGGACTACGTGGGTAAAGGATATGGAAAACAAATATTAAATGCTTTGGTGGATGCCGCTTTTGCCGACCAAGGGGAAGAATTCTGGTCCATGTGCCGTGTGAAAAATATTGCATCCCACAAGGTACAGATGGAGTGCGGGTTTGCAACAGACCATTACGGTGAAGAAGAAACGGATCCTCGTACCGGGGAAAAATTCGTGCGGGAATACAACGTGCGTCGAAAAAATTCACCGTAAATCCGCAATTTTTTAATAAGTTAAGTATAGATACTTGGTAGAGTAGCCGATATAGACTATGCAGGAAACTATGCAAATGGAATTGCAATCATATTTCAAGGAGGAGAGCGTATGGCAATTGAGAACACAACTGCGGTGCAGAATACCTATGAGGTAATCAAGCAGCAGGAAACCAAGAAGTCGGAAAACAACGGCAAGAAGGTCGGCATTTACGGCAAAACGGTGGGGAAACCGGAATTGTCCAAGGAAGCTGAAAAGTATTACAAAGAGTTGAAGAAGAAATTCAACAACATGGAATTCATTTTGGTTAGCAAAGACCAAAAAGAAAACGCAAAAGCAAATGCAGCCAGTTATGCGAATCCTAACCGTCCGGTGGTTTTAATTGACGAGGAAAAAGTAGAAATGATGGCTACGGATGAGAAGTTCCGTAACCAATATGAAGGAATTATTCGAAACGCTTCTACAGGACTTGATAAGATGAAGACCCAGATGGAAAGTTCCGGTGCGAATGTTGCGGGCTATGGCATGCAGGTAAAAGAAGATGGCAAAACGGATTTTTTTGCGGTTTTGAAGAAATCTTCTGCGGACCAGAAGACACGCATCGAGAAAAAGGCAGCAGCCAACAAAGCGGCTAAGAAGGCAGCAGATAAGAAAGCTGAGAAAAAAGAGGCCGAGGAAAAGCTTCACAAAAAAGGCAAAGAGGCTGAGAAAACCAACGAGTACGACGAAGAAGAAACCGTAACGATTCATGCAAGTTCCATCGAAGACTTGATGAAGAAAATCAATGATTACCTTTATGAGGAGCGGGCAGATCAGGTACGGACAGAACAAGAATTACAGGTAGGGCAATACATTGATTTTAAAGGATAATAAAAAAGCAAGAATAAGATTGACAGCGGGCGTAGTGATACTATGCCTGCTGGTTGGTATGTATACAATACCGAAAACTCAGGCAAAAAGTAAGTTTACCTATGCGTATGGTGTTTTTTTAAATGCAGAACCGAAGGACATCCCGAAGATGAAAAACTATTACCGCGTAGTTATTGATGCGCAGTATTATAGTAAAAAAGATGTGGCGAAACTTAAAAAGGCCGGACATAAGGTGTACAGTTACATCAATCTAGGGTCTATCGAGAATTTTCGCCCATATTACAAAGAATACGAAGAGTTGACGCTTTCTGTTTATGAGAACTGGGAAGATGAAAAGTGGGTGGATGTTTCTAAGAAAAAATGGCAAAAATTTATAGGAACCACACTTGCCAATCGTCTTAAGAAGAAGGGGATTGACGGCTATTTTGTAGACAACGTGGATGTATATTATCAGTATCATACCAAAAAGATTTTTGATGGCGTGACGACCATTTTGAAAAAGCTTAAGAAAAAGGGCTACGTGATTATTAATGGTGGAGATACGTATGTACGAGCGTATGCGAAGAAGAACCATACATTGAAACCGGTAATGAGTGCGGTGAACCAGGAAACAGTGTTTAGTGCCATCGATTTTGACAATGACCGTAAGCTGGGGCGCAACGACAAAGAGAACAGTGCATACTTTAAGGAATACGTGAAGTTGGTAAAGCGCTTTAAGAAGGATGTGTTTTTGTTGGAATATACAGAGGACAAGTCACTCATTAGCGAGATCAAGGATTTTTGCAAAAAAAATAAGTTTAAATGGTACATTACCGGCGATGTGGACTTAAAAGTGCCGTAGGTTCTTGACAATGTTTGAATAATTGCATACAATTAAATGGAATATTTGGAAGAACAATGCGGGAGGCAATGAGATATGGGTGATAAGTATGATATTCTGAAACTGGAGAACCAAGTGTGTTTTCCACTGTATGCCTGTTCGAAAGAAGTGGTGCGGAAGTACAAGCCAATGCTGGATGCGCTGGATTTGACCTACACGCAGTACATAACCATGATGGTGATGTGGGAGCATGAGAAAATGAGCGTGAAGCAGCTTGGCGAGAAATTATACCTTGATTCCGGTACATTGACGCCGGTGCTTAAGACCCTTGAGAAAAAAGGCTACGTTACAAGAAAACGGGACAGTAAGGACGAACGACAGGTGAACGTTAGTGTGACAAATGAGGGGATGGCATTGCGCGAGGAGGCGTTGGAAGTTCCTGTCAAAATGGGGCAATGTATCAATCTATCCCCGGAAGAGGGCAAACAGTTATATCAACTTCTTTACAAATTGTTGAGAAATGACTGATTTTTTCACAAAAAAATACGAATTTTCGTGTACACTAGTCCTATAACAGATAAAGAGGGGGATCACCTATGAGCAACTTTAACCTGACCAAGGACCAAATCGATGAGTTAAGCGAAATTGCGAATATTAGTATGGGAAATGCTGCAACAAATTTAAGCATCATGGTGAACCAACGTGTTGACATCACCACCCCGATATTTAGTATTATTAATCGTAGCGAAGCGCTCGACGATTATGAGAAAACCTGTATTTTCGTGCAGGTACATTATGTAAAAGGACTAAGCGGAAATAACGTTTTTATTTTGAAAGATAAAGATGTGTTGTGTTTGACTGACCTTATGATGGGAGGCTCCGGAACAAATCTGGAAGGTGAAGTGACGGAGTTACACTTGTCGGCAATTTCTGAGGCGATGAATCAGATGATGGGACGAAGTGCAACATCTATGTCAGAGATGTTGGGGGTTCCGGTAGATATCAGTACACCGGAGTTAAATGCCATTGATGTTGATTCGGTTAAGAATTTTGAAAAAATGTTCGAATCCCAGCTGGACAAATTCGTAAAGATTTCTTTTAAGATGCGGGTGGGGGACATTTTGGATTCATCTATGGTACAGCTTTATCCCGTACAGTTTGCGGAGGAAATGTGTAAGAAGTTTAATATCAATAAGAAGGATGATTAAGTCTAAAAAAGGAGCTGATTTTTGCAGCTCCTTTTTTGTATCTGGCGGTATCGGTTTTTATAGTGCATCTATTCTTGTATGTACATAATGAAGGACTTCCTTTACAGTACCTTCTACACCCAATCTTGAACTGTTAATGCACAAATCGTAGGTTCTGGAATCACCCCACTTATTTTGAGAATGTGAGTTATGATAGTGTTTTCGTTGTTTGTCCATTTTTTTCATTTTTGCAAGGGCATCATCTGCAGATAGATTAAAGTTTTCCATTACACGTTTTTGTTTCCATTCCGGATCAGCCAAAATAAACAGATTTATCAAACCGGGTGTCCCTTTTAGAATCTCTTCAGAGCAGCGCCCTAAAACAACGAACGATTCTCCCTGCGCTGCCTTATTTCTCAAAAATTCAAATTGCATTTGTGCTAAATGAAATTCAGGTGAGTTGGTTTCACCGCGAACTGTACGTGAAAGTATGCGATTGCGAGGTTTTTCATTGTAGCTTGCAAGAAACTCATGAGGTGTTCCTTTTTTGGCACAAATTTCTTCTAATATATTCTTGTCATACAAAGGAATATTTAAGTCCTTAGCGATAGCCTCTGCTACAAAAATGCCGCCACTTCCGAATTCTCGCCCAACAGTAATAATTATTTGCTTGTCCATGACGTTAGCCTCCATTCTCTGACGAATTCTATAAAAGTATTCTTATTGTATATTCATTATAGCAAATAAACTAACAAGAGGTCAAGATGATACACAAATTCGTAACTATTTTTAATTGGACATGATTTTGCAGTAGATAGAACAGTTTAAATATGATATAATGAAGCTTAAACGGGCAAAGTTTTGTTCCGATAAATGTTATAGTATGATATTGATAGTAGATATTAGATAGCGGGAATCCTAAGAAGACTGTCAGCGGAAAGTTGGTCCTGTGAATTGCTTGTGAAGCAGTATTTAGGCTATTGACAGATTTGGTTTAACATGTTAGACTACCTATAAGGTCGAACGCGTTAGACTGTTTTTAGGAGGAAGCTATGGAAACACCGAAAGTATTTGAAAGTGAGTATCGTTTTTGCTTACTCTTGTGGGAGCATGAACCTATTAAGAGTACCGAGCTGGTAAAGCTATGCCAGGAAGAACTTGGTTGGAAGAAGGCGACTACCTATACCGTTATTAAGCGGCTTCAGGAACGTGGTATCCTTAAGAACGAGAATACCATCGTGAAGAGTCTTGTTTCCAAGAGCGAAGTTCAGGCGGCAGAAATTGATGAATTGGTGGAGCGCACGTTTGAAGGAAGCGTTCCTGCGTTTGTCGCAGCGTTTACCAGAAGAAAGGATTTATCCAAGGACGAACTCGCACAGATTCGTGAGATGCTTGATTCTTACGCGGAGGATTAACCATGAGTAAGCTTTTTCTGGAACTAGTGAATATGAGCCTTACGGCTGGAATTTTGATTGTAGTAGTTATTTTGGCTCGTCATTTGTTAAAGAGAGCGCCTAAGAATGTTATTTATGTCTTATGGGCTATGGTGGCAGTTCGTTTGGTTTGCCCAATCGCCATTAAGAGTAGCTTTAGCCTGGTACCAAGCCAGATAGGTAAGGTATCTACCAGACAGGTTGAGAGTTCTTTTCTTGGTAGAGCGGGTGTGACTGCAGAACATTTTACAGTTCTTTGGATTGCCGGGGTACTGATTATGCTGGGATATAGCACAGTTCGTTATATCCAGTTATATAGCAGGATGTGTACCGCCATTCGCTTACAAGATGATGTGTGGCAAAGTGAATATGTTATTACACCGTTTGTATTCGGGTTACGTAATCCTAAGATTTACGTGCCATACAGCATAAGTGATGAAGAGTTACAGATGGTTGTTGCCCATGAGCACGCCCATTTGCGACAAGGAGATCACATAATCAAGCTAATCGCATTTGTGATACTGTCGGTCTATTGGTTCAACCCACTTGTGTGGGTAGCCTACATACTTCTGTGCAGGGACATTGAAGTTGCTTGCGATGAACGTGTTGTAAAGAACATGTCTCGTAGAGAACGGAAAGTGTATTCGGAAGCATTGCTTTCTTTAAGCGTTTCCGGAAAGTCCATTGCAGCCTGTCCGGTATGTTTCGGAGAGGTCGGAGTGAAAATGCGTATAAGAAGAATCCTAAGTTACAAGAAATCCTCCCTGATTACCAGGGCACATGCAGTAGTGGCTTGCTTCACCCTTGCAATTTGTTTTCTTTCGAATCCGGAAGTGGCAATTGTGAAACAGAAGCTTGCAACTCCTAAGAATAAGGAAGTGGCAAAGGAAACGGTTTTCTCGCAGGAAAGCAATGCCTCTGAGAACGCCAGCGAGGATGTAGGAACAGAAGAACTGACAGAGGAAAGCGAATCGACGACGTCTGTTGCCAAGGCGGATAACGGTGCGGTTGCAACTAAGAGAACTAGCACGAAGAAGGAAATGCCGTCCAAACAGGAACGTGTGCAGAACACAAGGGTAAAGGGAATAGTGGTGTCTGACGATGAGGAAGACGAAGCTATCACCGGAAATCCTGAACAGACGGAGGTTGGACCTTCTACGCCGACGGATGCAGATTCTGATACACAGGATGTGCAGCAGACACCTGAAGATGATATTGTCCTGGATGAAACCAATGATGAAATTAGTTTAATCGGTAAGGATGATACTGAGCAGGAGCCTGTGGAAGAGGTTTCAGAACCGGAGCTGAGTGAAGAAGCTGAAGAAAGCAATTTGGAAGAATTAACGGAAGAGTTGTTATCAGCGGACGATGATGAACCGGTTGTAGAGGAAGAACCACAGGAAATTATTCAAGAATAGTAGTAAGAAAACGCTACGGCATGGCCGTGGCGTTTTTTTTGCTTGCACAAATCGTAAAAACATGAGAAGATAAAAGATAGGCAAAGGGAGGACAATATGGAGATTAAGGATTTACTAAAACAGGTTCAAGATGGGAAGATTTCTATAGAAGAGGCAGAAGGAATTATCAGAAAGAATCCTTTTGAAGAGATGGGCTATGCAAAGTTGGATGGACAACGGGAAATGAGAACGGGATTCGCCGAAGTGGTTTTTTGCCAGGGGAAGGCAGATGAACATCTTTTATCTATATATAAACGGTTGTATGAAATGGATGGGCGAGTGTTTGGAACAAGAGCCAGCAGGGAACAGTACGAGTTGGTTAAGAAGGAATTTCCACAGGTGCAGTACGATGAGATATCTCGCGTATTGAGAATTGATAAGCCCGGTGACGAGGAAAGAAAACTGCAGGGCTGCGTGGCAGTATGTACGGCAGGAACAGCGGATATTCCGGTGGCGGAGGAAGCGGCACAGACCATTGAGTATTTTGGAAGTAAGGTAGTGAGAATATACGATGTGGGAGTCAGCGGAATCCATCGTCTTTTGTCAAGGGTGGATGTAATACAGGAAGCGAATTGTGTTGTAACAATTGCCGGCATGGAGGGAGCATTGGCCAGTGTGATAGGCGGCCTGGTGAACAAACCGGTTATTGCCGTGCCGACTTCGGTGGGGTATGGTGCGAATTTTAAAGGACTGTCAGCGTTGATGACCATGATTAATTCATGTGCCAACGGAATTGCAGTCGTAAATATTGATAATGGCTACGGCGCAGGTTACATAGCAACACAGATTAATAGACTTGCCGTAGGAGGAGGGATAGAGAATGAGTAAAACAATGTATTTAGAATGCTACTCTGGAATAAGTGGAGATATGACAGTAGCAGCGCTGTTGGACTTAGGGGCAGATGAAGAGGTGTTACGCAAGGCGTTGAACACCATCCCGGTCAAAGGATTTCGGGTGGAAATTTCCCGCAAAAGTTTATCGGGGATTGATACCTGCGATTTTAACGTAATTTTGGATGCGGAGCACGAGAATCATGACCATGATATGGAGTATCTTTTTGGGGATGATCACGACGGTCATCATGAGCATGACCATACACATGCACATACGCATGACCATAGTCACGAGCATGGGCATCATGATCACAGTCATGAACATCGCAATTTGCCTGAGATAATGCATATTATCGACCACATTGATATGACAGAGAGTGCGCGTGAACTGGCGAAACGAATTTTTACTATAATTGCGGAGGCGGAAAGCCGGTCTCACGGCTTACCGATTGAAGAAGTACATTTTCACGAAGTTGGTGCTGTGGATTCGATTGTGGATATTGTGGCAGCAGCGGTATGTTATGACAATCTCGGTATTACCAAGACGATTACCAGTAAATTGTACGAAGGACGCGGTTTTGTGAGATGCCAGCACGGAGAAATTCCTATTCCGGTACCGGCGGTAAGCAATATTGTAAGAGAACATGGATTAAAGTTGCACTTGACAGAGCGCGAAGCGGAGTTGGTAACACCTACCGGCGCAGCGATTGTAGCGGCAATTTCCAGTAAAGAAGAACTTCCGGAAGGATTCAGTATTGAGAGGGTTGGTATTGGAGCAGGGAAGCGTGCTTATAAGCGGCCGAGTATGGTGCGGGCAATGTTGATTCATGAAGAAAAAGGAAATGTATACGATGAAATTTTGAAAATGGAGACGAACATTGACGATTGCAGTGGTGAACAATTGGGTTATGTAATGGAGCGTTTACTGGAAGTCGGAGCAAGGGATGTGTATTATACGCCGATTTATATGAAAAAGAACCGACCGGCGTATATTTTAAGCGTACTATGCATTCCGGCAGATGAAGATAAAATGGCAAACATTTTATTTAAAGAAACTACGACCATTGGAATCCGTACAACGCTTATGAAACGTCATGTTTTAAGGAGAACATCAGAGGTAATGCAAACGAAACATGGTGAAGTGGCTATGAAAAAGGTGGAGCTTCCGGACGGAACTATAAGAAAATATCCGGAATATGAAAGTGTGCGGGCAATTTGTGCTAAGACCGGGAAGAGTTATGGCGAGATATACGGAGAACTATATTATGAAGGAAAAGCTTAAAGAATATTTGAAACAGAAAACCCAAGGGCCTGTAGCCATTGCGTTTTCCGGTGGAGTAGACAGTGCGCTTTTGTTGTGGGCAGCGTGTCAGACGATTGAGAAAGTATATGCAATTTGCATTAAAACAACCTTGCATCCTATGCGCGAGGCAAAGGAAGCAAAAGTACTTGCAGAAAAAATGGGTGCAGAATTTGTGTTGATTGAAGTAGATGAGTTTGCAGAAGCCGGAATAGAGAAAAATCCGGTGGACCGTTGTTACCGCTGCAAACGGTATATGTTTGAAGGGGTAAAAACAGTCGCCGCTCAAAAAGGAGCAACACTTGTTATGGATGGAACCAATGCCGATGATTTAACGGTATACCGTCCGGGAATTAGAGCGTTAAAGGAATTGGGAATTGTAAGTCCACTTGCAGAATTGGGGATTCATAAATCCGAAGTGCGTAAAGAATTGGCGGAAATTGGTTTGAGTGTTTCAGCAAAACCATCTACGCCGTGTTTAGCAACGCGTTTTCCGTATGGAACGCAGTTGACAGAAGAAAAGCTTAGGCGGGTGGATGCTGCAGAGGAGATTTTGCGCGAAATTTGCGGAGGAAATGTTCGTGTGCGTGAGCATGAAGAGGCAGCGAAGGATACCGGAACCTGCGTAATTGCAAGAATAGAGGTGGATATAGAGAAGCAGGCACAAGTTCTTGCAAAAGGGAAGGAAGTAGGAGAAGCTTTAACAAAATTAGGATATGATTATGTGACACTGGACCTGCTTGGATTTGCCAGTGGCAGCATGGATAAGAAGATACAGAAGTAGGTAGCAAAATGAGAATTATGGTAGTAGATGGCCAGGGTGGTCGAATTGGAAGTATGTTCATTGAAAAATGGCAAAAAAAAGGCGGCGACTGTAGTGAAGTAATAGCGATTGGAACGAATAGCGTTGCTACAGCATCGATGCTAAAGGCAGGCGCTTCGGCAGGGGCGACCGGTGAGAATCCGGTGGTGGTAAATGCGAAAGATGCGGATGTGATAGTTGGGCCGATTGGAATTATCGCTACGGATTCGCTTTTGGGCGAGGTGACAGAGCGCATGGCAGCGGCTGTATCCGGGTCACGCGCTAAGAAAATATTGATTCCCATGAATAATTGTGACTTTATCGTGATGGGAATTGGTGAACAAAAGTTAACATATCTTGTGGACGAGGCAGTAGAAAGAATTGAGAAAATGTGCTATAATTGTTAGTACACAAGCTGATATTTTAACGAGGTACATCCTATGGAACAGAAACTTATAATGGTGCTGGTGGATGATAAAGATGGCCATCGAAGTGCGATTCGAAGAATTTTTGAAGAGAAGTTTCAGATAATAGAATGTAGAGATAGGGATGCGTTGAAACAATTGCATATGGGAACGCAACCGGCAGACATAATTATCGTAAACATGGATTCTGATGCTCTTGAGCCGGAAGTGACAATACAGAGGCTTTCGATGATACATGAATATCATGGCAGTATACTGATAGCATCCATAGGGGAATGGTCTGCTGAGAAAGAGACGAAAGCTTTTCAATTGGGAGCTGAAGAAGTGATTGCGGAGCCGGTGAGTGAAGAGGGAATTCGATTTCGCGTGGAGCATTTGGTGAAGCGCTGTATTTTGATGCGTCACGAAGTGGATAATGTCATCGAAGTGTTAAAGAGTACGGTGCAACATGATGATTTGACCGGACTTGGTAGTCGTGCGGAATTCAACCGGCAAGTGCGTAGTTTTATCCTGAAGAACTACCAGAAGGATTGCGTAGTTTGTCTGTGGAATATAGATCGATTCAAGGTGATCAACGAACTGTATGGCAGCGTCAAAGGCGATATGGTTCTGGCAGCTCTCGGAAGAAAACTGAGAGGTCTTATTGGCTTGAACGGGCATTATGGAAGATTTGAGGCAGACAAGTTTGTATTTTGTACAACCAGGAAATATCTTGAACAAATAATGCCGCAGGTTGAAGAGGTACTTGTGGGACAAGGAGGATGGAATCCTCTTGATTATAAAGTGCAGTTGCACATGGGGATTTATTTGGTAGATGAGCCTTCCATGCAGGTTGAGGTGATGTGCGATCGTGCAGACATGGCATTGCAGGTTGTAAAAGGAAATTATGTAAATCGTTACGCTTATTACAGCGATGAATTGCGTGCGGCAATTCTCAGCGAACAGGAATTAATCAGTGCAATGGATACGGCATTAGCAGAACGTCAATTTGTAGTGTACTTGCAGCCGATTGTTGCAACGGGTTCAGGGCGAACGGTAAGTGCCGAGGCGTTGATTCGTTGGGTACATCCGACGAAAGGCGTTATCAGTCCGGGATTGTTTATTCCTATTTTTGAAAAAAATGGATTTATTACCCAGTTGGATTTGTTTGTATGCGAACAGGTTTGTATTCATCAAAGAGCATGCTTGGATGCCGGGGAACCGGTTGTTCCGATTTCGGTGAATATATCACGTGTAAATTTTTATAGACCGGAATTCGTGCGGGAAATTGTATCGATTATCGAGCACTACGAATTGAAACCGGAGTTAATTAAAATAGAAATAACAGAAGGTGCATACGAAGATAAGCCTATGGAAATGATTCAGGCAATTCGCGAATACCAAAGACGCGGATGTAAAGTCATGATGGATGATTTTGGAAGTGGCTATTCTTCGCTCAATACCTTGAAAGACTTCAATGTGGATATATTGAAAATCGACATGAAGTTTGTTAGCGATTTGGAAACCTCAGAGCGGGCCAACAATATTTTGTTTTCCATTTTTCAGATGGCAAAAGCGCTGAAGATGGAGACGGTTGCGGAAGGCGTAGAAACGCGGGCACAATATGAGTTGCTGGCAGGAATGGGGTGCGATAGCATTCAGGGATATCTGTTTTCAAAACCAATTACGCAGGAGGAATTCCGAAGCCGGTTGGATGAGGAACAGAGTCAGATGTTTGATGAAGAGAAGGCAGATAATCGTCGAACAATCCTGGTGGTAGATGACCATATGGTTGAGCGAGAGATTATCAAGAAAATGATTGGTACCAAATACAATGTAATAGAGGCGGAGAATGGAAAAGAAGCGTTGGAGATATTGAAACGACGCTTTGACGGTATTAGTATGGTGATTTCTGATATCCGCATGCCGGAAATGGGTGGACTTGAGCTTTTGACGCACATGAATGATATTATATATCTAAAGGAAATTCCGGTAATTATGGTTACTGCATTTGGCGAGCGCGAGAATGAAGAAGAGGCACTGACTCGTGGTGCGCTGGAGATTATAACAAAGCCATTCGATGCGCGCCTTGTACAGAAGCGCATTGAGAATATACTAAAGATTTCTGAGACGGAGGCCAAGGTGAAGCAATTACAGTCGCTTTGGGAGAAATCCGAAAGGAAATTATAATAATGGAGGATACGTAATGACGTACGCAGAAGCAGAAGCGAAATGCAAAGAGGCGGGACAGCTTCATTTGCTGAAATTTTATGAAGAATTGTCAGAGGAAGGAAAACAAGCGTTAGTGGACGAAATTGCTGCAACGGATTTTTCTGTTATTGAACGTGCGGACGCACAGGAAAAAGGCCGTGGTAAGATAACGCCTATTAAGGCATTGACCTTAGATGAAATTTGGGAAAAAGAAGATGAATACCGTAAGGAAGGACTTGCTGCTATTAAACGCGGTGAAGTCGGAGCGGTGCTTTTGGCCGGAGGAATGGGTACAAGACTTGGATCTGATAATCCAAAAGGAATGTATAATATCGGACTTACCAAGGAAGTGTTTATTTTTCAGCGTCTGATTGAGAATTTGATGGATGTTGTGGAAGAAGCGGACAGTTTTATACATTTGTTTGTTATGACCAGTGACAAGAATCATGAGAAAACAATGGAGTTTTTTGAGGAAAAAGAATATTTCGGTTATAAAAAGGAATATGTCCACTTCTTTAAACAAGATATGGCACCGGCGACAGATTATGAAGGAAAGATTTATTTGGAAAATAAAGGTAAACTGGCGACCTCGCCAAATGGAAACGGTGGCTGGTTTGGTTCTCTTTATAATAGTGGTTTGGATATGTGCATTCACGAAGAGGGAATCAAATGGTTAAATGTTTTTGCGGTGGATAATGTATTGCAGCGCATGGCGGATCCGGTATTTGTAGGCGCAACTATTAAGGGCGGATATGTATCCGGTTCTAAGGTTATCCGTAAAGCAGCACCGGATGAAAAAGTAGGTGTTATTTGTCTGGAAGATGGCAGACCGTCCATAGTGGAATATTATGAATTGACCGAAGAGCTGATGAACGCCAAGGACGAGAAAGGCGAACCGGCATATAACTTTGGTGTAATTTTGAATTACCTGTTTCGTGTAGATGCATTGGAAAAGATTTTAACATCGCCACTGATGTTGCATGTAGTTGAGAAGAAAATTCCATGCATTAACGAGAACGGTGAGGAAATTAAGCCAACAGAACCGAATGGACACAAGTATGAAACCTTGATTTTGGATATGGTACACATGATGGATAATAATCTTCCGTTTGAGATTTCAAGAGAAAAGGAATTTGCACCGATTAAGAACAAAACGGGGATTGATTCGGTGGAAAG
Organism: Lachnospiraceae bacterium; assembly: GCA_015057205.1. Taxonomy (GTDB): domain Bacteria; phylum Bacillota; class Clostridia; order Lachnospirales; family Lachnospiraceae; genus XBB1006. The sequence goes on along the minus strand of SVEW01000010.1, from coordinate 9,040 downwards.
TGCACGCGAATTGTGTAAAAAGAATGGAATTGCTTTATAGATGATAAGGGGCCTTGTACTAAGTAATGAGTGCAAGGCCCGTTTTGCGCTATTGCGAAGAAAGTAGATTTTGGATAGAATGAAATCATAAAATTATATCCGTAAACATATAGTAGAAATGACAGCAGGCTGAGGAAAAATAATTGAAAGAAATAAGTGTAATAGTAGTCGCGATGCTGGCAAAACGAAAACACTCACAAACAATAAAAGCGATGGAGGCAAAAAGTAGCACGGATGAGCCGCAGACTATCACTGCGCAGGAAGCGTTGGAATATATGAGGTCGAACCGCGAATATGCACTGGTAGATGTAAGGATGCCGGAAGAATATAGTATGGGACACATACCCGGAGCCATTAACATTCCTCTAGAGACAATTGTAACTGAAAAGTTGGCGGAATTGCCTAACTTAAATCAGGTGATTTTGGTGTATTGTCATGGGGGAAGCAGGAGTCAAAAGGCTGGGCAAAGGCTCAAAAGAATTGGTTATACGAAGGTATATTGCTTCGGGGGGATTGACACATGGACCGGAAGTATTGTAAAGTAGAAAACGTGCAAAGGACTACTACCCCACCGGCGAGAGAGCAGTGGGGTAGAATAGAAAGATAATGGAGAGCGAAATGAACGAACAATTACAGTTTTTAGAAAATATGAAACGTATTGCGCAGATTGGAAAAGAAAAAGACGGCCATATCACCCGCGACGATATTGTTAAAGAGCTAAATATGGAATTAAACGAGGCACAATGGGAAGTAATGGGGGATTTTCTGGCCAATCGACAGGTGCTGTTAGATGGATATACGCCAAAGGTAGAAATAAAAAAGGAACCGGCGTACCAATATAGTCAGGACGAGATTAACTTTATGCACTTCTATGAGGAAGATTTACAAGGAATCGTGCGAAAGAGCGAGGCAGAACTTGAGAACATGATAAAAAATGGCGAAGAGGTTTATGAATTTTTGCTGCCGTGGATATATGAAATGTGTAAAGAGTATGCAAATGGAAGTGAACCATTGGGAGACCTGGTGCAGGAAGCAAATTTAAAGGCATTTACTTATGTAAATAAAATGACTGCAACCGATGGAGATATATCGTTGCAGTCATTAGAGAGTGATATTCGCGATACATTGCGTTTGTACGCAAGTCAGAATATCGATACATTGAAAGAACAAAGCAAAATTGTGGACAAGCTAAATCAACTGGTTGAAGCAACGGAAGCGCTAAAAGCACAGAATGCTTCATTTACCATAGAAGATATATCAGAATTTCTCGATATATCTGTAGATGAAATTGAGCAATTGTTAAAAATTGCCGGTGAATAGCAATGCTATAAAATCACTTATTCTTTTAAGGGTTTTAAATTTTAATATTGTAGATGATAGTATAGATAACACTATGAAAGTGTGCCAGATTTTACAACCATTGCCAATCACGCAACGATTTTTCACCTAGACGGGCATTCTGCGATGCCTCAAACGCAATTTCATCTTCGATCAATTGAAGTTGTGCAAGGCCGATTCTCTGGTTTGCATATTTCAATTCGAGGTGGCTAGCGTCAAGAGATTTGCGCGCAAAAATCTCCTGCCCAGTACGTTTGATGAGGGTTGAGATGTCTTCGATACGTGCGTCGGCACGTCCTTTATCGAAGCCGTTTCTATAACCCTCGTCATAGTATCGCTTTGCAATTAATCCAATTAGATCCATTTCGTCTTTCTCTAGACTGATTTCGATAATTTCGTTATTTTCCGATAACATAATATCCTCCCCTTGTCCTACAATTTCCTTTGCGGTCGCACCGTGAGCTCGGCTTGCGACGCGAAATGAATGATAACACCAAATATGTTGCGCCGTCAAGGAAATTTTGAAGAAAAAGTGAAATTTGTGTGAATTGGATAAAAAACCGACAGAGAAAATTGGCAAAATGACGGTGGATATGCGCTAAAAATAATAAAAATTGTAGAATGTACACTCTGTGTGTAGATTGTATAAAAATAACACGTGATATTGCACAATGCCAGGATGACTTGATTGTGCAAAGTGTATAGATGTTGTCGAAATTGTGTCGACAGACATTGTCAGAAAAAGTCTATTTCACCTCCAAAAGCGAAAAATCAGTATGAGAGGATGCCAAAAAAGCCTTTTGCGCAAGTTGATAAACATATCAAATTTTTTCAGTATGACACAATTTCATAATCTATGTAAAAACAAAAATTGAAATATAAATGCATAGCATAATGAACATAAAGTAAATTTGCCTGGTGAAAAAACTCACTTACTCTTACGTTTCTATATATAGCGTAGAGTGAAAAGTTTGTTATGAACAAGTCATAGACTGACAAAGGAAACCACAAGAGAAGGAGAGGTTTACGAAATTAGACCACAAGATTTGAAAAAATACCTTGCGACAATAAGAAAAACAGTGAAACAATTTATAATATAGTACGACAATATGCGTGAAAGGTGCGTATATTTTGAAAATAATTATACTACTGTACTTGGATAAAGGAAAATGTGTACGGAAAAACCGCGTAAAATCAAGGGTTTCAGCGATTGTGTAAACAAATTATGAACAATATGTGAAATGATAAAAAAAGAAAAAAAAAGGCTTGCAAACCGCGAAAAGAACGGTATAATGAATGTATGTGGAACAATCTATGCTCGGAATCTGGTAGCTGATCGTAAATTGTAACACAAAAAAACGAATTATAATGAAGGAGGAATGCTTACATGCATAACAGCATAAGCAAGAAGTTACTGGCAGGCGCTTTGTCAGTAATGATGGTTTTAAGCCTTGTTGCTCCAACAGGCGCACAGGCAGCTAGCAAGTACACCTTGACTAACAAGACCACTGTTAAAGCTGGTACAAATTACAAATACCAGTTAAAAGGTGTCAGCACAAAACAGTACGTTAAAGTAACACGAAACGTATCCGGTGAAACAGTGAAATACAACAAAAAAGCTGTCACCAAGACAACAAAGATCAAAGGTACAGGAAAAACCTTAAATCTTTACGTTAAATATTCTGAGAAGAACAAAAACTATACAGGTAAATTCACCGTTAAGATTTACAACAAGAAAACAAACAAAGTTGCGAAATCTATCGTTGAAAAAGTAACTGTAAAATCTCAGGCTAAAGTAGCTGTAACAAGCGTTGCTATTGACAATGCTACTCCAATCGTTGGAGATACTTTAAAAGCTACAATCACTCCTGCAAAAGCAAAAATTACTGCATATGAGTGGAAAGCTGGAAACGATGTAGTTAGCAAAGCAACTGAATACACAGTAACAACTGCTGATCTTGGTAAAAAAATTACCGTATCTGTAACAGATAGCTTTGGAAACATCAAAACTTCCGAAGCAACTGCAGAAGTTACAGACACAGCTCTTGAAGTTGTTTCTGCTGAACAGACAGGCGCAAATACAGTAAAAGTTGTAATGAACAAAGCCATTACAAAAGATGATGTTGTAACACTTGCAAAAGGAACTGCAGCTCAGAAAACAACTGCTACCCTTGCAGAAGACAACAAAACTATTGAAATCACTACTGCTGATAAGATTGTTACTGCAACTTACACAGTTACTGTAACTCCGAAGGATACAGCTATTAAGGCTGCTTCTAAATCTTTCAAGGGTGCAGCTCAGGAATTAAAGAGCTTACAGTTCGGTAAGGAACTCGCACTTGCAAGTGCATCTGATTTCTATACCGCATATGCTCATCTTGCTGGAGTTGACCAGTGGGGCGCAGAATATGGTATTCCAGCAGGAAAAGTTACTGTATATGCATCTACTGCTACTAAAAATTCTGAACAGAAATATGATGCAAAGACACAGACGGTAACAGTTGAAAAGGACAAGGCAGCTGGACAGCTTCCATTTACTCTTGGCGAAAAGATTACTTTAACAGCGATTTACAAAAACAATAGTGAAGTAATTCAGACAACTGGTGAAGTTACTGTATCAAATGCCGCTTATGTTGCTGAAATGACATTTGGTGAGCTCACAACAGATAAGGCAGCATACAAAGATAAGAAAGTGACCATGGATCGTTTCTACAATGGTGGATACTATCTGCCTGTTGTTGCAAAGGATCAGTATGGCAACACATTAAAGGCTAAACAGCTTACAAAGGCTGTGGAAGCTAGTGCTTTATTTATTACACCTACAGCTGCAAATAGCGTATATGCAGGTTTTGATAAGTTTGATGATTTAGACAACGGCAAAACTGTTATGTACGTTAACTCCAAGGCTACAGACGCTATGCCTGGAGAAGCTGTATTAAACATCTCTGCTTTGGGTGGATATACAACTTCCACCAAGTTCACTGTTGAGGATAATCCATATATCGATTCTCTGACATTTGAAGTTCCTGGTACATTATATGCTGGAACTAGAGTTGAACTTGAGGTAAATGCGAATGATCAGTATGGCGATTCCGTAGATCTTTACGAAATGTTAGATACATGCGGAAATACTGCGATTGTATTCAAAGATAAAAATGGTATTTCAAAGAACAACACAACAATCAAAGCTTCTACTGGAAACTTTAGTTGTGTAAAGAATAGTAAGAAAGTTACTTTCTATTACACACCACAGGGTGCTGCAAATTCAAGTGTTACATTTACTGTTCAGACTGCATCAAATAAGGTTAATACACAGACCTTTACAATTCAGACAGCCGGTACATTAACTAAGATTGCGAAGTTTGACAGCAAAGTTACTAAAAATACTGCACCTTCTAAGATGATGTATGATGTAGAGTCTGCAGTTGTATTTGAAGATTCCAACGGTGATACAGTAGATTACAAGAATGCTAAATTCCCAAGCTATAGCACTGATGGTACAGCAACTCAAGGTGTTTACTGGAATGTATATAAGAATGCTGACCTTACAACAGAGGCAACTGTATCAAACGGTATCTTAACAGTTGATGGTACGAAAGGTGCTGATGTTAATTACTACGTTGCTCTAAAGAGCAAACCTGCTACAGGCGACACAGTAGTACTTGATAGTGAAAAGGTAACCGTACATATTGCTAGACCAGACGAAAACAACATGTATAAATCCTATCGTGCAGTATGGTATAACGGAAAAGACCTTTTTAATGTCGTTGGAGATACAGCAAAAGTAGTCGTATATGGCACAGATAAAGATGGTGTTGAGGTATCATTGAAGGCTACAGACGATTTTACAGTTACAGCTAACTCTGATTTTGAAGTCAATGGAAATACTGTTACTCAGCCAACTGGTGGTAAAGCAATAGCAGTAGCAAGTAGCGAAAAAGAAGCGAATGTTGGTAAATTTACCGCAACAGTTTGGGCAAAAGACGGATCCAAGGCTTGTGAATTAGCTATGGATTATAGCAATGCTCCAAGAAAAGCAACTGCTGCTTACGGTGTTGCTGAATGTGTGAGAGACGCAGACCACATTTGGTATCCAGCAATGGGAGATTCTATTAAGCTTGATGCAGGTGATGTTCTTGGTAATGACGGAATAATTGCGGTTCAGAACGGTGGACTTTTGAAGAATTACTATCTTGGCGTTGAAGATCAGTATGGTAACGATATGGAGCCGGCAATTATTGTAAATGGTCAGAAAACCACTACAAATACCACAGTTGTAAACGGTCAGCAGTACACATATACAGTATCAGTAGGTGCAATTTCAAAGACTATTACTGTAAATGAGGGAGCTGGAAATGCAGTTGCTGAAGCACAGACCGCAGCAAACGCAGCTGCTGCTGCAGCGCACTTGGCATTACCAACAGAATTTACAACAGCTGGTGCGGCGGCAACTAATACCACTGATGGTTATGATTATACGTACAGCATTGTTTTAGCAGCCGGTCACAGCCCAGCCGTAGAGGGAGCACCAACAGCAACCATCGGCGGTGCAGATGGAAAAATTACAATCACTGCTGGAACAAGCGACGACACCGCTAACACTAATGTATATACCATTACTGTAACAGCTTCAAAAGATGGTGTGTCCGGAACAAAGACATACACCTTAACAGTCAAAGATAATGACAGTAATGCATTTGTTACCCCTACTTTGGAGTAATTGTGAAAGAGCAAAGTGTTTTTGATGTCAATAAACTCTTTGCTAAAAAATAATAAAAACTCTCTGGGATTTCGATCTCAGAGAGTTTTTATTTGCAAAATTCCAACTTATATACTGCTAAACTTCCCGTACTGTGGTAAACTATAACTATCAGGAGGTGTAGCATGGCTAGAACAATATCCGTAGGTGCGCAAGATTTTACTAAAATTCGCGAGAATAATTATTTTTACATTGATAAAACCAACTTCATAAAGGAATGGTGGGACGGAGGCGATTCTGTTACCCTAATTACCCGTCCAAGGCGATTTGGTAAAACACTAAATATGAGCATGGTGGAGTGCTTTTTCTCAAATAAGTACGCGAATCGTGGAGATTTGTTTGAGGGCTTAAATATCTGGAAGGACGAAAAGTTCCGTAATTTGCAGGGAACCTATCCGGTGATTTTTCTATCTTTTGCCGGAATTAAACATACCGACTATACGAATACAAGAGAACGGATAAATAAGCTTTTGGCTGATATTTATAATCAACATTCATGGATGCTAGCAGATTCCTGTTTTACCGAAACGGATCGAGAGAACTTTAAGGCTGTCAATACGCAGATGAGTGATTCCGCCGCTGCCGGTGCACTGAATCAGCTCTGTGAGTGGTTTTACCGCTATTATGGTAAAAAATGCATCATCCTGCTCGATGAGTATGACACGCCGTTACAGGAAGCATATATTAACGGCTTTTGGGACGAGTTAGTTGGCTACACCCGTGCGCTGTTTAACAATACATTTAAAACGAATCCTTACCTGGAACGCGGCCTCATGACCGGAATCACAAGAGTGAGCAAGGAATCCATTTTTTCGGATTTGAATAACCTGAACGTAGTGACCACTACTTCCAAGCAGTATATGACTTCTTTTGGTTTCACAGAAGAAGAAGTTTTTGCGGCTATGGAAGAACAGGGATTAGATTTTCTTTTGCGTAAAGATGTGAAGGCCTGGTATGATGGTTTTACTTTTGGCACCCAAAAGGATATTTACAACCCTTGGTCCATCACCATGTTTCTGGACAAGAAAGAGATAGATGCTTATTGGGCAAATACCAGCGCCAACAGACTTGTGGAAAAAGTGATTCGTGAAGGGGAACGCTCCATAAAAATCGATTTTGAAAAGTTGTTGGATGGTGGAAGCATCGAAACCATGCTCGACGAACAGATAGTGTTTAATCAGCTTGATCGTGGCAGAAAGGCTATCTGGAGCCTTTTGTTGGCTTCCGGCTATCTGAAGGTAGAGGAAATTCTGCAAGAAACAATAAACGATCCAAAAATTTACCGTCTGAAAATAACGAACTTTGAAGTCAAAACCATGTTCTCTAACATGATTCGGGAATGGTTTGATAAGGATGAATCCTTCGGCGAGTTTGTTTCCGCTATGTTTGCCGGAGATTGCCGTGCAATGAACCGCTATATGAACGATATTGCGCTTAATACCTTCAGTTACTTTGATTCCGGCAAAAGCGCTTCCGAAAAAGCAGCACCGGAGCGGTTTTATCACGGCTTCGTTTTAGGACTTTTGGTGGATAAAGCATCTACCCATGTGGTGAAATCGAACCGCGAAAGCGGCTATGGTCGCTATGATGTGATTCTTGAACCCAAAAATTTAAGCGATTCTGCTGTTATTATGGAATTCAAGGTGTTTGATGACTATGACGATGAAAAAGAACTATCTGATACAGCTGATAACGCCTTAAAGCAGATTGAAGAAAAGCGCTACGATGCAGATCTTTTGGCGAAGGGAATCCCCGCAGAAAATATTCTGAAATACGGATTTGCGTTTGAAGGGAAGAAGTGCTTGATTAAGAAATCTAAGATGTAAATAGCGAAAAGTGGGGACAACTCCCCCCTTTTCGTTACATGTGTTACTGCCCCTAGATTAAGCAGCCTTGGTATAGTCGATTACAGATATTTCCTGCATCAATTTTTTTGCAGCTGAGACAATTATTTCCAACTTTGCCGAAACCTCGTCTGAAAAAGTAACCTCGCCACAAACAGGGCATTCAAAACACGGAACGTTTTTGACCACGATAATGCAGTCGTTGTATTCTACGGTAAAAACCGTTTTCATTTCTATTTTCTTTTCAGTAAAACAATGCTTGCACATAACAATTACCTCCTTGTTTTATAATCATATAGCCAGTGTTCGGAATCCGGATAATATGCTGAAATTACTATAATTCGAGACCCGTTAAATCCAACTACAACATGTATAACGCGATTATCGCAATCTCTATATCCCATTATGAGACAACTTGGAAAGGACTTTTCTGAAGTGTTATTCTCATCCAATGGATAATCCTCAATAATCTCGCCCTGCATAATTACCTTACGGATATCGGCACGAGTAATATCTCGTTCCATCATTCTGGTTAAACAGTGCTTGGTGTACTCCACAGATCTATTCTGGGCAAAAAATTCTCTAAGCAGTTGCAAATTCATATAAAAAATCCCTTCTTTTCGTCATGAGTAGTTCTTTAATACAGTATATCACATCAGCAGTGATTTATCATTAGAGAAGTTGAGATTTTGCGCAATTAGTTCGTAAGCGCTTCATAGCGCATACAATGAATCACTATATAAACGAAATTGCATTCAATACTTTCAGTTATTTTGATTCTGGAAACCGACCTTCTAAAACACTTGAGCCAGAGCACTTTTACCACGGTTTTGTGCTTGGTCTTCTCGTCGATAAAGCATCCAGTTACATTTTGAAATCTAACCGCGAGAGTGGGTTTGGTCGCTACGACGTTGTAATGGAGCCGAAAAACACTCATGATACGGCTATTATTATGGAATTTAAGGTGTTGGATGATTACGATAGCGAAAAGGAACTTTCCGATACTGCAGACAACGCGTTAGCACAAATCGAAGAAAAACGCTATGATGCGGAGCTTTTG
>SVEW01000009.1 GCA_015057205.1 Lachnospiraceae bacterium | reverse complement strand
TTCAGAATGAAAATACCCATTTTCTTCCCATTTTTTGTACAAACGATCCTCAAGACCTTTTGGATCGTAGGTTTTTGCTAATTCTTTACTCATATTCGCACCTCCGTAATGTGTTTTTTGAGCACCTTCGTTTTTGTGTGGTGCGTATTCTCTATCGCAAGGTCGCTTTCGCTTCGTTGCAAGCGTAGCGGCACATAAGATTTTGCCCTGCAAAATCAAGTGCCGACGCTCGCAAAAGCCTTGCTTATAGAGAATACACACCTCGCAATACCTAAGTGCCCAGAAAGCAACATCAGGTAGGTGCTCATCGACTATTTGGTGAAGTCCTCGGCGAATTATATTCTTTACAGGATTAGAACGTTACACCTGCAAAATAAAAATCGCCCTTACAGAGGACTCCTCTGTAAGGGCGTGTTATCGCGGTACCACCTTACTTACGCTTCTTCGTTTAAGCGCATCTCATTGATTCTATAACGGGAATTCCCGGAGTACCCTACTGTGCAGATTCTCTGCGGTTCAGGCATCGGCTCAAAAGCTACCTTCCATATCCTTCCCTGAGATCTCCTTACAGCCGGTGAGAGATCCTCTCTGACAGCCTCCAAATATGTACTCCTCTTTATCACAGCCTTTAAATTATAACTATAGAATTCAGTATAGCCCTTTTGCATTGAAATTGCAAGAAGAAAATCCTAATTGAGTCGGTCTTTCACTCCACATCCCACTTCTTTTTTCTTGTAGGCACTTTTCTTAAATAATACAGGAATATTTTTAACAACTTTATCACAATTCCTTGCTATAGTATACTATACAAATATCTTGAACGGGGGGTACAAATCAATGAATAATAAAAAGACTGCTTTTGAAGTCTACCTTTCAGCTGTATTCAAATGGGGAATTATTGCTTTAACCGGAGCATGCATGTTTGCTACAACTATGTTCATAGTTGAAAAAGTATTAGGCTTCTATAAAACAATGCCATGGCTTGCTGTAATTTGTTTTGCTGTAATGGATGTAAGTTTCCTTGTAATTGGTATGTTAATTTTAAAAAGCTCCTTCGACGAAGACGGATATCTTCTTGATGGGAAATTGCAATTAGGCAAAGTTTTCTGTTCATTCGTTCTAATTATTCAATGGACTTATATTGTATACATGTGTCCAACCCGCAATTTTTGGGGATTCTTGGCTTTCTTCTTAACACTCATAGGATTTTTCCTAGACATAAAGCAATTGTTAGCAACTGGTGCCGTCTGTATCATCTCTCTTATAAGTGGATGGGTTGTTAGAGGTTCACAACTTCTTCCTGCAAAAGATGAATTATTTGTAACCGATATCATAATGTGTATTGTTGGCTTAACTATTTCATTAGCAGGCATTACAATATTTATTTTCTTTGTTTCGCATTTTCTTGTTACTGCAAAGAAGGACGAATTGGAAGATAATAATAGAAGAGTTATCGGCGTTATGAATGCAGTCAAAAGTATATCCGAAAAAATGGTTGTGGCTGGTTCAACGCTCCTTGACATTGCATCAAATGAAAGTGCCTCTGCCGAAGAACTATCTGCCACAAGTGATAACCTTGTTGAAAGCAGTAATTCACTTGGCTTTAAAGCAGACGAAAGCATGAATAATCTTTCCGAACTTAGCGAATGCGAAAATATCGTAGAAGAAAACGTAGGGAAAGTCGAAACAACTTCAGATAATCTCCTTATTAAATCTAATGAGAACGAAAAATCTCTTAACGATTTACAAGGCATTAATACAGAAGTATCAGAATCTATGGCCACAACTACTAATATAGCAGAGAGGCTTTCGAAAGCCGTAGGAGAAATAGGAACAACACTAGAATTAATCCAGGGTATTTCTTCTTCCATCAGTCTTCTTGCTCTGAATGCATCTATTGAAGCAGCAAGAGCCGGCGAAGCAGGTAGGGGGTTTGCAGTTGTTGCAACAGAAGTAGGTAAGCTTGCGGAAAGTACCTCATATTCCCTTAATGATATTGGCGCTGTAATTAATCGAGTACAATTAAACGTCAAGGAAATCACAACACAAGTAGAGAATAACGCATCAAAACTTGATGAACAAAACGAACAGTTCAAAAAAGTATTTGATGATATTCGAGCTATGAGTGGTATGTTGCGTGATTCAGTTGATACTGTTACTGAAATGAATACAGCCATTAAACGTCAAGCAGATATTATTAGACAAACTGTTACTATTAATCAAGACATTGCAGAAAGCATCAGAAATGAAAATGAGCAGTTCGTAGCAATCAGATCAATGGCGGAAAATAATGCAAAAAATACTGAAGAGGTATCCGTTCAAGCTAGAACCATCAATGAAATGGTAGATGAAATAAGCCATCTATTAAATAGCTAGCCCACACTTACGCAATCATAAATAATCCCCGGCAAGATTTCTCCTGCCGGGGATTTGCTCTGCTCCCATCTCATACGGTAATTTCACTTCGCAAAATTACCTACTTATCCTTGGTATTCTCCCATACCACAAGACATCTCGTTCCTGCATTAATTAAATACTCGGAATGCTCCGGAAGTCTGTCAATTACCTTATCCTTCTGCGTCTTATAAATATAATACTTGTCGCAACTGGTATCCATTCCATAGCGATCCCCATCAATAGAAACCAGCTGGCCATCCACAAGCTGGCATGCGCCATACATGATATCAATATCACTACCATCCGGTGACGGAATGGTTCGTCGAATCTCAATATACGGTACGTCTGTGCCTTCAAATTCCCTTCTCAAAATCTCTTCAAGTTCCATCACTCTTGCTCCTTTTTCTTCATACTTTTAACACAGCTAGGTTAGGATACTCCAATCTCCCAAAAAAGTCAAGTATTTATTCTCGTACGGAGCCAAACCGGCTCCTTTTGTCATTTCTCATCCTCATTGGTTTTATAGTAAAGTGTACTGATATCCGACACACGTTCAAATGCGTACCAGATTCCGTCAATTTCCACACTCAGATGATGTTCATCTGCATACTGATAGCGATATCCCTCGCCAAAGTTGCTGCTATCATCATTGATAGGCACTTTCCCGGGTTCCTCCGACCACCGGATTCTGCCGTCTGCCGTTCCACAAGTAACCTTTGCGACCTCATCCGTTTTCACATAAATTTGTCCGTTTACTTTCACGATTGGCTGGCGAATTTTCACTTCGGTATCCGTAATCTTTTCTCCCTGCTGCATAATTCCTTCATAATAGACCATCCCATTCTCATCAGCTATGGCATAGAAGAAGGGACGGTTACAGATGAAATATTCCGCATCCTCCGGCATATATGCACCTTTCAATTCAGCTTCCGCAAAAGTGGCGGCCGTAGCACCATATTCATCCACAAGAATTCGCGTTGCATGTGGTATACCGCTCACATACATCATGCCATCGGTCAGTTCCCGGAATGCTCCCCGGTCATCAAAGATTTGCAAGTATGACTGATTGGCAATTCCTTTTGCTGCATCCAATGATGTTGTGATGTCGAATTTCGGAAAACGGACTACCATCTTTGCATCGGTATCCTCCGGCTCTATCTCCCCCTTCATTATGGAGAGATAACGGTTATCCACCAGCACATCCTCCACCGAATACTCCGAATCCGGTAAAAACAACCAGAACACGAATCCGTTATGAAACGGCAATCCGACAGCCTTGTAATTCTCTCCTCGATAAAATGGCATAGTATCTTCCTTTTCAAGCATATCCACCATTGTTGCGCCGGTTCTTCCCCAGAAAAAGTTTTTCTTAATCAGATCCATCTTTTCCGGCCATTGTTGGCGAAAATAACCGGCACAGGACAATGCTATTTTTTGTGTTTCAATGAAGTTCATTTTCTTTACCTCATCCGAAAGCAGATCTTTCGTCTGCTCATTTAACCACGTTTGATGAAACTTATCATACTCAGCGGAACCCATTTTTCCCGAAAAAGAATCTGCAAAAAAATCATCAGCCAGTTCCGCTATTTTTTCCTCATGATAGGATTCATCATCACGAAGCCAAATCGCATTCGCCATCCGGGTTTCTCCATTCTCTGTTTTCCGGTTTGCCGCCGCGTATACCGACCTCACCTGTTTCTTTACGTCCTCAAGAGACTTCCAGCCCATCAGCTTTAGAATTTCCTGTCTGGCCTGTCCGGAAGATGCATCTGTCAGCATTGCCATCATCATAGAAAGGGTTATCGGCGAGTAAACCCTGTTACCCGGTAGCTTCGTCTGTAAGATCTCCTTTGCCATCTTACCTCCTGCCATTGCTGCAATAAAATCCCCTGTTACCTGCTTCCCTTTTTCTCCAGGCTTTCCTGCTTTTGCAAGCAGTACCCCACCCGCATTTTCTTCTGAAACCGGGTTCTGCGTTTCCTTCTTTTTTTCATGTCGCGTACATCCTGCCACACCCCACAATCCGATTGTCAACGCCACAACGAGCACTACGCTAATCCATTTTGTTTTCATCTGTCTACTTCACCCTCCAATCTTAATTCCACTTCACACTTTCAAAAAGTACAATTCCGTTCTCGTCTGTAACGGCAAAGCCAAAGGGACGATCCACCCGGATTTCCTCTGCATCCTTCTCCATATCTGCGGTTTGCAGTATACTCATCCATTCCGTTTTATAGTATATGGTTGAAGAAAGTCCCAGCTCCGTATCCGGGTTAAAGTTCTCCTTCTGTCGTATCATAATAGGTCTGCTCCCAGACCTTGCCTACTTTTGCACAAAGTCCCTTCCTGTCAAGTTTCTCTTCATACCCCATGTTCGCCAATAGTTCTGCACGACTGTCCCCCGTCGTAAAAGTCGCTTTTTTCTCTACTGACACTTTATCTCATTGTCAATTATTTTGCAAGTGTGGAAAAACCGCCTCTTATTTTATTAGAGCCGGTTTTTGTCAATTTCTTACAATTTTTTATTTATAAATCCTATCCGCCTGCCATACAATATTGCTCCGAACGTCCTCAAAAATATAGAATCGTGAATTTCTACCGCTAATTTCATAGAATAATAAACTTGGCGGTAGACAAAGTTTGTGAAGCTAAAAACTTTACCCCCAAAAGGAACCCATCCGGCACTTTTAGGGGTACGGTTTTTCATAGAATATCGCTATACTGACGTTCAAATACCCGAAATCTACATAATAGACCGAAACAAATCTTCAAAGTAAGGTACAAGCCTACCACTAAATACTCGAAAACAATTTTTTAACGGTAGAAAAATCCAAAACCAGGAAGTCCCACTACCGCTAAATTTATAAAAGCCCATACTTTAGGGGTAGTAATTTTCAATTGTATCAAAAATCACTACCCCCAGGACTGAAATTCATGTACTCTGGCGGTAATTAATGCCTTTATACTGCTAAATCTCTCCAAAGGCTTCCGGAACTAATTGCCATCCACATCTTTTAATTCATTTACGAAGAACGGATCAATCAAATCACTTCTTCGTTGAAAATTATGATACCACTTTTTTCCATTGAATTTAGTGGATTTCACGTACGGATACTTCTTGTTTCTCTTTTGCATTATCTTCAATTAAATATTACTATAAGCAAAGTATCCATTACAATAGACAGAAGTGTATGCAAAACTTTACAACTTTGTCTTCCCCTATTCTCCAGTTTCTAATATAGCGCGAATTGCCTTCTGACAATAGGCCCGATTCTTTTTCTGAAATTCCGGGTATCCGTTTCCGTCCGGATGGCGCTTTTGCCACATATTACAGGTAATCCCGTAACCAACCAGCTCCGTCACCAGCGTATTGATAACCTGTTCATCATCACTCTTTGCAAACAAGCCATCCTGTCTTCCCAGCTTCACCAGTCCGGTGAAAAACAAATCCATTCCGGTATTGTCTTCACAACACCGCTTTTCACTCCCCTCTTCCATACCGCCTAAAGCATATCGGAAAAGCACTCGCATGCCGGCTTCGTTGTGAAGCATGTCATCGATTGCGGTGCAGCAAGCATCAATGGCACTGGAAAAAGTGTCTGCCTTCCCAACCTGCTGGCAAAGCCATTTCACTTTTTGGTCAAAATAGTAAATCTGTGCCTCTAACAACAACTCTTCTTTTGATTTAAAATACTCGTAAGCCGTTCCTTTTCCAATACCGGCCCGCTCTGTAATGTCGATTACTTTCAAATCTTTGACATCGGCCCCCTCTTCTAAGAGGGCGGCCACTGCGTCAAAAAGTTTAATCATTTTCTCGGTCGGTTCTTTATAAATTGGAGATATCATCGTCGATTTCCTCCTTTACCATGCTCTTCTCCCGATGCAACAAATCATACATACACGGTACAACAAATAGCGTCAATAACGTTCCGTAAATCAAACCACCAATGGTTACAATGGCCATCGGCTGTACCATATCGGATCCCATTCCCGCGCCGATTGCCGTAGTAGACATGGCTAAAATCGTTGTCAGCGCCGTCATCATAATCGGGCGAAGCCTTGTTCTTCCCGCCTCAATCAGTGCCGTCTTTTTATCAATTCCGGTCTCGCGTAACTGGTTTACATAGTCCACTAACACAATACCGTTGTTAACAATAATACCTGCAAGCATTACGAATCCCAACATAGCAATAACGCTCACCTCATGTCCCGTTAAGAACAGGCCTAAGAAACCACCGGTAAAAGCCAAAGGAATCGTAAACATGATGATAAACGGTGACAAAAGCGACTGGAACTGGGCTACCATAATCAGGTAAATAAACGCAACCGCTACCAAAAGCATCAAGGTCAACTGCTCCATCGCCTCGTTAATGGTTTCGTCCTCGCCGGCCATGGATATGGAATAGCCTTCCGGAACAGTTATTTTTTTCAACTGTTTCTTAATATCGTTAGATACCAGGCCTACATTGTGTTTCTCGTCAATCTGCGCCGTCACATTGATATAACGATTCTGTGCTTCACGGGAAATCTGACTTAAACTTGCCAGATTTCGGATGGTTGCTACTTTATTCAACGCAACCTTCTTCTCCTCACCATCCATGGTCTTGTAAGTCAGCTTGATTTTCTTGATTTTGTCAAGGGTCATATCCGTTTCTTTATCGCTTTTTACAAAAACATCATAGTCAGCCGTATCCGTACTTAAGGTCGTTGCGCTCTTGGCATCCGACACCTCTTTGGATACACTCTGGAACACCTGAGCAACCGTCAAGGAATACTTCGCTGCCTTCTTCTTATCTACCGTAATCTTCACGCCATTGGTCATTTCATCCATGCCGCTTGCCACTTCCTTGGTACCCGGTGTATTTTCCACCACTTTTTTTACCTGTTTGGCAAGCTTCTGCAATTTCTCAAGGTCACGGCCTTCCACATGCACCTGAATACCGCTGGTCATAAAAGAAGAAATATCCATGGCCGACGTCTTCACCGTTAATTTGGCCCCCATTCCTTTGGTCTTTTCCTCAATCTGTTTAGCAATTTCCGTATTGCTTAATTCCTTATCCTCTTTCAAAAGCAGATACATGGTGATGTCCCGACTGCTGCCGGAATTTCCCATGCTCATCATACTCATGCCACTACCGCTTCCCGTCATGGCACCTACCGTTTCTACATCTTTGATACTCATGATTTTCTCAATCATGGCATCGGAAATCTTCCTTGCCTCGTCTAATTTCATGTCTTTTGGCACTTCCATGGTAGCGGTCATCTGGGTGCTCTCCATGGATGGTAAAAACGCGGTTCCGCGGCTCATACTTGCATAGATACTTACAATTAACAATCCCAGGGCAACCAACAACACCAATGGTTTTACCCGCAAAGCGCCTTTCAAAAGTCCTGCATAGAAATTCTGAATGCCGTTAAAAATCTTATGCTCTTTTTCCTTATTCTTGGCAAGCACACCGGAGGCCATCATCGGCACGAAACTTAAGGCAATCAGCAAACTTGCGAACAGGGAATAGGCAATGGTTAAGCCCATATCCACAAACAATTGTCTGGTAATTCCATCCGTAAATACGATTGGTAAAAATACACAGGCCGTGGTCAATGTAGACGCCATAATAGCCCCCGCCACTTGCTTTGCACCTTTTACCGCAGCTTCTTTTACCGGTAACCCCAGATTTCGTAGTCGGTAAATATTCTCAATAACTACGATGGAGTTATCCACCAGCATTCCGATTCCAAGCGCCAGGCCGGAAAGGGAAATCACATTCAGGGTAACGTTACTAAAGTACATCAATACAACTGCCGTTACCACACTCACCGGAATGGAAATGGCAATTACCAGAGTCGGCTTTAAGTCACGCAGGAATAAAAGCAAAATTATAATTGCCAAAATACCGCCTACTACCATGTTTTGTACTACGGAATTAACAATGTAGCCAATGTAAATTCCCTGATCCATAATAGTCTCTGTATTTAATCCTTTTTCCTGTTTCTCCATACTTTCCATCTTGGCAATGGCCGCTTTGGTCACATCACCTGTGGAGTAGCCGGTCTGTTTTTCCATCGTCAGCAAAATGCCCGGTTCCCCATTGATGCTGGTATATACATCCGCGGAATCATCTACAAATTCCACCTTGGCAATGTCTTTTAAATAAATTGGCTTTACGCCCTTTAAATCCATGTCCAAAAGAATCAGGTTGCTCAGTTCCTTCTTCTCGGTCAAGTCGTCACCCACGCGAATTAAATACTTCTCGCCATCCTTCTGTACATAACCCGCCGGCATATCAAAGTTCTGCGCTGACAGCATACCACCCACGGTTTCCTGGGTCAGAATCTTGGTCAGATCTGCAGATTCAAAAGCTGCTTTCTTGCTATCTTTTAAGGATTTCAATGCATCATCCAAGCTGGTCTTTCCGTTTGCCATCTGGGCAGATGCACTTCCCATATCCACTGCGCCGGAAATCTGGGTTGCATTCAGCTTCGCAAGATTCTCATTAATCTTGGAAATTCCCGCATCCATCTGCTTAATATTCTTCTGAAGGCTTGTCATTCCTGCCTTAATAGTGGCGTCAATCTGCTCGTTTCCCGTAAGGCTTGCTTCCATTTCCGTCAGTTTCTCCGCAAGCTTCGCTTTTGCCTGCATCAGCTCCACTTTCTGGTCCGTCAGCTTGTTAACTGCATCCGTGGTAGTGGAAATCAATTTATCCTTTCCGTTCTGCAACTTGCTTCCCTGACTATTCAGGTTATTCTTTGCCTTCTTAATCTCCGCTTCTGCATCGGCAAATTTCTTATTCAACGCCTTCTTAACTTCCTTGTTGAGGGCATTTATTTTCTCCGTATCAAGGGTAACCTCTATGGTAGTCTTAACGCCACCGGATACCGTAACCCGGGCAATTCCGGCTACGCTTTCTACTTCCGGAACCACTTCGTTCTCAACGTATTCCGTCAGTTCCTGGGCATTCATACCCTCTTTGGAAACCGCACTAATCAAAATCGGCATCATATCCGGGTTGATTTTCATAATACTCGGGTTTCCCACATTCTCATCCCATTGGGATTTCAACGCATCCAGACTTTCCCGCATCTCCACTGTAATGGCATCCATATTGGCACTCTGCTCAAACTCGAGCACTACCATGGACACATTATCCTGGGAAATACTGGATACTTTCTTAATATCCGTCATGGACGCCATGGCCGCTTCAATCGGCGCAGAAATCTTCTTCTCCACCTCTTCCGGGGAAGCTCCTACATCAGACGTAATAACGATTGCATATGGAAAATTCATGCTCGGCAGCAAATCCGTAGACATCCTGGTTACGGAAATATAGCCTAAGATTAGCACCAGCACAATTCCAACAATTACCGTATATGGTTTCTTAACACTAATTTTAGAAATCATGTTTTCCTCCTTTTAAAATAAACTCTTACTCCACCAGGTTTCCGACCGACCGGTCGGTTCTGATTTTATATTATAACATGTTTATGTGAAAAGGCAAGAAAAAAGACCGCTATTTTGCGATCTTTCTACATAAATTCACAAATTCAATTATGGATACCGACATATACTTACTTTTTTGCCATGCCAGCACAAAGGATTGATAACATCGAAACTCCGGAACAATCAGCTCCACCAGTCGTCCCGCTTCAATCTCTTCCGCAACAACACGGGATGGCAAAACTGTAATTCCCATTTTTTCAATTGCCGCGTTTTTCAAAATGTCAAAACTGATGCTCTCCCAAAAGGGAACCACTAAGTATCCCCGATTTTTCATGTACTGTTCCGTGAAATCCCGTTCGTCCGTTCCCGATTCTCTCAGCAAAAGTCGCACTCCCGATAAGTAGGCCGCATCCGCCACATAATCTTTTGGCAATCCCGGATAGTCCGGCGATGCCACTACCACAAATTTGTCCTGACAAATCACCTCACTGTGCAAATCCGGCGCAACCGGGAACTCATCGGTAAGAATAATATCCAAATCGTTGGTTCGTAACATGTCTGCCAAAATAATACTTCGATTCACCTGCACTTTTACCTTATCCACAGGATGATCCGTGGTATATTCCTGTAAAAGCGCATCTAACAGCACCGTCCCTGCCGTATCGTTGCTTCCTACTCTGAGTATATGCTGGCTGGCGCCTTTTTTCATCATATCCTCAAGCTCGGTATTCATATCCAAAATATTACTTGCATACTCGTATAACGTATCACCTGCTTCCGTCGGCAATAGCTCTTTGGGAAAACGCTCGAACAATACCGTATTGTAATGCTTCTCCAATTCTTTAATTGCCTGACTCACCGACGGTTGCGACATATAAAGCTGCTGTGCTGCTGCCGTCATGTTTCGCTCCGCATATACTTTTACATAGATTTTAAAATGCCGTAAAGTCATGAAGTCCTCCTATTTCGTCAAATCCTCAAACGCAAAATTTCCTTTCCCCTGCTCTTTTACCCGATACAAAACTTCGTCTGCTTTCTTCATCAATTCCCGCATATCGGATTCTTCTTCGCAATACCCCCGCACACATCCAATGCTTAATCCCACTCCAAGCTCCTGCTGTTCATTTGTTAGTTTTTCTAGTTGGATTAATATCTGACGTAATGTTTTTGTCAGTTCCTCTTCCTTTATCTGTGTAATCACCAAAAACTCATCGCCGCCTAGACGGTAGACACTTTTATCACCAAATGCTTCCTTCAATGCCGCTGCTACCGAACGTAGAACGAAATCTCCCGTCAAATGTCCATATGTATCGTTATATTCTTTAAAGTTGTCCACATCAACAATACAAACATTGTGGATTCCTCCTACGAATCCCTTCCAATTTCTACGCAAAGAATTACGATTCCCCACTTCCGTCAATTCATCCGTAAAGGAAAGTCCCTCTAATACCTTCGTATAACGCTCCAATTTATGGTTCAAACTGAAATATTCACACAGGGTGTAGTATCTTACAAGTCCAATAATGTTTAAAAAAAACAAAATTTCCAAAATATTCAACGAGCGTTCTACGGATAGTATTCCGCTTATGTAACATACGCTATTATAAAATATAAAAAACAAAATGGACGTGGTAAACATTTTCACCGGATGCATCATTGCCACACCATAGGTGCAAATCAGGACAAGAATTAGGACGTAACCATTCCTTCCCTCTCGTTGATACGTACAGGATATTATGGAACCAAAAATCAGTAATGTGACGTAATAGGCGCCCAAAAGCCTTGCTTGCTTTTTGTTATTTCCATGGAAACGTTTTTCAAAATCCCATAAGAAAAAGAACATAAACCAAGAAAAAACTCCCACTATCAGATACAGCCACTGTGAGATTATATCTATTTTCCACCCGCTGTCCGGCAACTGAAAACCGTATACCTTGATGCTCCAGATATAGAATCCGGTTTCTGCTAACATCATAAGAAAGGACACTACCCTTGTTAAATAGCCATCCTGACGCACAACCGCACGATATATTTCCTCATCGCGTTTTGTAAACAATTTTCTAAAAATTTCTTTTTGTTTCGCAATTCGCTCTTTGTGTGTTGATGCCATAGCGTCCTCCATACAGTCCGTTTTTTTCATTGTAACAAATTAGACTGTCAATAGCTAGTAAAAAACTGTGATTTCTGCGTATCAAAACTGCGTTTTCTAGAGATGGGGGGACCACGCGGTCAGGGGGCAGCTCACCAGCGCCCCTTGACCGAGATTTTCCTTGTTGCTTGGCGTTCTTCGGTCATGCAACCTCCTCCGACATCTGTCTGACCGAGATTTTCCTTGTTGCTTGGCTTTCTTCGGTCATGCTACCTCCTCCGACATCTGTCTGACCGAGATTTTCCTTGTTGCTTGGCATTCTTCGGTCATGCTACCTCCTCCGACATCTGTCTGACCGAGATTTTTCACGATTTTCTGCCATTCAACGGTCACGGCGACCTGTATAGCTGCTCCCTGACCGAAATCCGATTAAACGCCTGTAAAAAATCGGTCACACAGCTATTATACAGGTCGTGTGACCGAGACAACCTTTTACCTCGTCCCCCTTCGGTCAAGCTATGGCTCCCGACACTTGTCTAACCGGATCTTAGGAACACATCTCACAAAAAAACTGTGAAACAGAAATCATCCTTTCCGTTCCACAGTTTTCTTAATCAATCTTACCAATGGTATGCTCTAACTTACCATGTTTCTCATAATGTGTCTTTGTGACAATTTCATTCTTGGAATTAACAAATACAACATTTGGTACATGTTTATCCGCTTCTTCCGGTGTCATGTTTGCATATGCCATAATGATTACATGATCCCCCGGCTTTACCAAAAGTGCAGCTGCACCATTTAAACAAATCATTCCGGAGTTCGGTTCTCCTTCGATGGTATATGTTTCAAAACGATTTCCGTTCTCAACATCTGCAATCTGTACATATTGATATTCGCGAATGCCAGCTGCTTCTAAAAGCACCGGATCAACGGTAATGCTTCCAACATAATCCGGCTCTGCCTGCGTAACAACAGCGCGATGAATTTTTCCTTGTAACATTGAAATTTCCATCTTTTTCACTCCATTTCTACTCGACTATTTATAACCGACTTATTATAACACTTTGTCACAAGAAATAAAAGGGGTTATGGATAATTAATTAAGCAGGAATTGATGAATGTAAAAATCAACAAATTCATAATCCAATGGAACATCTTTTGATTCGCTCGTAATAATCAAGTCACGATTTGGTATTATTCCGTCCGCAAGATATTGTCGCATTTTCTTGAAATTTGCCGCTAGATAGGAAGCATCATCAATCATTCCCAAATGTTCCCAAAAGATAAATCGTTTGAACTTTTCACTAAAGACTTTAAAATCAGGGTAAAGAATACACCCATTTGATAGCACCAGTTTTTCTTCATAGTGATACATTAGTCCGTATCGATAAAGCATTTCATCAATCAAAACTTCCGACTTTGAACGTAACTTATTACCGGAAGTCGATTTATGAATTCGTTTTTCCGGATATCTGTCACAACGGTCATAGTCGCTTTTGTACCACGTAACAATTTCATTTTTCAATGTATTCGAAAAAACATACGGATAATATCGACCGTCTTCCGATTCATATTCTGTGACTGCCGGTAAGAAATTGGTCTGTCGAAGGAATGTATTACAAGCTTTTAATGTTCGCTCGTAATCATGAATTTTTGCTTCTAAATATTGTCGCTTTGCCAATTGCTTGGCCAACTCCTGTTCTTTTTGCGGAATATAGAAACGCTCCCCGTCGATGGTACGATACAGTTTTACCCACTTTCGATCCTTTGCCACCGTTAATTTTCCCTTGGGAAGTACCTGCTGCTCCTGTTTCATTTGTTTCAATTTTTCCTGTAATTCTTCTGCTTGTTTAGAAATCAAGCTATTGATATTATTGTGCATCTTAGACTCCTTATTTGAATTTGATTCTGACCTGAGAATAGGTCAGCGACGAATAAGAGTATAGCAGATAGAATGTAATATGACAAGGTGTTTTTATAATTTCGGTCACACGCGGTATAGCTGAGCTGTGTGACCGATTTTCATCCCCTTTTTGCACCGATTTCGGTCAGGAAGCATCTCCCAAGCCGCTGTGACCGTTGATTCTCTGAAAAACGACAAATATCTCGGTCACACGACTATCAAATACATCCTCGTGACCGAAAGCTACTCAGAAGCAAAGAATTTCTCGGTCAGTGTGGCACCTCTGGTGCTCCTTGACCGAGCCATTTCTCAAAAAACCAGGCGGCTCGGAAAAATCCCAGGCCGCCCATCAACTCACGCTAACGCGTACTATACGCCTCATCTACTTTTACAGCCAGAAACAGGGTTGCATCCTTCTTCTGCACCCGCGCCTGCAATTCATCTACCAGCTCATCTCTATCCTTTTTATAGCCGGCCGGCACAAGCAAATCAAATACCAGATTCGTATGCGTAACACCCGGAACCACACGAAAATCATGAATACTCAACTGCTCGTCTATCTTTTTCAACTGTTTTACTACCAGATTTCGCAAGCGATCCGTGCGCTCATCACCCACAACAATAGGATCCATATGAATCGTCGCCTCACACCCCAGCTTTTGCTTTAATTCATTTTCCAATAAGTCAATCGTGTCATGCACTTCGAACATATCTCCATCGCCGGGCACTTCCGCATGCAAGGATATCATCACACGTCCCGGGCCGTAATCATGTACCACCAAATCATGCATTCCAAGAATTCCATCCCTGTTTAGCACAATCTCGTAAATAGCATCCACGAATTCCTTCGTTGGTGGTTGGCCAAGCAGGGGATCCATGGTTTCCTTTACCGCACCAAATCCCGCATACAAGACCAGTCCTGCCACAAACAAACCGCACCATCCATCCAGATTTACCTTTGTCACGTTGGCAAACATCGTACATACAAAAACGACACCGGTTGAAACCGCATCACTAAAACTATCTGTTGCCGTAGCGCGCATCGCTGCAGATTGGATTTTATTACCAATGGCGCGATTGTAATACGCCATATAACATTTCACCAAAATACCTGCCAGTAGTATTCCCCAAATTAACGGCGAACTATCTACCGGTTGCGGATTACGAATTTTGCCAATGGATTCTTTAAAAAGTTCAAATCCCATCAAAAGCACCAGGAAGGATACAATGAGGCCCGACACATATTCCACCCTGCCATGTCCGAAGGGATGATCCGGATCCGGTTTCCGCCCGGCATACTTAAATCCCACCAAGGTAATAATCGATGAACCTGCATCAGACAAACTATTCATAGCATCTGCCACAATTGCAATAGACCCGGATAACATTCCTGCCGTATATTTACCAACAAACAGAAATAGGTTCCAGAAAATGCCTAAAATGCTACATAAACTGCCGTATTTCTCCCGTACCTGTTTATCTTGATATCGGGTGTAATTTGGAATGAATTTTTTAGCCAAAAACGTAACCATAGCCGCCTCCTAGAATATGCTCAAAAACATCTCTTTCGAGAGTTTCTCTAACACACGAATTCCCGCCAGACTATTTCCTTTTTCATCCAACTCCGGTGAAAAAATACCAATACCCATACGTGTTGGCACAACACCCATGATACCACCGCCAACACCGGATTTTGCCGGAATTCCAACATTAATGGCAAACTCTCCGGATCCATCGTACATACCACACGTGGTTAAAATGGCATTTACGTATGTTGCGTACTCACTGTCAAAAACCCGTTCCTCTTTTCGTGGCAATTTGCCATGACTACAGAAGCAATAACCGATACACGCCAAATCCTCGCAGTTAACACTAATAGAGCAGGCTTTAAAATACGTATCCAGCACTTCGTCTACATCTCCCTCTATCAGACCGTAAGACTTCAGCAAATAGGCAAGCGCCCGGTTCTTATTTCCGGTTCGTTTCTCGGACAAATATACCTCTTGATCCACATCGATATTCTCATTACACGCTAATTTTCTCGTCAAGTTCAAAAGACGGTCGAATTTTTCCGCTTCTGTTTTTCCTTTAATCAGTGAACACATCGCAATCGCCCCCATGTTTACCATCGGGTTAATATGCTGACTTTCCAGATTTCCGGCGCGCATGTTAATGGCATCAAACGGTTTTCCCGTAGCCTCCACACCGATGCGCTCCTTTACAAACTCCTCACCATTATCAATCAAAGCCTGCAGCAAAATAATTGTTTTCACAACACTTTGTATCGTAAACCTGTTCATATAATCCCCAGCCCGGTACACCTTCCCCGTAGTACTAATGACGCAGATTCCCAACTGATTCGGATTCACCTTCGCCAACTCCGGAATATAACTAGCTAATTTTCCTTGTCCAACATACCCACGACACTCCCCAATCAGATTTTCTAAAAATTGTTCCATCATACTACTTCTTTCCTCCAGTCTCTACCGCTTTTTGCGGGTGTAATTTGTGTACTATCAATACAAGACATATCATGTGTGCCGATGCTGTTAATAACCAGCTCACCGGGTATGAGATGTATAAGCAGGGTAACGTATGAATGAATTGAAAAATCGTATAAATCCACAACACACGGAACCCACACGCACCTATTAAAGACACAATGGTCGGCATTACCGAATAGCCAAGTCCACGAATTACGCCAACCAACGTATCCATCCAACCGCACATACAATATGGCGCCGCAATATAAAGCAATCGTTCCGCTCCATACTGCACCACCGACTCCTTTGATGAGAAAAAGTGCAATAACTGCTGTGCGCCTATATTAACACCAATTCCCATTACCAGACCAATTACTGTAACCATACCGATGCACTCTTTGGCAATTACCTTAATACGATCCCATTTGCCGGCTCCATAGTGCTGACTGATAAAACTAATAGCCGTCTGGTGCATGGCATTCATGCTCACGTATACAAATCCCTCCACACTAGCCGCGGCCGTGCTTCCTGCCATAGCCACGCTTCCGAACGAGTTAATGGACGACTGAATCAACACATTGGAAATAGAAAAAACAATTCCCTGCATACCTGCCGGCAAACCAATGCGAATAAGCTGACGCAGTTTATCCGGATAAATGCGCAGCTTTTTTAACTCAAGGTGACACATTCCATCTTCCCGTACCAGTGTATACACCACCAGTCCCGCAGAAAGCACCTGCGAAATGGTAGTAGCCAGTGCAACTCCCTTCACATTCAGGCCCAGTACAATTACAAAAAATAAATTAAGGCAAACATTCAACACTCCCGCCATAATCAAATAATACATAGGCCGTTTTGTGTCGCCAACCGCACGCAAAATGGCACTTCCAAAATTATATACCATCATGGCCGGCATGCCTGCAAAATAGATTTTAAGATAAATTGCCGATAAAGGCAATACCTCTTTTGGCGAACCCATAATTACTAACATAGGGCGAGTAAAAAGTAGTCCTACGAAAATCAGGATAATTCCGCTCACAAGTGCCGTCATAATTGCTGTATGCACCGTACGTTCCACCTGTTCTTTCTCTCCACCGCCGGCAAAATGTGCCACAAGTACATTCGTTCCCACCGATAGCCCAAGAAACAGATTTACCAGCAGGTTAACCAATGAAGAAGTAGATCCCACTGCTGCTAGGGCATTATCTCCGGCAAACCGACCTACTACAATTACATCTGCCGCATTAAACAGCAGCTGTAAAAATCCCGATAACATTACCGGAATGGCAAATACTACCAGTTTGGAAAAAATCGGTCCGTTAACCATATCTACTTCATGTGTTCTCTTTTGCATTTGAATATCCTTTCTACTCTTCTCCCTGTGGAATCTGCATTCCGTTTGCATCGATTTGATAGTTCTTTCGCACCACCAATTTTGACACCGGTACAATTTGATAACCGGCTTTTTTCAATCCATCCAGTAACCCTTCAAGGGCAGACGCCGTGTACTTTGCCCCATTGTGACATAAAATAATTGCTCCCGGCTTCAGATTTTTATGATGCAGCACCGTGTCCAAAATCGCGCGCGCACCGTAATCCTTCCAGTCCAGACTATCCACCGACCATTGAATCGGTAGATAGCCACACTCTTTTGCCGTAGCAATTACCAGATTATTGTAATCACCGTAGGGTGGACGAAACACCTTCATATCATAACCGGTCAGCTTCTTTACTCGTTCGTGTGCCCGCATCAATTCTTCACGAATCCCCTCTTTTGAAAGGGTACTCATATGCGGATGACTTTCGGAATGGTTTCCCAACTCGTGTCCGTCTTTCAACACTTTTTTTACCGCATCCGGATACTGCTTTACCCATCCTCCGGTTGCAAAAAATGTTACCTTTACCTTATGGCGTTTCAGAATTTGCAATATCCGTCCCGTGTCCTCATCACCCCAGGCCGCGTCAAAGGATAACGCCACCTGATTTCGACTGGTCTTCACACTATAAACCGGAAGCTGCCGACCATTCATATTTTCACTGACAATAGCCGTCTTCGGGATATAATTTACACCGGTCACAAGTATTCCGGCAAGCAGTAGGATAGCCAGCAATGTTTTTACCGTTTTTCTTTTCTGTGGTTTTCTGTACAATTGTCATCTCCATCTATTCTCCGATCAATTGTTACTATTCTATTCCCACAATTTCCGCTTTATTATCCTTCTTTTGACCAATTCTCCGCAAAATCTTGGATGCAAATAGAATCACTCCTGTTCCCAAAATCATAGCATAACTTACCGTAGCCCGAAGGTCTTTTGAAAATGGATAAATCAACACGACTATCGCCACCATGTGAATAGCAACAGCTCCTCCAAGGCTTCCATACCATAGGGAACTATTCATTCTTTTTAAATCAAGGGCATCCTGCAGCACCATTACACCATATACCAACGCAAGAATACTAAGCG
This sequence comes from Lachnospiraceae bacterium, assembly GCA_015057205.1. Taxonomy (GTDB): domain Bacteria; phylum Bacillota; class Clostridia; order Lachnospirales; family Lachnospiraceae; genus XBB1006. The sequence continues at coordinate 9,022 of SVEW01000009.1, read as the reverse complement.
CCACCGGAAAAAACGCAACAATTTCTGGTGTTTTAATGAATCCAAGAATCCCCAATACCACCAGAAATACGCCTACAGAAAAACCATAGTTTAATTCATCTGCAAAGCCATTGGTTAAAAAATAGCGCACAATTGCATATACGCCTCCTGTAACAATAACCCCGCACATTAAATAACAAATACTATCCAGCGAAATTTGCGGTACAAATAAAAGCATTGCCCCCAGCACCGCCGCTATCGCTGCCACCATGGGGATCATGTAGTTTACCTGCCTCTGCATCACGCCACCTCCTTGTATAGTTATCATAACACACTCATTCCATAAAAGAAAGAACCCCTTTGGAATCCAAAGAGGTTCTCAACTTACAATTAATTATTTCCGCTGTTTCTCTGTAATACAACTTTAAATTTCTTCTCGGTGTACTTACCGCCATCCTTAACCTGAGCGGTAATTGTTACTTCACTTCCTGCCTTGTAATACTTCAACTGGGCTTGCAAATCCGTGGTTGTATGAATTTCAAAATTATCGATCTTAGTGATAATATCCCCACTCTGTAAACCAGCCTGTGCCGCTGCACCACCTGGCACTAATTCACGAATGTAAATACCTTCCGGCATGTTGTATACGGATGCAATATCCTCGGTAATGTCCTGTGGATAAATACCAAGATATCCCTGTTCGCCTTCCGCAACCGCTTCCATAGAAATTAAGGATTCGATAATTGCCTTTGCATCATTAATCGGAATGGCATAGCCCATGCCTTCCACACCTTCACCGGAATACTTAGCTGAGTTAATTCCAATCACCTCACCTTTTGCATTCAAAAGCGCTCCACCACTGTTTCCTCCATTGATGGCTGCATCCGTCTGCATTAAGGTATTGGTAATATTCTCAACCGTGACACTTCTGTTTAATGCACTGACACATCCCTGTGTAACGGATTGTCCAAAACCAAGGGCGTTACCGATGGCAATTACCGGATCGCCAACTTTACATTTTGAAGAATCACCCATCGTTGCAACCTTGATGGTCTTTTTGGTAGAATCCTTCAAATCGTTTAATTTAACGGCAACCACAGCCAAATCCTTGCTTGCATTGGTTCCTTTAACCGTTGCTTCAACTGTTTCGTTGTCCGAAAACGTCACCTTATTATCCACGGAAGAATCCACTACATGGTTATTGGTTGCAATATACAGATACTTCTCATCCTCTGCAATAATAATTCCAGATCCTGCACTAGGCACTTCCTTTGTCTGTGTTCCGAAGAAAAAGTCTGGCACCTCCTGTTGTGTTGTGTTCGTGATTGCCACAACCGACGGCATGGATGCATCAACAATGTCCGAAATCGTAGATGCCGTTGACAACTGCTTGGCGTTGCTTCCAACTTTCTCCGACTGATACATCACCGCGTTCCCAACACTTTCTACATCGTATCCGGTCGCCTTCATCACTCCAAAAAACACACCAGATGTAACCAGACCGAACACCAAGCCAGCAGCAACGCTCTTCTTTATCAGCTTTCCAAATTCACTGGATTTCCGCGGTCTGGGCATTTCTGCATTCATCCCGCCCGGCGCACCTGCCGCATGATATTGATATTGTCCCTGGTAAGGGTCCTGATATGTTTTTTCTGTTTGCACATTCTGTACATTCTGTACATTTTCATTCTCAAATTCTCTATTTTCCATTTCTAACTCCTCCTTTAACCTGATATCCATAGTCTAGTTCTGCAATGTGTAAGTAATGTGACGACTTGCAGAAAAGGGACTGATGTTTATCTAATGTAATGATGATAATTGCACCCCATTGATACACGCAAAAAAGATGCCCCCTATTTCAGGGCATCTTTCTTAAATTGCTTCATTCAAAACCTGTTTCTCTTCCAAATAACGTTTTCTTGAAAAGAAATTGTATAACGTTACCAGTAACGTTGCCAATAGCTTCGCCGGTTGGTAATGCATATCTGTAAAACTAACCAGATACCAAAGTAATATGGTATTCATCGCAAGACCAATGCTGCTAAGTGTTGTAAAAATCAGAAACACCAACTGTCTACTGATATCTGTTCTACACTGAAATACAAAACGCATACTAAAACAATAGTTAAATATCATAGAGATTACAAACGAAATGATTGCTGACCATAAATAATACACGCCTGCAATCTCCGTCAATGCAATCAACAATCCATAGTCAATCGCAAATGCCGTCCCTCCCACAATGGAGTGGCGGAAAAATTGATTTACAAAGTTCCTCATATACTTCCTCTTCTATTGCTGCACAGTCCCCTGCCCTGTGGTTCCTGTTGTCCCTTCCGTTCCCTGCTCTTGTGTAGTAGACTCTTCCGGGTGTGCTGCCACACCGGTGGTATACACGATGGAATTGCTAATCTCCTGAACGGTTGGAGACGGCTGATATGCTTCATTTTCAAATAAAAATTGATGAAGAATCTCAGCGTTGGTTTGTAAACTGGCCGGAATCACACAAGATCCGGCACTACCCACGGTCTTACCCTCTCTCTCCTTCGGGAATCCCATGGAATCTCCCATAGAATATTCCATTAATGATTTGGCCATATCCAACATCTCGGTCAATGATAGGCTCGTCTCAATATCCGGGAACACTTCATCCATAATCTTATTTAAGGTTCCAAATCCGGCCCGCTTAATCTTATCAACCATCTTAGAAATGACTTCACGCTGACGCTCTGTTCGTTTAAAATCATCTCCTACGCCCTTACGAATACGGGCATACGATAATGCCTGTACGCCATCTAAATGGTTTGCTCCTGCAACCGCGACCTTATTCGTTGTATATCCGGTAGCCGGTCCTACATCACGCACATACTTATTTACCTGCAATGCTTCCTGCGGCGTCATCTCCACATCAATTCCGTCAATCAAATTGATGGTCTTGACTAGCGCATACCAGTCCACCGAAATATAATCTTCAATGTCCAAATCAAGATTGGTATTCAACGTATTCATCATACCTACAGCGCCTCCATTACGGCTATAGGCTGAATTAACTTTTGAATAGGTTCCTGCCTCCGTTACACGCAAATATGTATCTCGGTATACAGAAACAAGTTTCACTTCTTTCGTCTCGTTGTTAATGCTCGCAATAATAATGGAATCGGCGTTGCCGGTCTTATAATTACCTACTACCCGGTTGTCCAACCCCAACAGTGCCAGATTTGTATATTTCTCCAGCTTCTCTGTGGTCTCTTTCGCCATGTTCTCGTTCTTATCCACTTTCTCAACGGTGGTATGACGAATCTTGTTTAGCTTTGTAGCAAACCAGAACCCACCTAACAGGATAAGAAGTATGATAATTTCTACGATAAACACAATCAGCTTCCGTCTATTCTTCTGCCGTTTGGTCAACGCTTTCCTCTTCTTAGACATAAGTGTCCTCCACGCTTCCCTTTCACAAAATTTGTAAAAACTCACGTTTCATCTTACTATAAATTTTCACAAATTGCAATGGATTTTGCATATTTTCTTATCCCATTACGTCAGAAATTAAGTCCGCCAGCTTCCTTGCTTCCTTCTCAATTTCTTCCTGATTCTTACCTTCAATCATTACGCGCACCAAGGGTTCTGTTCCGGATGGACGAATTAATACACGTCCTTCCCCTGCAAATTTTTTCTCCAAATCATCAATCGCCTGCGCAATAGCACGGTACTCCATAAATTTATGCTTGATTGAATTTGGCACATGTGCATTTACCAATGCCTGTGGCAATACTTCCATCACACTTGCAAGTTCTGACAGCGGTTTTCCGCTCTCTACCATTACCTGCAAAAGATGCAATGCGGAAAGTAATCCATCTCCGGTGGTATTTTCGTCCAGGAAAATAATGTGTCCGGACTGTTCTCCACCCAAATTATATCCTTTGGCTTTCATACATTCCAAAACATAACGGTCTCCCACCACTGTTCGTTCTATGTGAATACCATTTTCTTTTCCCATCAGGTTAAATCCCAGGTTACTCATTACGGTACCTACAATGGTATCTTTTTTCAATCGGCCGCGATTCTTCATATGGATACCACAGATTGCCATTAACTGATCACCGTCAACCAGTGTTCCCTTCTCATCTACCGCAAGAAGACGATCCGCATCTCCATCAAAAGCAAGGCCCACCTGCGCACCTGCTTCTACAACCCTTTTGCATAACTCTTCCGTATGGGTAGAACCACACTTGTTATTAATGTTAATTCCATTTGGATTCGTGTGAATCGCTACAACATCTGCGCCCAGACGTTTTAACGCTTCCACAGAAGTTATATACGATGCACCTTCTGCACAATCAGCAACAATTTTAAGTCCCTTTAAATCAACCGGTACACATTTGGTTGCGAAAGCGATATAATCTTCAATCGCATCAAACCGGTAAGATATTTTACCTACCTGATCCCCAATCGGCATAGTTACACCCATCATATTGGCGGTAATCAGGTTCTCAATCTCATCTTCTAATTCATCTGATAACTTATATCCCTCGCGGTTGAAAAACTTAATTCCGTTAAACTCCGCCGGATTGTGGGATGCTGAAATAACAACCCCTGCATCTGCTTTGTATAACTTTGTAAGATATGCAACTGCCGGTGTTGGTGCAACACCAATAAACACCGCATTCGCTCCTACCGAACAGATTCCGGCCATCAATGCATTGGATAGCATTCCTCCGGACACTCTGGTATCACAACCCACAATAATCGTTGGCTTGTGCGCCGTCTCCCTTGTCAAAACACTCGCACCTGCCTGACCCAGTTGGGTTGCCAACTGTATGGTCAATTCGGAACCGGCTACACCTCTTACTCCATCTGTTCCAAACAATCTACTCATAACATCCTCCAATTATTCTTCTTCGTCCTCTTCAGCCTCGCTCTCCGACTTAACCACACGGCCCAAGACAGACGTTACTTTTATCTCTGATACGCCGTCAATATCTTCCACAACCGGCATCTTCTCAAAGCGACCGGTATGCTGTCCGGCAATGTTCAACGACAATTTAATGTCCGCTGCTTTCACCTTATCAATAGCTGCTCTTTCACCGGTAATGGTAACGGTTACACTTTTTTGCAAAAAGTCAATCTCATATCCTTCCGGTAGGTTTGTAATAGCAATATCTTCCACAGCAACCTTAAAATTACGCGCTTTGCGTGATACAATTTCCGCTTTGATTATTACGTTATTATTGTCTCCATCCACCAATTCAACGCCTTCCGGCAGTAATCCGGTAATGGATACCGACTTCTCTACATTCGAAACACTCTTTGATAAATCCAATGCATTCGATGGAATCTTCAGCTCATCAATACCATTCAGTGCATCTTTCGAACCTTTAATTTCAATGCTCTCCGGCAGGCATTTTACAGACTCTACCTGATAGCCTTCCTTCACCGCTCCGGTATATTCATAAGTAACCGGAATACTCTTGGTTCCCATAATCTGCGCACTCACCTGCACAGTAGACGGTTCTATCGTCATGTTTGAGCTGACTATCTTCTTACCATTGCTGTCATAAAGCGTCGGCACCACAGTCTGATTGCGATTAGAATACATACCATCTACATTGATTCCTGCCGTCACCTTATCAATTGCCTTAACAATTGATTCCGGACCGGTAATGGTAACCGTGGCCGGATCACAAGCCACACTGCCCAATGCATAACCTTCCATCGGTGTTCCGGTGGAAGTCGCATTTACAGCAAACTGCTGCGTCTTCACTGTTTCAATAGATACATGAACGTTGGTTGTTTTTAAAGAAACAGATACCTTGCTGGCATAGCGATCGGGTGTTACCTCAACCGGTACCAATCCCAAATCCAAATCAATCTTGTTCATGTCTGCAACCACCGTAAAATCGGATGCCGACATTCCCTCAACAATCGTTCTCGGCCCGGTAACTGAGAATTTAATGGTATTACTATTATCCAAAACCTCATACACCTTGCCGTTATCTGTAATAATACTCTCATTTATAATACTTGCTGTGGAAGTAAAGGTCATTGTGGTCTGTGGGTTATCAATATTAACCACAACCAGCCAAAGAACCACAGCCAACAAAACTGCAATCAATTTCAAAATGAAATTATTTGTTACCATTTTGACCAGTTTCCTTGCCATGTTCTTTCAACCTCCTCTTCAATTTTTCAAGACGACCGGTGTCTTCAAACATCTTCTGATTCGCCATTAGTCGCTCCGTCAATCTTTCCGGCGTAACATCCCGTTCCAATCTGCCCTTTTCCGCAACCGATACTTTACCGGTCTCTTCAGACACAACAATCGTCAGAGAATCGTTCACCTCGCTAACACCAACTGCCGCACGGTGTCTGGTTCCCAGTTCTTTACTCAAATGCAAATTGTCCGACAACGGCAAATAGCAGGTCGCCGCCACGATACGATTTCCACGCACAATAACTGCACCATCATGAAGCGGTGTATTGTGCTCAAATATGTTAATAATCAACTGATTCGAAACCATTGCGTCCAACGGGATTCCTGTTCTTTCAAATTCTGCCAGCACTATCTCCCGCTCTACAACAATCAACGCGCCGGTTTTAACCTTGCCCATATCAAAACAGGCTTTCACCAGTTCCTTCACGGTTCTTTCTGAATAACGCTCTGTATTATTCTTCTGCAAATCAACAAAAACCAGACCGGAGAAGAACTTCTTCTGCCCCAATGACTCAAGGGCTTTACGGAGCTCCGGCTGGAAAATAATAACCAACGCAGTAATTCCTACACTCAAGGTTCGCTCTGCTAACCACAAAATTGTATTCATCTGGAAAATGGCTGCCAGAAAGATAAAGACCAATATTACAATCAGCCCCTTAAACAGCACCCAGGCACGTGTATTCTTAATCCAGACCATAATATTATATACGAGAACTGCAATAATTAGTATCTCAACAATATCCGTCTGGGTTATCTCCGGTAAATGCACCCAAAACAGGTAATTTTTGACAAACGTCTCAATTCCTTGCATACCTACACTCCTTTCCATCATTCTCTACAAAACTGCTGATTTCTTCAGCATCTCTTTATTACTTCAGAAGGTTTGGATCAATTTCCAACTCCTTCGCAATTTTCTCTTTTGTCTTATCTACATCCAAATTAACTTCCTCAGATCGGAAGGTTGTCACCTTCTTCTCCTGTGCGCGCACCATTACCTTCGGCACTGCCTTCACATAGTAATAGTAAAAATCGTCCTCAAACTGCACACGTTCCACCCTGGAGTAATCCAACTGGAATAGGAAAAACTCTACAGCAATATTAATTCCCAATGCAACGACAGAACCAATAATCATTCCAACAATCCCTGTCATGTTACCGAACACCAGCTTGCCGATTAATAAAGTTACAGTCTGTAATGTCATACCGGTATAAATCGCTACACGCCATGCATTCCGAATGCTACGTCTGCGAATCGCCGTTACAACCAACGTGGTAAGCAGGAATGTTCCAACTACCAGCCATAACTCTTTATTCCCTAAAATCAAGTCAAGTGCTGCATTTACCTTGTTCATCGGTTCCGCCTTGGTTGCAGCCGTAAACAAGGCCGTATTGGCCCGTAACCCGTGCAAAAAGTAAAACATAATGGTTCCCATCAAAACCGGCACCACACTTCCTGCGCCACGCACCAAACCTTCTGTAACCGGCAAAAAATACGGGACACGTAACATCCAGCAAATTGGTGTCAAAACCAGCAAATGACTCTTGCCCGGTGCAAATCGAAAATATAGTGTGAAACAAAGCAATAGTAAAACAGCCGCTACCGCACACACCTCCAGTCCCAGACCATATAAGTTAAGTAGCAAATATGCAGCAAACATAACGGTTCCCAATCCCATCGGCACAAATGCACAAATTACTGCCAAGGCAACCGGAACCGCAATGAAGTGTGCCCGTTGATAGAATCCCAATTCCAAATAAACTAATATAAACGCACATAACATCAAGATCAGTTTTGCAATTCCTTTTACGAAAATCTCATTCTTTTCAACAAAAACTATCAGCTTCGTCTTTAGTTCCAACATCTTATTCATACATATTCTCCAAGTGTTTCAATGATTTTTCATATCCTTTAACTGCCTTTTCATAGCTCCGATAAATTCGATAACTACGCACGTAACTGACTCCCATATAAACAACCATAAACAATACATAGGCAATCAACACAGCAATACACAACTGTAGCACATTCAGTGACGGCAGTTTGCTCATCAGTGCGTCCATTCCATAACACACCACCAGCAATCCAATCAGACCAAATGCCGCGCTTCCCCAAAAAAAGCTCTTCAGCATCTGGATAAAAAGATAATCACTTCGATAATATTCCCCTGTTGGAAGTGCTTTCTTCCCTACACCCTCTTCAAAAATCGCTGTCTTTGTCATTACGCGAACTCTTTCTTCATTAACCATATTCTCTCCTTAAAGAAAAGCCACCCGGAAAATCGGGTAGCTTTTAACCTTAGTGTTTATCCAGAAAACGCATTCTGTCTCTGTCTCTGGTATCCTTTCTCTGATTAACTACCGGCTGCGGTTTACGAATAGCGCTCTCTAAGCTATCGGTCATCTTGCTGGCACATTCCTTACAAAATCTTCCGGACTTAATCGGAGCACCACATCCTTCGCAATCAATGGAAACCGGTGAATCATCCGAGAAAACAAGACGTTCTTCACGTACCCATTGTTTAATCTGTTTTGTGTCAACTTCATTGGCTTCCGCTACTTCTGCAATACTTGCTCTACCATGTTCGCGGATGTAAGCCTTAACCTCCATAAACTTATCTTCCAACTTCTGTTTACAATCCTGACAAATTGGTCTTCCGCTTAAATAATTAAATAATCTTCCACATTCTTTACAATTTCTAATTTCCATGATTATTTATCCTCCTAAAACCCTCTGCCAACGCACACGGTGAGTCCGTACACCTCCTGCACTCCCGCCTCAAAAAGCGTTCTGACTGCAGCATCCATCGTCGCACCTGTTGTGTAGATATCATC
>SVEW01000008.1 GCA_015057205.1 Lachnospiraceae bacterium | reverse complement strand
GCTGCAATGGCATCATTCAACTCTCCAATGTTAGGTGTTTCCAACATTGGAGAGTTGAATGATGCCATTGCAGCGGGACATGGACAGGAGCTGATTTTGGTGCAGGAGGCTCTCATGGAAAAGAAGATTGCGGAGATTGCAAGCCAGATAGAGCAGTCAGGCAGTAAGTTTGTAATGATTGCAGGTCCGTCATCTTCCGGTAAGACGTCCTTTTCCCACCGGTTGTCGATTCAGTTAATCGCACAAGGGTTGAGACCGCACCCGATAGGATTGGATAATTATTATGGCGACCGTCGTTTTACACCGGTTGACGAGAATGGAAATCCGGATTTTGAATGCTTAGAGGCGTTAGATGTTGAGCAGTTTAATAAAGATATGCAGCGTCTTTTGGCAGGGGAAGAAGTAGATATGCCTTCCTTTAATTTTAAAATCGGAAAACGGGAATATCGCGGAAACTTCCTGAAGTTGGGCGAAGATGATATTCTGGTAATTGAAGGAATCCATGGATTAAACGATAAGTTGTCCTATAGTATTGATTCTAGTTTGAAATATAAGGTTTATATCAGTGCTCTGACACAGTTAAATATTGATGAGCACAATTGTTTACATACAACGGATGGAAGATTATTGCGCCGTATTGTGCGTGATGCACGTACGCGTGGAACATCCGCAAAAGAGACCATTGCTATGTGGTACTCCGTAAGACGTGGTGAAGAGAAATACATCTTCCCGCATCAAGAGCAGGCGAATGCGATGTTTAATTCTGCTTTTCTGTATGAATTGGCAGTTATTAAACCGTATGTACAGCCGCTTTTGTATCAGATTTTACCGGGTGAACCGGAATATGATGAGGCAAAGAGATTGCTGAAATTGTTGGATTATGTACTTCCAATGCCAAGTGAAGACATTAATCGCAATTCCTTATTCCGTGAGTTTATTGGTGGAAGCTGTTTTAATGTATAGGAAATAATAGGTAAGCAGGATGGATGATCGCGGCTGCAAGTGTCGAAAGACCGCAGGTGAGGAAAGTCCGGGCTTCATAGGGCAGGATGCCGGCTAACGGCCGGTGGAGGTGACTCCCAGGAAAGTGCAACAGAAAATTAACCGCCGGGCAACCGGTAAGGGTGGAAAGGCAGTGTAAGAGACTACCGCTGTTCTGGTAACAGGACAGGCTCTGCAAACCCCATTCGAAGCAAGACCAGACAGAAGCGTTGACGTGGCCCGCTAGCTTCAGGTAGGTCGCTTGAGGCGGCTGGTAACAGTCGTCCTAGATAGATGATCATTCACGACAGAACCCGGCTTATAGTCCTGCTTACTTTGTTTCATAAGAATTGGAAAGGCACGCGCTTGCGTGCTTTTTTATTTCCTATGAAATAAAACGCGGCGCGAGAATGCCACTTGCGGCATTCTTTATTGTGAAACTTGTAAAAAATGTGTTTTTTTAGTATAATATACTTTGTATGACTTATTTTGGAAAAGAGGAAACCTATGAAACTTCTGAAAGAATTAGTGGAAGGGCTTACAGTAACCTGCTTGCAGGGAGCCCTGGATACAGAGATAGAGAGTCTGGAATTTGATTCCAGAAAAGTGAAACCGGGAGCACTGTTCGTATGTATTGAAGGAACAGAAGTGGACGGACACGCTTATGCGAATAAGGCAGTGGAAGCAGGAGCCGTGGCACTTTTGGTAACGAAGCCGGTTGAGGTACCTGAGACGGTAACAGTGGTAAAGGTGGAGGATGGACGAAAAGCATTGGCGTATGCCTCAGCCGCCTATTTTGACTATCCGGCAGAGAAATTAAAGGTGATTGGTGTAACCGGAACCAAGGGAAAGACAACCACTACGTATATGGTGCGTAGTGTGTTAGAAGATGCCGGCATTAAGACAGGACTGATTGGAACAATCGAAGCCATTATTGGAGAAGAACATATTCCGGCGAAGAATACAACACCGGAATCCTTTGTAATTCAGGAATATTTTTCACGTATGGTGGCATGCGGGTGTAAAGCAGTTGTTATGGAAGTGTCTTCACAGGGACTTATGATGCATCGTACAGATGGATTTACCTTTGAGCTTGGCATTTTTACCAACATTGAACCGGACCATATTGGGCCGAATGAACATAAGGACTTTAAGGAATACATGGCATGCAAAGGGTTATTGTTTAAGCAGTGCCGGTATGGGATTGTGAATTATGATGATCCACACACACAGGATGTTTTAGAGGGACATACTTGTGAAGTATTAAGTTATGGTTTTCATGAAGGTGCGGATATTCAGGCAGTGAATGTTTCTTTGGAGAAGAAGCCGGGATATCTTGGTGTGGCATATGATACCAAAGGATTGGTAAATGAGCATTTTATAATTGATATGCCGGGAAAATTCAGTGTATACAATTCATTGGCAGCCATGTCTATCTGTCGACATTTTGGTGTAGAGATGGATACCATGAAGCGTGTATTAAAGACTGCTAAGGCAAGAGGACGTGTGGAAAAAGTGGAGACCGGCAGAGACTTTACTGTTTTGTTGGACTATGCCCACAATGCGATGGCATTGAACAGTTTATTATCCACACTAAAAGAGTATGATCCGGGACGGTTAGTATGCGTATTTGGGTGCGGTGGAAACCGCTCGAAGCTGCGCCGCTATGAGATGGGTGAAGTTTCCGGTAAACTTGCAGATATGACAATCATTACCTCGGATAATCCACGGTTTGAAGAGCCGAAGGATATTATGGCGGATATCGAAATCGGAATGAAGAAGACTGAGGGAACGTATTGTATGATAGAGGATCGTGGCGAGGCAATTTTGTATGCGGTGAAGCATGCACAGGCCGGTGATGTTATTATAGTTGCCGGAAAAGGCCATGAGGATTATCAGGAAATCAAAGGTGTGAAACATCACATGGACGATCGGGAGTTGATTCTCGATGCCCTTAAGAATGCAGGAGTATAGAGCATGGCAGAATATGCCCAGATTATTGTAGATTTATCCATAGAAAAGTTAGACCGTCCGTTTACGTACGGAATACCGGAACATCTGAAGAATGTTGTTCATATCGGAGACCAGGTGCTGGTTCCTTTTGGACGTGGAAACCGCACGTTGCAGGGATTTGTGATTGGGATTACCCATAGGGTGGAACTGCCACCGGGAATAACCATCAAAAATATTTGTGATAAGGTGCCGGATAAGGGAATAACCGGTCAGTTGATTGATTTGGCTGTATGGATGAAGAATCAGTACGGTGGCACCCTGAACCAGGCGCTTAAGACGGTTTTGCCCCTTAAGAAGACGGTGAAAGAGAAGCAGGTACAGTATGTGGAACTGCTTTTGTCACCGGAGCGGGTACAGGAATTAATGGATACGTTTGCGCGTAAACATGCAGTGGCCAGAATTCGTTTGCTTGAAGCGTTACGTCAGGAAGGAGAACTGCCAATGACGGTAATTAGTTCCAAGCTTAATGTGGCATCCTCAGTGGTCAAGGCTTTTGAAAAAGAGGGTTATGTAGCTATTCGTTCTGAGAGAAACTACCGCAACCCCTTTTCTTTCGAGGGTGGAGATTCTTACCGGCCGCAATTAAATGACGAGCAGCAGGCGGCGGTAGATGGAATGTATGATCATTACCGGAGAAAAGATGTGGCAGCCTGTTTGCTACATGGTGTAACAGGAAGCGGTAAGACGGAAGTATACATGGAACTGATTAACCGGGTTGTCCGCGAAGGCAGGCAGGCTATCCTGTTGATTCCGGAAATCGCATTAACGTATCAGACCATGATGCGCTTTTATCACCGGTTTGGTGAGCGTGTATCGATCTTACACTCCCGTTTGTCGGCAGGAGAGCGTTTTGACCAGCTAGAACGTGCCAGACGGGGGGAGGTAGATATTATGATAGGTCCTCGAAGTGCATTGTTTACACCTTTCGAGCAGTTAGGACTTATTATTATCGATGAGGAGCACGAGGGAACTTATAAGAGCGAAGACACCATACCGCGTTATCACGCCAGAGAGACAGCCATTTATCGGGCAAGACAGTCAGGAGCACTTGTAGTTGTCGGCTCGGCGACACCGTCTCTTGAGAGTTTTTATGAGGCACAAGATGGCGTGTATGGATACTATAAATTAGAAAAAAGATACCAAAACCGGGCGCTTCCGACGGTGGAGGTGGTAGATTTACGTGCGGAACTTAAGGCGGGGAACCGCTCTATGTTTAGTAGAAAGTTGCAGGAAGAAATTGCCGGTGCCCTTGGTCGAAAAGAGCAGATAATGCTGTTTTTGAACCGAAGAGGAATGACCGGGTTTATCAGTTGTCGAAGTTGTGGTAAGGCGTTGAAATGTCCCCATTGTGATGTGTCGTTGACCTTGCATCGGGATGGAAAAATGAAGTGCCATTACTGTGGATATGAGACCCCGCGTATGCGGGTATGCCCAAGTTGTGGATCTAAGTATCTAGGCGGCTTTTCGGTGGGGACTCAGAAGGTGGAGGAAAGTATTCAGAAGCTTTTTCCGCAGGCACGGGTATTGCGAATGGATGCGGATACCACGCGGAATAAGGACAGCTACGAGACGATTTTGTCCGCATTTGCGAATCAGGAGGCAGATGTGCTTGTTGGCACGCAGATGATAGTAAAAGGACATGATTTTCCCAACGTGACATTGGTAGGAATTTTAGCCGCAGATATGTCCTTAGCGGCAGATGATTTTCGCGCTTCAGAGCGGACCTTTCAGCTACTTACTCAGGCTGCGGGTCGAGCCGGACGTGGTCAAAAGGAAGGTAAGGTTGTGATTCAGACTTATCAGCCGGAACATTTTGCTATTACTACGGCAAAGGAACAGGATTATGAAGCATTTTACGAGGAAGAGATTTCCTATCGGCAATTGCTGCATTATCCGCCATGTGGCCATTTGATGCTGATTTTAATGAAAGCGGAGAAAGAAGAGGAAGTAGAAAAACTGGCATTGGAGATGGAGAACGCAATCAACCGGTTTAAAGAAGAGCGGGCGGTAATCGTTATTGGTCCGGCGGATGCGAGAATTAAGAAGTTAAACAATATCTATCGAAAGACTATATATTTGAAAGCTAGGGAGTATGAACAATTAGTTCAAATGAAAAATAAAATAGAACAGTATCGGGAAGAAAGCGGCTATCGTTACGGAACCGTATCGTTTGATTTTGACCCGATACATGGAGCGTAGTAGGAGGATAATATGGCAATTAGACAGATTCGTGAGTTAGGTGATGAAATTCTAACCAAAAAATGTAAACCGATTAAAGAGATTACGCCACGTATTGTGGAGTTGGCAGAGGACATGATTGAAACCATGTACGAGTTTCAGGGCGTTGGTCTTGCAGCACCGCAGGTGGGAATTTTAAAACGTATGGTAGTTATTGACGTTGGCGATGGTCCGATGGTACTCATCAATCCGGAGATTTTAGAGACATCCGGAGAGCAGACAGGAGAAGAAGGATGCTTAAGTTATCCCGGTAAAGCAGGGGTTGTAACACGCCCGAATTATGTAAAAGCAAAGGCGTATGATCTTGACATGCAGGAGTATATTATTGAAGGAGAGGAACTTTTGGCTCGGTGTGTATGTCACGAATTAGATCATTTGGATGGACATATGTATGTGGAACTTGCAGGGAATACTATTCACGATGTGGTATATGGAGAAGAGGAATAGAGGTATATGAAAGTTATTTTTATGGGAACACCGGATTTTGCGGTGCCTTCTTTGGAAAAATTAATTGAGAGTAAGCATGAGGTTGTTTTGGTTGTGACACAGCCGGATAAGCCAAGGGGGCGTGGCAATCAGGTGAGTTTTTCACCGGTTAAGGAAGTGGCGGTAAAGGCAGGCATTCCTGTTTTTCAGCCGGATAGAATTAAGACTGCGGAAAGTGTTGCTTATTTGAAAGAGTTTGATGCTGATGTGATAGTAGTTGTTGCTTTTGGACAGATTTTGTCTAAAGAGATTTTAGATATGCCACGTTATGGTTGCGTTAATGTACATGGCTCATTACTGCCAAAATACCGTGGTGCAGCTCCAATTCAATGGGCAGTGTTAAACGGTGATAAGGTTTCCGGTGTTACGACCATGCGTATGGATGAGGGATTGGATACCGGTGATATCATGATGAAGGAAGAATATGTACTTGCGGAGGATGAAACTGCAGGAAGTTTGTTTGATCGATTGATGGAGTGCGGTGCCCGGTTGCTTCTTGAAACGTTACAGGCGTTGGAAGATGGAAGCGTTACCTATACGCCGCAGAATCATGAGGCGGCCACCAAGACCAGGTTAATCACCAAGGATATGGGACATTTGGATTTTGATCAAACGGCAGAAGAAATTGAGCGCTTCGTGCGTGGAATGAGTCCGTGGCCAAGTGCCCATACAAGACTTTCCGGCAAGACATTAAAAGTATGGAAATGTAAGGTTGCCGATGCACAAGAAGATGAGCGGTGTAAGGAGCATGCAGCGGCTGATTGTGCGACCGGCGAAGTGGTACTTGTAGATAAACAGCATATTTTTGTAAAAACCGGGGAAGGCTTTTTGCGATTGGATGAAATCCAGTTGGAAGGAAAAAGACGCATGAGCTGTGAAGAATTTTTGCGTGGATACCGAGTTGAGGAACGTACCTCATTCTAAGTAGGCGAGGGTGTAAACAGCCTTGCCATAGTAAAGGTTTCGGAGGTGTGACATGGAAATTGTAAGTTACATGGGCGGATATTATTACGGCTATGGATTTGGTATTGATCCGACCATTTTTTTGGTATTGATTGGAGTTGTGCTGTGCTTGCTTGCACAGGCCAAGGTAAAAACAACCGTAGGACGTTACTCTCGTGTATATAGTGCGTCGGGGTTGACCGGAGCCATGGCGGCGGAGCGTATGCTTCGTGCAGCAGGAATTACGGATGTGGCTATTCGACACGTTGCGGGAACGTTAACAGATCACTACGATCCCCGTTCAAAGACAGTAAATCTGTCCGATGGTGTGTATAATTCCCAGTCAGTGGCGGCCGTGGGAATTGCCTGTCATGAATGCGGGCATGCCATTCAGGATGCCAGGGCATATTTTCCGCTAACATTCCGTCATTCTTTGGTGCCCGTTGCTAATTTTGGGTCATCCATCAGTTGGCCGTTAATTTTGTTTGGTGTGCTTGCAGGTGGAATGCGAACAACCAATAGCATTGGGTTTTTGCTAATTCAGGCAGGAATTTTCTGCTTTTCATTGGCGGTATTGTTTCAGATGGTTACGTTGCCGGTGGAATTTAATGCTTCCAGACGCGCTATGCAGATGATAGAACAGACAGGTATGCTGACTGTGGAAGAAAGTCGCATGACAAGAAAAGTATTGACAGCAGCGGCACTTACCTATGTGGCAGGTGCGGCATCTGCAGTTTTACAGTTGTTACGATTGTTGATTCTTTTTGGTGGAGGAAGAAGAGATGACTAATCCGGTGAATACACGTGAAGTCATTTTAGACTGTCTATTGGCAGTGACGAAGGAACAGGCATTTTTGCATATTGTGATGCGGGATGTCCTGTCTAAATACGCATACCTGGATAAACGGGACAGAAGCTTTATTTCCAGGGTTTGCCATGGCACGTTAGAACGTATGCCGGAGGTGGATGGAATAATCAATCAATTTTCTAAGGTCCCGGTGAGAAAAATGAAGCCTGTCATCCGTCTAATACTAAGGAGCGCATTGTACCAAATGTTGTATATGGACAGTGTTCCGAATTCTGCAGCGGTGAATGAGGCAGTAAAGTTGGCTACAAAAAAAGGATTTTTTGGATTAAAAGGTTTTGTTAATGGAGTTTTACGCAACATAGACAGAAACTTGGACAAGATTACGTATCCGGAAAGAGCTGATTTTGAAGAATACATGGAGAAACGGTATTCTATTTTGCCTTGGATGACACAATTGTGGAGAACCTCAATGTCAGATGAAAAGATTGAAGAAATCGGAAAAGCCTTTTTGACAGAAGGGCCAACTTGTGTTAGGGTAATGGTTGACCGTCTGGATACCGCAACGTTGAAAAAAAGACTTGAACAACAAAATATTACGGTTTCAGAACATGAGAAACGTCCTGATGTATTGTACATTTCCGGTTACGATAGTCTTGGGGCAATTCCGGAGTTTGTGGAAGGATTGTTTTATGTGCAGGATACATCCTCCATGGAGGTAGCTACGGTAATTGACCCACAGGCGGGAGAGGTCGGTATGGATGTGTGCAGTGCACCCGGTGGTAAAGCGATTCATGCGGCTATGCTGATGAAGGAGAAAGAAAATTGCGTAGGGAACGGAAACTACGGCATCGTGATGGCTCGGGATATTTCTCCAAAGAAGGTAGCTTTAATTGAAGAGAATATTGCCAGGACCGGAATGGACAACATTGTTGTTAGCGTGCAGGATGCAATGGAGTTAGATGTGAGTATGGTAGAGAAAGCAGATTTTGTAATCGCAGATTTACCGTGTTCCGGGTTAGGTGTATTACGGAAGAAACCGGATATCAAATATCGTACGTCACTTGCGAACGTAAAGGAATTAGCCTTGCTTCAACAGGAGATGTTGCGGGTGGTATGTCAGTACGTGAAGCCAGGCGGTCGTCTTTTGTACTCAACTTGTACGATTAATCGTTTGGAGAATGAAGATAATGTGGAGACCTTTTTGAAGGAACACAAAGAATTTACGAAAAAGGTGCAACAACAGTTGTTACCGAAGGATGGAAAGCAGGATGGATTTTTTTATTGCCTGCTTGAGAAGGGAGCAGAATAGGAAACATGGAATTATCCGCATTAAGCAGCCGGGAACTTGCTGAATTGATGAAAGAAATCGGCCAACCGGCATTTCGTGCGAAGCAGATATTTGAATGGATTCATAAGAAAAGTGCATCCTCTTTAGAGGATATGACCAATGTACCAAAGAAGTTAAAAGAGGCTCTGGTTGAGAAAGGATATACCTTTACAGTGCCAAAGATTGTACAGGTGCAGGAGTCAAAAATAGATGGGACGAAGAAATACCTGTTTGAACTGGTGGACCATCAGGTGGTTGAGAGCGTGTTAATGAAGTATAAGCATGGCAATTCCGTTTGTATATCTTCCCAGGTAGGATGTAAAATGGGGTGTCGCTTTTGTGCATCAACCTTAGATGGTTGGCTGCGGAATCTCGGGCATCACGAAATGTTGGAACAAGTTTACCAGATTCAGAAAGAAAGCGGTGAGCGTGTCAGCAACGTGGTGGTCATGGGAACAGGTGAGCCACTTGATAATTATGATAATTTGCTTTTGTTTGTGCGTGGGCTTAGCAGTGAAGAGGGGATGAATATCAGCCAGCGAAATATTACCGTATCAACCTGTGGGTTGGTGCCGAAGATTTATCAGTTGGCGGAAGAGCAGTTGCAGATTACGTTGGCATTATCCCTTCATGCATCTTCGCAGGAGGAACGTGAGAAATTGATGCCAATTGCGAAGAAGTACGAAATCCATGAAGTGTTAGATGCCTGTCGGCATTACTTTGGAAAAACAGGTCGACGGATATCTTTTGAATACAGTCTGGTGGCCGGTGTAAATGACTCTGTAGAGGATGCAAACCGACTGAAAGACTTAATTGGAGACATGAATTGCCATGTAAATTTAATCCCGGTAAACCCTATAAAAGAGCGGGATTATAAACAACCAAATCGAGAAAATATTCTTGATTTTCAAAATAAACTTGAAAATTACGGGATAAATGTTACTATAAGAAGAGAAATGGGGCGCGATATTGATGGAGCCTGCGGTCAGCTTCGAAAAAAATACATGGAAAGGTAGGTGGGAAGATGAAGACGCATGCACTAACTGATATTGGATTGACGAGAGCGGAGAATCAGGATTGTTTTTATACATCTGAGATGCCGGTTGGTAATCTTCCGAACCTGTTTATTGTTGCAGATGGTATGGGAGGTCACGTTGGTGGCCGGTGTGCATCGCATAAAGCATTGGAAGCCGTCATAGAGTATATTCGAGATACGAAGGAAACAAAGCCTGAGCTAATCTTTCGAAACGCGTTTGCTTTTGCAAATGAAGAAGTAATGAAGGAAGCCAAAGAAAAGAATTTGGAAGGAATGGGAACTACATTGGTGGCTGCTACAATTAATGATAATTGTCTTGTTGCAGCAAATGTGGGAGATAGCCGTTTGTATGTCGTAAGTCCCGGCGAAATTCGCCAGATTACGGTAGATCACTCTTGGGTTGAAAAGATGGTTCGTTTGGGTGAGCTTGAGCCGGACGAAGCAAGAACCCACGAGAAGAAGAATGTGATAACAAGAGCCATCGGAATGATGGAGGAATTGAAAGTAGATGTTTTTGAGGTTCCAATTGCAGAAGAGGAACGAATATTAATGTGTTCCGATGGATTAACAAATATGATAGAGGATGAACAGATTCGCATTATTATAAACAGTCAGCGAGATGTCATTGAGCGTACCGAGAAGTTAGTAGAAACCGCTAACCAAAACGGTGGAAAGGATAACATTACGGTTGTAGTGATTGAACCCTAGTGAGGTGAGGACATGATAACAGAAGGAATGAATATTGCAGATCGTTATGAAATTATAGAGAAGATTGGTGCAGGCGGAATGTCCGATGTGTACAAAGCCATGGATAATTTGCTGGGAAGAAATGTTGCCATTAAGGTGCTGAAGAATGAGTACAGTGAGGATGTGAACTTCCTGACCAAGTTTCGTACGGAAGCCCAGTCCGCTGCATCGTTAGAGAATCCAAACATTGTAAGCATTTACGACGTTGGAAATGAGAACAAGATGCATTATATTGTTATGGAATATGTAGAGGGTATTACGTTAAAAACGTATATTGAGAAAAAGGAACGCATCGGTTACAAAGAGGCCATCAGTATTGCTATTCAGACTTGTAATGGTATACGTGCTGCACACAATAAGAATATTATTCACAGGGATATCAAGCCGCAGAATATTATTATTTCTACGGAAGGTAAGGTAAAAGTTACAGATTTCGGTATCGCAAGAGCTGCTACCAGCAATACTATTAATTCAGATGTGATGGGATCTGTACACTATACGTCTCCGGAACAGGCAAGAAACGGCTATGTAGATGCTAAGAGCGATATATACTCTCTTGGTATCGTGATGTATGAAATGGTGACCGGACGTGTCCCATTTAATGGAGACAGTGCAGTTGCAGTGGCACTGCAGCATCTTCAGGAAGAAATCATTCGCCCGAGTGCATTTACACCGGATTTACCAATCAGTCTGGAAAAGATTATTTTGAAATGTACCCAGAAGAGTCCGGATCGCAGATATGCTTCGGTGGATGAATTGATTGCTGATTTGAAAAAAGCATTGATTAATCCGGATGAGGATTTTGTTGTATTAGAAAGTGTACCGCTTCGGGAAGCTACCCGTGTAATAACGGAGCAGGAAGTGGAACAGATTCAACAGGGAGCAAGAAAACACGAAGAATTGCGAAACGACCCACCTTATAAGGAACGAGATGAACATCGCAAAGCGGTTCCGGTTGAAGAAGAGGATGACGAGGATGATGAGGCACCACTTATGAATCCGAAGATGGAGAAGGCAGTTACCATAATGGGTATAGTGGCAGCTATTTTTATGCTGGTGGTTGTCGTTCTGATTCTTGGAACCGTACTTGACTGGTTCCACTTTGGCAAGTCAGGTAAGGATGAAGATAAGCAGACCGAAGAGGAAACCAATAAGGTTGAGATGATTGATGTGCGTGGAAAAACATTTGAAGAAGCACAGAAGTTGTTAAATGAACAGAATCTGGGAATTCAGTTGGAAGGAACCGAAAGTTCTGAAGAATATGAGGAAGGACAGATTATTAGGCAGAGTGTAGAGCCGGGTGAAATGGTTGATAAGAATACTACGGTCAAAGTTGTAATCTGTGCAGGTAAAAAAGGTTTTGCTTTGCCGGATGTCAAAGGAAAAGATGAAGCGGAAGCAACCGGAACATTGCAGGCAGACCCGAATAACCTGGTAGTATCTGTATCATATAAATACGATGCAACGGTAAAGGCCGGTCAGGTTATTTCTACGACTCCGGAAGCAGGTGCCACTGTTCACGCAGGCGATACCATCACGGTATATGTCAGCCGCGGAAGTGAAGAGACCGAAGTTCCAAATGTAGAAGGTAAGACAGAAAATGAAGCAAAAAGTGCGTTACGGGCTGCAGGCTTTAATGTCAGTGTATCCAAGAAGCATGATGATTCTGTTGCCGAGGGCAAAGTAATCAGTCAGTCAGTAAAAGATAAGGCAGCACCAGGCAGCACCATTAAGATTGTTGTGAGTCTTGGAGCAGAGACCACGTACTATTCCTATAGCGCGGTTATCAATGAAGCGGATGATGTAGAAAAGGGTGGTGCCAATTACCATGTTCAGTCTGCATCCATCAAGATTACCGCAGGCGGTGCAACCGTATACAGTACCCAGACATCCTCTTTCCCGAAGCAGATTTCGGTTAATGGGTTAACGGAATCTTCTGGTACCCTTAAGATTGTCTGGACATACGTAAATGACGAGGATGACGGAGACTCCTATACGGAAGTAGAAACAAGCAGCATTACTTTTAAGAAATAATAAGAGAGAATATGCAAGGAAAAATAGTGAAAGGGATTGCCGGATTCTATTACGTTCATGTAGTAGAATCCGGTATCTACGAGTGCAAAGCGAAAGGAATTTTTCGCAAAGAGAAAATGAAGCCGTTGGTTGGCGATGACGTAGAGCTAGAGATTTTGAACGAGGAAGAAAAGAAAGGGAACATTATTCGGATACTTCCCCGACGAAATGAGTTGCTTCGCCCGGCGGTGAGTAATGTGGATCAGGCTATTGTTATATTTGCAGGAAAGAAGCCGGATCCCAATTATAATTTATTAGATCGTTTTCTTATTCGAATGCAAATGGAACATACGAAAACGATAATTTGCATTAATAAGGCAGATTTACTTACGGAAGAAGAAAGAGAGTCTATTCGTGCCATCTATGCAGGATGTGGCAGCCAGCTGTTGTTTACCAGTACAAAAACAATGGAGGGCCTAGAGGCGTTGCAGAAAGTGCTTTTGGGAAAGACTTCTACAGTGGCCGGTCCTTCGGGAGTCGGAAAATCTTCCTTGATTAATCTTTTACAGGGAAACACGGTAATGGAGACCGGCAGTATCAGTACCAAGATTGAACGAGGAAAGCATACCACCCGTCACTCGCAGTTGATTCCCATTTCCGGGTCTAGTTATATTATGGATACACCGGGATTCTCGACACTTTATATAAACGAACTGGAAAAAGAAGAATTAAAAGATTTTTACGACGAATTTAGCAAGTTGGAAAGGGGATGTCGATTCCCGGGTTGCAATCATGTGAGTGAGCCGGACTGTCAGGTAAAATTGGCTGTGGAAGATGGCAAAATTGCAAAGAGACGTTATGAAAATTATACACTCTTATTCGAAGAGCTTAAAAATGTAAAACGATATTAGGAGAAAGGCAATGAATTACTATTTATCACCATCATTGCTGTCGGCTGATTTTGGCCGATTGGCAGAAGAAGTGAAGACAATTGATGAAGCAGGTGCACAGTATGTGCATATTGATGTAATGGATGGATTGTTTGTCCCGAGCATTTCTTTTGGAATGCCGGTGATTAAAAGCATTCGTCCTGCAACGAAGAAGGTTTTTGATGTACATTTGATGATTGAAGAACCGGATCGTTACGTGGATGAGTTTGCAAAGTGTGGGGCAGATATTATTTGTGTACACCAGGAGGCTTGCAAGCATTTAGACCGTACCATACAACATATTAAGGATGCAGGTTGTAAGGCGGCGGTAGCTCTGAATCCGGCAACGGATTTGTCTACCATTGAATATGTGTTAGAACAAGTGGATATGATATTAATCATGAGCGTAAATCCGGGATTTGGTGGACAGAAATATATTTCTTACTGCACAGAGAAGGTACGTCGTTTGCGTAGTATGATTACAGAACGAAATCTCTCGGTAGACATTGAAGTGGATGGCGGTGTCAACCTGGAGAACGTGGAAGAAATTAAACAGGCAGGAGCCAATGTCTTTGTAGCAGGCAGTGCGGTCTTTAAGAATGATGCTGCTGCAAATGTTAAGGCGTTTTTAGAAAAACTGGCATAATGAAGGTAGGAATCGTTACCGGTGGAACAGTGGAGAAGGAGTTTGTTGAGGCACAACTTGAAAAAGAAGCATACGATGTGCTGATAGCAGTGGACCACGGTGCAGACTTTTTTCTTCACAGTCGTTTTGAGCCGGATTATGTTGTTGGTGACTTTGATTCTGTACATCCACAGACATTAGCTTTACTGGAAGAGCGTGGCAGGGCGGTTATTGACCGACATCCATCAGAAAAAGATGAAACCGATACAGAGTTGGCGATTATGCAGGCAATAGGCCTTAAAGCTGATAGCATCACGATTTACGGTGCTACCGGAAGCAGAATGGACCATGTGCTTGGAAATATCCAACTTTTGTATACTGCATTAAAGGAAAATGTGCCTTGTTATCTGGTAGACCCGGGTAATCGTATTCGCATGGTGAACCGACCGGTTCGGATACAACGTGAGGAACAGTATGGGTATTATCTTTCCCTGATACCATTTTCCGGATGTGTAAAGAACTTGACATTACGAGGGTTAAAATACAACGTAACAGATTATGATTTGCCAAGTGGTATAGCGCGATGTGTCAGCAATGAAATAGTAGAAAAGACGGCCAGTATAGAATTTGAAGCCGGAATCTTGTTGATAATTGAATCTAAGAAAGACTAAAGAATGCGAGAAAGTTAGATGACTTTCTCGCATTTGCTCTTATTTTAAATATTGATCCATCCAATCTAATATTTCAATTAGCGCCTTTTGTTTTTTGCTTGGAAGTTGCATCACACGTTGGTAGATATTGAACGTTGAACTGCTCTTAGAAGAAAGTATCGTTTCTACGTCATCTAACAGAAAGGTCATGGATACCTGTAGATGCTTCGAAATGCGAAAGAGTACATCTAGAGATGGGGTCTTTTCGCCACGTTCTAACTGACCAATGTAAGTTGGGTGTACATCACATTTTTCAGCAAGCTCTTCTTGTGTAAGTTCACATTGGTTGCGGTAAAAACGAATGCGTTTACCAATCTCTGTAGATAAGTTCATAGTGGGTTCTCCTTTGTAAATCGTATATGACTAGCCTAACTTTATGTGCGCCAATTCACAAGAAACTAAAAGTATGGAAAAATCTGGAAAATGCACACATGGTGTAGATTTTTAAAGGTCTTGTCATTTTTTACCAATGTGGTAAAATATGTTTCAGTCTGTTATAATAAACTATAGAAGAGCGAGGTGGTACGCAGATGAATTTTTACATGAAAATGAAGAAAGTATTCGTAGGGCTGCTTGTATGTTGTTTTCTGATTCCGTTACCGGTTAAGGGAGCCGATTACAATCCGGCAAACTCGGAGGAGTGGATGCAGGTAGAATACCGGGACGGGGCGTTTCGAAAGACATTTAAGGCTACCGTAGGATATACCGACTCCTATTTTTCAGAGCCACCAACCAGTACAGGCTCATTATCAGCTCTTCACAAATCCCTGGCCCACACGTCTATGGTGGCGGCAGGAGCAACCTATAAACGGCGCTATGCCATTAAGCTGATGAAGAAGTTTGGGTTTCATTACGTGTATGATTACGTACATGCAACCCGCAGAGATAACGATCACGTGTCGTTTTGTCTTGGATATAAGCGGATACGTGATTTTAATCTGATTGCAGTGTGGATAAAGGGAACCGGACTTAATTATGAATGGGTAAGCAATTTTAATATCGGCAAGGGAAAAACGCATCATGGTTTCGCCCTGGCAGAAAAGGAATTGGATGCCAAAATTTGTCATTATCTTCAGCAAAATGGCATTGTTAGCAATTTAAAGTTCTGGATTACCGGGCATAGCCGTGGTGGTGCAGTAGCGAATCTTTTTGCAAAGCGAATGACAGAAAAGTATTCGGCTTCCAGAGTGTATGCCTTTACCTTTGCTTCTCCAAGGGTTTCTACCCAGGGAGTAAGAAAGGGGTACTTAAATATTGTGAATTTTCTAAATCCGGGTGATTTTGTGACGGAAGTAGCACCAAAGAAGTGGGGCTATCGACGCTATGGCAAAGATGTGGTTTTGCCGATTCGTAGTAAAAAAGTGATGATGAAGGCATTTAAGAAACTGACAGGAAAAGCGTATGAAGGGTACACCAAAAAAGGCAAAATAGCACTGGTAAATGCGTTTGTCCGTTATGGAGGCAAATCGCAGGAAGAATATTATGAGCGACCCTATGTACGAGGGTACGGCTATCTGCCGTCGCCGTCATTCTTTTTTCAAAAAGGGATTGGCTATACCCTTTCCGGCAATTATCGGGAAGGACTGCGAAACGCACTGAAGGTTGCAGTGTTCAATACGAAGGCACAGTATGTTTTGGGGAAATTATTTACAGATGGTATGACAAGCAATAAGTTTAAGCATGCTCATTCGCAAAGCAGCTATGTGCTGTGGTTAGAGGCGAGTGGGTATAAGTACTAAAGAAAGGTGTAAGAAATGGAATCGACGCTTAGAAGAACATGGGCAGAGGTCAATTTAGATGCCATCGCCTATAATTATAAGAAAATTAAAGAAAAAATTGGCAAGGATGTGAAATTCCTTGGTGTTGTGAAGGCAGATGCATATGGACATGGAAGTATACAGGTAGGGCAGCTTTTACAGGAGGTAGGAGCAGATTATCTTGCAGTAAGTAGTGCGGACGAGGCATTAGAGCTTCGTGTTAACGGAATTACCATGCCGATTTTGATACTGGGACATACTCCAAAGGAACAGGTTGGACGTTTGATAGATTATCAGATTACCCAGGCCGTTACCTGCAAAGCAAAAGCAGAAGAATACAGTGCTGAGGCGCGTAAGTGCGGTGGTATACTGAAGGTTCATATTAAGGTGGATACAGGAATGTCTCGTTTGGGATATTTATGCGACGGGGAGCATTTTGGAACCGGCGTGGAGGGCATTATCGAGGCCTGTGAGATGCCGGGATTGGATGCGGAGGGTATTTTTACCCATTTTGCAGTGGCGGATGAATTCGGACCGGAATTTGATGCGTATACAAAGCATCAGTTTGCATTGTTTTCAGAAGTAATTGAAGCAGTGGAGAAGAAAAGAGGGGTGAAATTTGCTATTCGTCACTGTGCGAATACCGGTGCAGTGGCCAGATTTCCCGAAACGTATTTGGATATGGTGCGCCCTGGATTGTTGCTTTATGGATACGGTGAATTCGCCCATAAAATGGGACTAAAACCGGCTATGACTATGAAGACTACCGTAAGTACCATTAAAATCTATCCGGCGGGAACGGCCATTAGTTACGGTGGAATTTTTAAAACGGATAAAATGACCCGTATCGGGGTGTTGCCCTACGGATATGCGGATGGATTTTTACGTAGTTTGTCAAACAAGTGCAGTCTGTATACCAAAGAAGGACCGGCCAAGTTGCGCGGTAAGATTTGTATGGATATGTGTATGATTGACATTACGGATATGATGGGGGTAGATGTTGGAAGTGAGGTCGAGATTTTTGGCGAAAAGAATTCCATTGATACCTTAGCAGAACTTGCAGATACCATCCCGTATGAACTTACCTGCGCTGTTAGCAAGCGGGTTCCAAGAGTGTACTATCGGGATGGGGTGGTAGTAGATAAAGAATTAATGCTTCGTATGTAGCGTAAATGTGTTTAGCATCCGGATGAGAACCGGATGCTTTTTCTATATGTGAAAAATAACTAAATTGGTATGATTTTGGGGAACCAAAGTGGATAGATTTTGGAAATTGGAATAAAAATTCCAGATATTTTTAGAGTAATCGTATATGGATTTTAAAATAGAGAATTGGTAAAATTGGTATAGAATTCAACGGCCGAAGAGTTCAAAAAGGGATAGGAGACAAATAGTGGAACAGATTAAAAAGATTAAACCAAGAGATTATGCAATTGAGCAGATACAATGGTATATTAAGGAAAACAAACTGGGTTCTCACGCCAAGTTGCCGGGAGAGAGGGACATGTGTGCGATGTGGGACCTGAATCGTTCCACCCTTCGTTCTGCTATCAAACGTTTGATAGAAGAGGGAATCCTGTATAGTGCGGTGGGATCCGGAACGTATGTAGCTCCTCCGAAGTTTCGGATGAATTTACAGGATGCCAAATCAACAACAGAATCCTTGCGTGGTACGGGAAACTTTTTGTGGACAGAGACGGTTTGGTCCCAATTGCGGGATGCAGATGCCTTGTTGGCAGAAAAGTTGGGTATCCCGCAAGGAGAGAAGGTATTTCATTTGATACGTCTTCGCAGAAAAAACAACATTCCGTTTCGAATCGAGGAAAGCTTCTTGAATCACTCCCTGTGCCAGGGGATAGAGAAGCATAATTTTACAGATGAATCCCTATACAAAATTTTAAAAAAGAATGGAATATTTCCGGAGAAGGGCAGCGAAGAAATTGGAATTGCCTATGTAACCGGACAGGAGGCTAAATGGTTGGAAATAGAAGAAAACCAGGCAGTGTTTCGTCTTGAAGGCGTAACCCGGGATGACGAGGAACGGATAATTGAATATTTTCGAATCCTGGCACGCGCTGATCAGGTGCAATTTTCCAGCGTTTTGACAGTGGAATTTGAGAAAAATGGAGGCGTGCAATGAAGTTAGCGGCAATCGGAAGTAATTGCATTGATTACTATAACAATATGGATGGCGGGAAAGCTTTCGCAGGAGGAGGTCCCGTTAATATGGCAGTCTACACCATCCGTCTTGGCGGAACGGCTGCGTATATCGGTGCTGTGGGCAACGATGCGTATGGGCAACAAATGCAGGAGGCTATGGAAAAGAAGGGCGTGGATGTGTCGCATCTGTACGTAAAAGAAGGCAAAACAGCCGTATCCCAGGTTCGTCTCATAGATGGTGAGCGTGTATTTGGTGCTTACGAGGAGGGAGTGTTGGCGGACTTTGCTTTAAGTGAAGAGGATATGGAATTTATATCCAAGCAGGATATGGTAGTAGCAGATTTGTGGGGACGCATGGAAGGCTATTTTGAGCAACTGAAAGGGCGCGGCATAGTGACGGCTTTTGATTGCGCAAATCGACCGGATGCAGTGGCTGCAAATGTGGCCATACCTTATACAGATTATCTCTTTTTTTCTGCGGATGAAGGGGATACACCTGCTGTACGTGCAAAAATGATGGGGATTCAGAAAAAAGGACCTATAATGGTGATTGCCATGTTGGGAAGTCAGGGAAGCCTTTGTTTTGATGGAAAACGGTTTGTTAAAGGCGGCATTAAAGCCTGCGAGAATCTGGTAGACAGTATGGGGGCAGGGGATAGTTATATCGCCGGCTTTTTGACTGGCATACAAAAAGGAAAAAGCCTGGAAGAGGCCATGGCTTTGGGGGCGGAAACAGCAACAGAAACCTTGGGCTATTTTGGCGCATGGTAGTTTTATGATTGGAATTACACAGAAAGAATGGAAAAAATGATACAGCGAAATATGGATGATTTAAAAGGATTTTCTCAGACTATGTTAGAAGAAAATCTGGTACCATCTATTACGATTCTAAATAAATATGTAAGGGAAGCAGGGAATCTGTATGCCTCACTTTTTCGGATAAAACCGGAGGAACATCTATTCTACATTCGAAGATTATGTCTGGCGAATAAGGAACCCATATCTTTAGAGGAAATCTATATTCCAAAGTATTTGGTGCCGAAGCTAAGTGGTATCGATTTGAATATGTTTTCGATTTATGAGATCTATGAAATGTTTGGCGTACATCTTGTAAGAGCGGAAGAGACCCTTGATTTGGTGATACCGAATGCAGCGGACGCGAAGCTTTTGAAGATGGAGGCCCAGACACCTGCGCTCTTTTTTCAGAGCACGTCTTATGATGATAAGGGTAGAGTGGTTGAATTTAATAAGAATTATGTCCGGGGCAATCGGTGTAGTTTCAAAGTTCATTTTTTAAACCATAAACAGGATGGAGATTGAACATGATTGAAAGAAATAGTATATGGGCTGAAAAAAAAGAGCCAAGCCTACGTGATTTTAATGAGAAAGAAAAAATTGCCAGTGTAAACGGCGCGCTGGCGCTTCGTGGTGAAATTGAGAGAATTGTAGATAAATTATGGGAAGAAGGATTTGACGGAATATATTTTATGGGTATTGGAGGCACCTATGCTTCCGGTATGCAGGTAGAAGTGTATATGCGTGGAAAATCAAGTCTTCCGGTTTATGTGGAAAATGCAGCGGAATTTTTGACTACAGGAAATAAACGATTTACGAAAAAATCTGTTTTGATTTATTCTTCGGTTTCCGGTAACACCGGTGAAATGGTGAAGTTGGTACAAAAAGTCAAATCCATGGGTGCAAGAGTATTTGCGTTTATTGATACGCCGGGTTCGACACTGACAGAGGCGGATAAGCAGGATTATCTGATTGTGTATCCAATGAATGAGCAGCTAAAGTTTTATATGGTTGCCAATTATTTGATGTATAAAAATGGCGAATTTGCTGACTACGAAGAATACAACGCACAAATGGAACAGTATTTGGCAAAAGACTTGGTGCAGGTTGAGAAAGAGGCGGACGCATGGGCCTATGAATATGCAAAAGAAAAGGTGGCTTTTTTGAATGAGCATCGGGACCTGCCGCACTATTTTATTGGTTCCGGCAATCAGTATGGTGCCACCTATTCTTACGCCATGTGTTATTGGGAAGAACAGATGTGGATTCGAACAAAATCTATCAGCTGCCAGGAATTTTTTCATGGAATGCAGGAAATAATTGTTGCCGATACGCCGGTGACGTTGTTTATAGGAGAGGATGAGCAACGTCCGTTGGCAGAGCGTGTAGCAAGGTTTTTGCCAAAAGTAAACGGAAATTATACGATTATTGATACACGGGAATACGCGATGGAAGGAATCAGTGAAAAGTATCGTGGCAGTCTGTCGCATCTGATTATGCGGGCAGTGAACGCCAGAGTGGATACCTATATGGAACTGTTTCTTCGACATCCATTATCGATACGCAGGTATTATCGACAGTTTGATTATTGAAAATGTTGAAAAACGCTCACATTAGCAGTACAATGAATAGTGATTGCAGAGAATTTTGCAACCGACTATGAAGTGATTGCGTGAGAGAGGAGAAGTAGACATGAATGCAAGCGTAGCAATTCAGGTTTTGCCTGAAACAACCAATGAAGAAGAACTGATTCGTATTGTGGATGAGGTGATTGCCTATATTAAGAGTACAGGATTAAATTGTTCGGTAGGACCATTTGAGACCACCATTGAGGGAGATTATGACGAATTAATGGATATCGTCAAAGAGTGTCAGCATATTGCGGTTAAGGCAGGTGCGCCTTATGTGGCATCTTATATCAAGGTTGTATACAGACCGGAGGGGGATGTATTAACCATCGAGAAGAAGATTACCAAGCATCACCAGGACGAGGAATAAGAATGGAAATTACAGTCACAGATGAGATGATTGCAGAGTTGGTGGAACTGATTAAGACATTAACCGCCATACCGGCTCCGTCTCATCAGGAAGATAGGCGCGTACAGTTTATTCTGAATTACCTGACAGACTGCGGTTATGAGCCGTTTGTGGATGAAGCTAAGAATGTTTTGGTAGAAATAAGTGAAGCGGAAACGGAAGAAGGCTTTTATCTGTACACGGCCCACACGGATACGGTATTTCCGGATACAGACACCATACCGGTACGTCAGGAAGATGGCAAATTGTTTGGCCCGGGCGTGGGAGATGATACTGCCAATGCCTGTGGAATGTTACTTGCATTAAAGTATTTGCATAAACTGGGGCTCAAGACAAAGCATCCGGTGGTATATGTATTTGACAGCTGTGAGGAGGGTCTTGGAAATTTAAAGGGCATGTGGGCAGCCTATCAGCGGTATGAAAATACGATAAAGCGCCATATTGCTTTTGACGGAAGCACAGACCATGTGGTAAATCGGGCGGTAGGGTCGAAACGCTATGAATTCACAATTGAGACAATAGGCGGCCACTCTTTCAATGCCTTTGGTAGAAAAAATGCCATTGCCCTGGCGGCGAAGATGATCCAGGCCCTTTACGAGATGAAAGTTGATGATTTGCCGGGAAAGACTACCTATAATGTGGGACAGATTTCCGGGGGGACATCGGTGAATACCATTGCGCAAAAAGCCACGTTTTTGTTTGAATACCGTTCGGATAGACAGGAACATATGGAAGTTATGCGTAAGCGTGCCGAGGATGCCTTAGCTGATGCTATGCAGGTAAGGATGGAACTTATGGATGGTACCAGGTGGAAACTTGACGATGAAACAACTGTAAATGTAAAGGTAATTGGAGATCGTCCGGGAATGGGGGCGGTGGATGCGGTTTTGCAGGCAGAATTATCGGATTATGTGAAACAGAAATTAGTGAGTTTTACCGGCGTGGAACCGGATTTTACCAGTGGATCTACAGATTGCAATATCCCGTTATCGAAGGGAATCCCGGCGGTATGTTTTGGCATTTATCTAGGAGAGTTACAGCATACCAGAGAAGAGTGGATTTCAATAGATTCGTTAAAGGCTGGGATGCAGACTTTATTTTCAGTTATATTAGACGATTGTGTGAAAAATATCTAAATACTTTATTAAAAAATATCGTTTGTACTATGTATATGTTAAAATGTAGTATAAGCGATATTTTTTTTCCGGAAGGAGTTTCATTTTGAGAGAACAGTACATTATTGATAATCTTGACGAAGCCTTGAAATTAAAGAGAATAAAAGTGTATTATCAACCGATAGTGAGAAATGCAAATGGGAGGGTATGTGTTGAGGAATCCTTTGCAAGATGGGAAGATGCAGAGGGAAATTTGTTAGAAGCGCAGGATTTTATTTCTGCTTTAGAGAAAACAGGAAATACCTATAAACTTGACCTATATGTGGTTGATAGAGTACTGGAAAAAATGAAAGAACAGGCGGATAGCGGGTTGTATGTAGTACCCCAGTCCGTTAATTTGTCGTGGGCAGATTTCTATACCGGAGATATCATTGAGGAGATTATCAAACGTGTGGATGAGGCCTCAATTCCGCGGGATAAGCTGGTAATCGAGATAGCGGAAAGTGTTATAGGCAAGGAGTTTGAACGAATGATTAAGGCAATCACCCGGTTGAAAGAAAGCGGTTTTACGGTTTGGTTGGATAATTATGGCAGCGGGGGTTCTTCCCCTATGATTCTGCAACGGATACCGGTAGATTTGATAAAAATAGATAAAACGGTTATTCAGCGGATTGAAGATGGGCCAAAAGCAAAAATCATTCTTACTGAACTTATTCGATTGGCATTGGCCCTTGGCATGGATACCATAGCGGAAGGTGTTGAAAAGAAAGTACAAGTTGATTTTTTAAAAGACATTGGATGTACCATGCTTCAAGGAAACTTTTTCTGTAAGCCAATTCCACTTGCAAAAATTATTGAACGAAACATCAAAGGGATTCAAATTGGATTTGAAAATCCGTCGGAGTCGGAATACTACGATAAATTAGGAAAAGTAAATTTTTATGAGATTTCCGCACAGCGAACAGCAGATGCGTCTTTGAATAACTTTTTCGATACCTGGCCGATGGTGCTGGTGGAATGTAACGAGGATAAGGTGAAGATTGTTCGAAGCAATAACAATTATAAAGACTTTGCAAATCGAAATTTATCGGATTCTTTTATGAAAATAGAATATAAGATATCGGATTATCGTGGAAAACCGGGACGTTACACATTGGCGGCCGTAATGAGATGTGCTGAAGATGGAAAAAGCGTTGTTTTTGATGAACGAACTCAGAGGGGGATGAATTTGCAACTCTTGGTGTGGCGTGTTGCGGTAAATCCGGTTACCCAGGTAGCGGCAGTGATGGTTGTTATTTTATCTGTAATGGATAGCTCGGAGGACAGCCTTTCTCTTACTTACAATTATATTGCAAGGGCGTTGTCGGAGGATTACATCTATTTATATTTTGTGGATATGGATACCGGAGATTATGTGGAATACCATGCGGATGGTCTTAATCGAAATCTAACCGCTGAAAAGGCTGGAATAAAATTCTTTGAAACAGCTAAGGTGACAGCAAAAAAGACTCTGTACAAAGCTGACCAGGAGGATTTCTTTAAGGTATTTAATAAAGCAAATATTGAAAAATCATTACAGGACAATGGGTCTTTTACGTTTACCTATCGAATTATCGAAGGTGGTGAGCCTACCTATGTAAGCATGAAAATCATTAAAGTCAGAAATGGCAGAAATAATATTATTATTGGTGTAAATAATGTGGACGCGCAGATGCGACAAAAGGAAGCGTTAGAGAGAGTGCGGGAAGAAAGCAGAGCATTTTATCGTATTGCAGCCCTTGCGGGAGATTTTTTGGCGATATATGCGGTAGACCCGATGACGGATGCATTTATACAATACAGTACGACAGATGCGTTCAATTCTATTGGTGCGTTGTCAGAGGGAGAGGATTTTTATAAAGAATCTTGCAAAAATGCCCAATTGGTGGTGTATGGGCCGGATAGAAAATACTTTTTTGAACACTTTAAAAAGGACTTGATTTTGAATGAAATAGAAAAAAACGGTATATTTACCTTGCAATATCGCCTTCTTGTACAAAGACGACCGGTGCATGTGCGTTTGAAGGCCACGAAGATACAGGAAAAAGAAGAAGACAGAATCATCTTGGGCATTATCAACATTGAAGATGAAGTGATGCGGCAAAGAGAGTACGAGCAGACCCTATCAGAGGTGACAACGGAAGCGACCATTGATGAGCTTACTGGTGTGAAACGGAAGTTGCCTTATCTTGAATTAGAGGCAGAGTTAAACAGGCAAATAGCACTGGATAAAACGCTAGAGTTTGCAATTATTGTTTGTGACATCAATGGACTGAAAGAAGTGAATGATACTCTGGGACATCAAGCCGGTGATCAGTATATCATTGACGGATGTAAAATGATTTGCAATACCTTTAAGCAAAGTCCCGTATTCCGTCTTGGAGGAGATGAATTTGCGGTGGTTGCCAGAGATCAGGACTATGACAGAGTCGAAGAACTTATAGGAGAGATTGCGAAGTTAAATGCTATCCATAAGATAACCGGTGAGGTGATTGTGGCAGCAGGTATGGCCAAGTATGAAAACGACAGTACCGTTGCTGAGGTTTTTCATCGTGCGGATAAGAAAATGTATGAGAATAAAAAGGCTTTAAAGGCGGAGGGTGAAAACAAAGGGCAACGTGTGTAAGCAAAAAAAAGACAACCTGTCGATCGGTTGTCTTTTAGGAGAAGGTATTTTTACTATGGGGTTAGCAAAAATTATATAATGTATTGGGGGGTTTACATATAGTATAATAGCATAATTGCGTAGGGAAGTGTTGACAAAAGTAACAATAATTGCCTGGAAAAATTATGCATACTGCACAAAGGCGGCTTGTGAGAATATACAGGAATGAAAGGAGCGCTTATGGAAATGAAAAACGAAAGGGATGCATATGTAATTACAGTTCCTGCAGAGGAGATTGTGATACGAGAAGGGGAAGTGTGTCCGGTTATGTATAAGATTTTAAATGGCAGGGCAGAAATGTATACAGGCTATGGAACGGAAAATGAAGTTCTTTTGGCAATTCTAAAGGAGGGACAGTGTTTTGGAGAGTTCGGTTTATTGGCTAAAAAACCGGCGCTCTATACGGTGGTTGCCTATTCAGAATTGATGTTATTTAAAGTGGATGAGGATAAAATGTATGATTTTGTCCGTGAAAACCCAAGCTCGGTATTACAGATAATGCGCAGTATGGCAAAGACTATGACCATTATGCAACATCAAATTACCCAACTGGGCTCCGAATTGGATGAAAAAAATAAAGCGACAAAACGGATGATGGATAGAAATAAAGAATTATTGGAAAAGTATTTGCTTGGAATGAACGAAAACATGGAAGAATAGTCCGGAAACAGGAAGGGATGTTGACTTATCTGGGATAGGAGGATTACATGAGACAAGTTTTTTGGGAGGAAGTGCAGGAGACAATCAAAAATGAGGAGAGTCGGAAACGGTCCAATCTGGTAGAAGCAGAGTTTCGCGATATGGATTTGTCCGGAATGGATCTTCATGGAGTGGATTTTAGCAAAAGTGCGTTTTTTAATGTGAAGTTTTACCGGACAAATTTGTCAGGAGCAATTTTTGAGAATGCCCTTTTAGACGGGATTGTTCTCGAAAAGTGCAATTTGTTCGGGGCGAAACTTGTTGGAACCTGCCTTAGGGAGGGCAGTTTGAAAGGATGCGACTGCAGAGGTGTGGATTTTTATTCTGCGGTACTGGAACATACGGATCTAACGGATGTTGTTACAGATGATACCACAAAATGGTTTCAGATGTACTGTCCGGCAACCGGTCCCATTTTAGGATACAAGAAGTGCTTCGGTGACCGGTTGGTACAACTTTTGATTCCTGCAGATGCAAAGCGCACCAGTGCCACGCGACCATCTTGCCGGGCAAGTAAGGCAAAGGTGCTTTCCATATGGAATTTCGAAGCAACAGAAAGTTTTGACGAAGCCTGGTCTTTGGTGGATGACAATTTTGTCTACCGAAAAGGACAGTGGGTGGAAGTAAAGAACTTCAATGAAGATCGGTGGTTTGATTCTACGACAGGAATCCATTTTTGGTTGACGCGAGAGGAAGCAATCGCATATTAAGAATATTTCTCCTATTGTAATTGATTACACAAAACCCCTGTGCACTGTTAGTATAGCAGTTCACAGGGGCTGTGTATGTGACTCAGGTCACATAAGTTCAAGGCCTGCCCGATCAAGAATGGTTATCTTTCCACGGGATAGTTTTACAAGACCTTCTTCTTCCATGTATTTTAAAATACGGCTTACAACTTCTCTGGCCGTTCCAATCATTTTTGCAATTTCTTCATGGGTATAGGAAAGGGTATCTGTACCTTCCTGTAATAAAAATTTTGCAACTCGCTGATCTGCGCTAAAGAAAAGTATCTGTTGCAAAAACCATAACATGTCTGAAA
This sequence comes from Lachnospiraceae bacterium, assembly GCA_015057205.1. GTDB lineage: Bacteria > Bacillota > Clostridia > Lachnospirales > Lachnospiraceae > XBB1006. The sequence goes on along the minus strand of SVEW01000008.1, from coordinate 993 downwards.
ATTTTTCGGTGGCACACTTATACAAGTATAATTCCAGCTCCATGTGGGTCTTCAAAAGAGGGGATAACAGTGGGTAAGGCACTTGCAACACGGTGGTATCTTTCACGGCCTCCACCATAATATCCGTTGCAATGGCATCCATCAGACAGGAAGCGGTCATTAAACACAGTTCTCCGGCTTTCACTCGAAACAAGGTGATTTCCCGCCCTTCCGGTGAAACAATAAAGGGGCGAAGTTGTCCTTCCTCTACAAGCATAATGCCGTTGCATTCCCCTTGTCCCCGATGTATGATGGTTCCTTTTTTGTATTGCCGAAAAGCAGTACCTTCTGAGAGCTGTTTTTTTTCATCATCTGAAAGCGTGCTCCATAAGGGAAATTTTTCAGCTAACAAATCGTTGATTTTCTGTTCCATAATAGATTTATCCTTTTTATTTTGTTGTTTACAGTTTGCGGATACGAAGCTGAATTCCCTGAGGAAAACAGCTAAGATACAATGATTGCTATATTTAGTATAATACATTTTGGAAATGAAAGAAAGTGTAGGGTATAGACGTGAAAAAAGGAAAACCTACCGCTGGGAAAGGGAAAGAAGGCAAAGCAGTGGTAGGGTATAGACGTGAAAAAGGAAAAACCTACCGCTGGGAAAGGGAAAGAAGGCAAAGCAGTGGTAGGGTATAAACGTGAAAAAGAAAAAACCTACCGCTGGGAAAGGGAAAGAAGGCAAAGCAGTGGTAGGGTACAAACGTGAAAAAGGAAAAAACTACCGCTGGGAAAGGGAAAGAAGGCAAAGTGGTGGTAGGGTATAGAGGTGAAAGAGAAAAAAACTACCGCTGGGAAAGGGAAAGATGTCAAAGTGGTGGTAGGGTATAGAGGTGAAAGAGAAAAAACCTACCGATGGGAAAGGGAAAGAAGGCAAAGCAGTGGTAGGGTACAAACGTGAAAAAGAAAAACCTACCGCTGGGAAAGGGAAAGATGGCAAAGCGGTGGTAGGGT
>SVEW01000007.1 GCA_015057205.1 Lachnospiraceae bacterium | reverse complement strand
TGGACCGTTTATTCCGGGACTTCATGCTGCAATGGGAAGCTTTTTAGAGAGCATTCATTGTTCAGCCTGGTTGACAGGACTCATCAATGATGGTATTGTAGCCGGTGTAGGTGCGGTACTTGGATTCGTTCCGCAGATGCTTGTGCTCTTTATTTTCCTTGGTTTCTTAGAGGCTTGTGGATATATGGCACGTGTAGCTTTCATTATGGATCGAATTTTCCGTCGTTTTGGATTGTCCGGTAAGTCCTTTATTCCGATGTTAATCGGTAGTGGTTGTGGCATTCCTGGAATTATGGCATCCCGTACCATTGAAAGCGATAGGGATCGTAAGATGACGATTATGACCACTACGTTTGTTCCGTGTGGTGCGAAATTACCGATTATCGGTTTGATTGCCGGTGCATTTTTCGGAAATGCCGGCTGGGTAAGTACCAGTGCTTACTTTGTTGGTGTGGCAGCGATTATCTGTTCTGGTGTAATTTTGAAAAAGACAAAGATGTTTGTGGGTGACCCGGCACCGTTTGTTATGGAGTTGCCGGCATATCATATGCCGACGGTGGGAAATGTGCTTCGTAGTATGTGGGAGAGAGCTTACTCCTTTATTAAGAAGGCAGGAACCGTAATTTTATTGTCTACCATCGTAGTCTGGTTCTTGATGAACTTTGGATTTGTTGATGGAGGCTTCGGCATGTTGGATCCGGAAACACAGCTTGACAATTCCATTCTTGCAAAAGTTGGATCTGCTATTGCATGGATTTTTGCACCTCTTGGTTGGACCCAGGGTGGTCAGGGATGGAAAATGGCAGCAGCTGCCTTTACCGGACTTGTGGCAAAAGAAAATGTGGTTGCAACCTTCGGTATGCTTTTCGGATACGGAAGTGAAGTGGCTGAAGCAGGAAACGAATATTGGAAGAATCTTGCAGCGGTTATGACACCGATTGCAGGTTACGGATTTTTAGTATTTAACTTATTGTGTGCACCTTGCTTTGCAGCGATGGGTGCGATTAAGCGGGAAATGAATAACGCAAAATGGTTCTGGTTTGCAATCGGATATCAGTGTATTTTAGCTTATGTAGTATCCCTTTGTATCTACCAGTTGGGAACTTTCTTCACCGGTGGAGCATTTGGTATCGGCACGGTTGTAGCCCTGATTCTTGTAATCGCATTCGGCTATCTGCTTTTCCGACCGGCTAAGAAAAAGGCCGCTACCCATTTGCAGACCGCTTAGGAAAGGAGTATCAAATGGGAAATGTTATCGTAGGTGGAATTTTAGTAATTATCGTGGGACTTGCGATTTACAAACTGCGTAAGGATAAGAAAAATGGCAAAGGCTGCTGTGGTGATTGCGGAAGTTGTAAAAATTGTCATTAGTATATGCAAAAAGGCAACCGGTACAAGAACGGTTGCCTTTTGTATTCCTCCTAGCTTTCGCTTAGGTTAGATGAAGGTGATTATAGTATAGGACAAAGATGTGATAAAAAAACATTCAGGCTGAGAAGAAATTGTGAACAACAAAAAGAGCATTTCTTTTTTTGATATGGTGTGCTATAATGATGCTAAGTAAAAGTAACTAAATTCTCCAAGAAAAGAGGGATGACATGATATTAGTTGGTATTATCGGAATCGCTATTGTAACGGTTGTTGTCGTCGTTGCGGCTACCGTAACCTCCGTTGTGGCAGGTGTGGAAGCCCGTGAGGATAATGATAACGTTTAGAATGTTTGTTTGAAGACCGAAAATGAGAAACGCCACGATAGAGATTCTGTCGTGGCGTTTAACGTTGATAAAGGAAAGGGAAATATGCAGATAGAACCAATTGGATATATTTATACCGATTTTGAAGAAAAATTTGGAATTCCGCGTCAAAGCGGGCTGATAGAGGAGTTAGAAGGACGCATTGTCTTTGCACCAACCTATCACAGCAAAGAGGCATTTCGTGGCTTGCTTGATTACGATTATGTTTGGTTGTTGTGGGGGTTTTCAGAAAATCATGAGCGTCCCTTTAACGCCACGGTAAAACCTCCACGTCTTGGCGGGAATGTCCGTATGGGGGTTTTTGCCACACGTTCTCCCTATCATCCCAATGCTATCGGATTATCCTGTGTAAAAGTAAAGAAATTGTATTTTGATGAGAAAGATGGACCGATATTAATTGTAGGAGGGGTTGATCAGCTAAGCGGAACCCCTATTTATGATATTAAGCCCTACATTCCTTACACGGATAGCCACCCTGAGGCTAGAGGCGGATTTGCCCACGAAGTGAAGGATTATGAATTAAGCGTTGTTTTTCCGGAAGAATTAAGAAACGTATATTCGGAAGATAAGCAGAAAGCTGTGATAAAATTGCTTTCACAGGATCCGCGTCCTGCATATCAAGAAGATCCGAACCGTAAGTATGGTGTGTTTTTTGCAGGATACGATGTGCACTTTACGGTAAAAGACGGGGTGTTGACGGTATTTGAAGTTGTGAAAGGCAGGGCTTTAAAACATGAGCAAGTGTAATTTGTGTCCCCGTAATTGCAATGTGGATAGAAAAAACGGACAGTATGGGTACTGCCATGTTGGGGAAACATTTAAAATCGGCCGTATTGCCCCACATATGTGGGAGGAACCTTGTATCAGTGGAGAAAAGGGATCCGGAGCCATCTTTTTTGCAGGCTGTAATATGGGGTGTGTATATTGTCAGAATGAAAAGCTTTCTCACGGAGAGGCGGGAATAGAATACCGTCTTGAGGAGCTTTTGGCACAGGTAGATGAGCTAATGAAGCAGGGATGTCACAACATTAATCTGGTTACCCCGAGTCATTATGCAAAGGCGTTAGTGCCCTTTTTGCAGATATTTCGGGAAAAATATCCGATTGTTCCGGTGGTATATAATACTTCTTCCTATGAAAAAGCAGAAGTGATACAGTCTTTGGCAGGGCTTGTGGATATTTATCTGCCGGATATGAAATATGGAAGTGAGAAATTGGCGGCGCGTTATTCTCATGCACCGAATTATCCGCAGGTAGCGAAGGCAGCGATTGCGGAAATGGTTGCACAGTGCCCGCAACCGGTATTTGACGGGGAATTAATGAAAAAGGGTGTTGTGGTGCGACATTTGGTGTTGCCTGGTTTTGTAGAAGAGAGCAAAGAAGTGATTCGGTATTTATACGAAACCTATGGAAATCAGATTTATCTGAGTATTATGAATCAGTATACGCCGTATGGGCATGTGGCTGATTATCCGGAGATTAATCGCACATTGACAGAAAAAGAATACGATGAAGTAGTAGATTACGCAATTTCCATTGGGGTTGAACAGGGATTCATACAAGAAGGAGAGACTTGTAAGGAAAGCTTCATTCCGGAGTTCGTTTAGGTTTAAAGAAATTTTTCCTAAAAGCAAAGAAATGATTGATTAAAGTTGTGAAGTGTACTAAAATAATAAACGAACTAATTAAGGAAGAAAGAGACAGGGGGATTCTTTGGAATGAATCAAATGATGGGTTATTTAATCCGCTCAAATCGTATGAAACAGAAGATGTCACAGGAGCAGCTTTGTAAAGGGGTGTGCGCAGTATCTTATTTAAGTAAGATTGAATCAGGAATCGCAGAACCGAATGACGAGATTATCAGACAGCTGTTTGAACGGTTAGAGATTGAATATACCAGTAATTCGGAAGAGATAGCGGAATATAAGGACTTTTTATTTCAATATTTTGATGCGTTTTTTCATCATGAGCCAACAGTCGAGATGGAAGAACAGATTTACAAGAACCGAAAGAGGATGGAGAACAGTGAGGTATCCATAGAGTATCAGCTGTTTTGCATATATAATGCCGGTGTGGATGATAAAGGTGTTGCAGAGCGTTTATTAAAGAACGTGGAGCAATATCGCGACTATATGAGTGAGAATGCACTGTTTCTTTATTACATGGCCAAGGGTATGTATGGACAGACGGTAAAGGAACGGACACAGGCATATCAAAAGGCACGTCAGGTGCGGGACTGCTCGCTGGTATACGAAGCGTTGATGTACGAGGCTTTTAATGAAGGTGAGTACCAGGAGGCGCTTAATGATTGCCGGGTTGGTTATGAACGCGCTATGCAGGAAGGCTTTTTGCTGGTAGCCAAGCAAATCAGTTTTTTAGAGGGCGTTTGCTATGGCAATCAAGGCAATCTGGAGGGCATGTTGAAAGCGTATAAGCGCACCAGAGAATTATCAAGAGGTGATAAGCGGATAGCGGCTTCTATTGATTATAATGTTGCTACCGTTTACATAGAACAGAATCGACACAAGGATGCCATTCCGTATTTATTGTCGGCCCTTAAGCAAGAACAGGAAGAGAAATCTGCTTTTTTGATTAATCATAAGCTGGCAATGGCGTATGAGAAGTTAGGTGAGAAAGAGCTTGGACATGCTTATCTTGCCATGGCAGGGCGACTGTCGACGCAACTTAGCAGTATTTATCAGGATATGGTTAAGATGGCGCGACTTCGATACGAAGAGGATTATATGAATTCCAAAGAGTATGAGCAATTGCTGTTTTCTTTTGGCAATATGGAAAAGAGCATGGGAATCGATTTTGTAAAATTCTATAAGCCATATATGGTGGAATGGTTGAAGGCGAAGCGTAAATATAAAGAAGCTCTTCGTCTGGTGGAAGAAATCTAGGAGTTTGTAACGTATGAAGTGTTTGATTCTCAGTAATGAAGAGATTACCGAAGAAGAATGTCTTTGTATCCGCAAGGAAGCGTACAAAGATAAGAATGGCAAGGAATTGCCTAAGAAAGTGAAACGTATCATTGGTTGGAAAGGGATTTGCAAGTCCTGTTCTAATCACGTTAAGCCGTAAGGCTTTCAAGGAGGAATGCATATGGCAGGAATGAATGTTTCAGGTATGTCACCGTTTGCGAATGTAAATCCTTATGAGAAGACGTTCGAAGCGGGCAAGGTTGGAAGGACAGATGCAATCGGTCAGAATCAGGGGGAATGTCAGACCTGTAAGAACCGTAAGTATGTGGATGGTTCCAACGAGATGGATGTATCTTTTAAAGCACCTGCGCATATTTCACCGGAATCCAGTTATGGCAAGGTGATGGCTCATGAGCAGATGCATGTTGCAAATGCAAGAGCAGAGGGTGCGAAGGAAGGACAGGAGTTAGTTTCTGCTAATGTAACATTGAAAATGGAGCGATGTCCGGAATGTGGTAGGATGTATACAGCCGGGGGGCTGACCACAACGGTCATCCGGAAGTCACAGCCGGTGTATAACGATAATCCGTACGACGATGCAAGAAAGATTGTTGACGGTAAGATGTTAGCCGGTCAGAAGATTGACGCCGAGGTATAGGGGAGCAGCAAGAGAGAAAGAGGTTAGAATGAAGCATAAGAAGAGAACCGTTTGGGTAACGGGTCACAAGAACCCGGATACTGATTCTATTTGTTCTGCAATTGCCTACGCCTATCTTAAAAATCAGATAAATCCGGAATACGAATACGTTCCGGTGCGCGCAGGTCATCGAAATGAAGAGACACATTATGTACTGGATTATTTTGAAGTAGAGACACCACGCTATGTTACCAATGTACAGACACAGGTACAGGATATTTCTTATCGTGAGATGGACCTGGTACCGGGTGATATTTCATTGATGAAAGCGTGGAAGATGATGCGCGAATTAAGCGTTATGACACTTCCGATTGGTTATGACCATGAGATAGAAGGATTAATCACCATCGGTGATATTGCTACTGCATACATGGAAGTTGCTGACAGTTGGGTATTATCTGCTGCAAAGACATACTATCGTAATATTGTTGAGACCCTGGAAGGTGAGATGATTGTAGGCGACATCGATACCCGTTTTGAAAGTGGTAAGGTTATGGTGGCAGCTGCCAACCCGAATGAAGTGGAGAAATTTATTGAGCCCGGTGATATGGTTATTCTTGGTAACCGGTACGAAGCTCAGTTATGTGCCATTGAAATGGAGGCAGCCTGTCTGATTATTACACAAGGTGCGGAAGTATCCAAGACTATTCAGAAATTGGCAACGGAACGCGGCTGTTATGTTATTGTAACGCCGTATGATACGTTTACCGCTTCCCGTTTGCTTAACCAGAGTATGCCGATTGAGCATTTTATGGTACCTACACCATTGAATACCTTTAAACCGGAAGATACTGTTGGACACGTAAAAGAGACGATGGCAAAGTTAAGACATCGCTATTTCCCGATTGTGGATGATAAGGGAAGTTTTCTTGGAATGCTATCAAAGCGTAATCTTTTGGAAAGTATGCCGAAGGCGGTCATTTTGGTGGATCATAATGAGAAGAGCCAGGCACTTGATGGAATTGAAGAGGCAGAGATTTTAGAGATTATAGATCATCACAGACTGGGTAGTTTAGAGACTATGCAGCCGGTGTTTTTCCGCAATCAGCCTGTGGGCTGTACTGCTACCATTATTTACTCTATGTTCGTAGAGAATCAGGTAGAAATCCCGCAAAAGATTGCCGGATTGTTGTGTAGTGCGATTTTGTCGGATACTTTAATGTTCCGGTCACCGACTTGCACATCGCTTGATAGGGAGGCATGTGCGATGTTGGCTGCAATTGCTGGTATTCAGGTTGAGACATTTGCATCGGAGATGTTCCATGCAGCAAGCAACTACGAAGAACGTCCGGTAGAGGATATCTTTAAGCAGGATTTGAAGAAGTTTGCATTGGGTGATCAGAAGTTTGAGATTGGTCAGATTAGTTTCCTTTCCGATAAGGATGTGGAAGGGTTGAAGGAGCGTGTGCTTGAACATATGCAGGAACGTATCGACAACGGTCTTTCCGAAGGAATTTATTTTATGATGACCAATATCGTAAAAGAACGCACGGATTTGTTGTTCAAAGGGGAAGGAACGCGTGAGATTGTTGAGGATGCGTTCCATGAAAATACATTAGAGGACAGTGTTATGTTGCCGGGCGTTGTTTCTAGAAAGAAACAGTTAGTGCCACAGTTAATGGCAACAATGCATCAGTAGCGGATAGAGAAGAGGAATGTTTAAAATGGTGAGCGGATTTCGAACAAGCATTTCAGAAGAAGAGCGAATTCGATTAAAGCAGGCAGGCATGATTTTTGAGACTAAAACAGGGCTGTTTAGCTGCAAAATTATTACGGATAGCGGAGTAATGGATTGTGAGCGCATGCAACACGTTGTACATCTTTCTGAACAGTACGGAGATGGCAGATTAACGTTTACGGAAGATGAGTGTGTTATGATTCAGGGAATCAGTTACGAGAATACCGGTGCGGTGTTGTCGTATCTGCGGGATTATGAGATGCGTGCCGGAGGAACCGGCAAACGTGTTAGACCGGTAGTTAGTTGTGAAGATGCCATTTGTGATTATAGTATTTATGATGTAAAAGATCTTGGAGAGAAGTTCCAGGCATTGTTTTATCATCGCTTGGCGAACGAGAGAATGCCGGGCAAATTAGAAATTGCGTTGGATGGATGTCCAAATAATTGTAGTGCTTCGACACAGTATGATATTGGAGTGCATGGTGTACAGGTGCCGCTTTTTAACATGCGTGCTTGCATGGGCTGTATGCATTGTAGTGTGTTGGAAAGCTGTAGCAAGGGTGCTGTGACCAGAGATAGCCATGGGATTGTCATTGATGAAGGAAAATGTAGTCGTTGTGGTGAGTGCGTTAAGGTATGCCCCTACGGTACGACCAGCGAATCCACGGTGGGATATCGCGTGTACGTGGGCGGGCGTCATGGTGAGGCGAATATGATTGGGCGAAAATTATCCCGCATTTTTACGACAGAAGAATCGCTGTTTTCCGTTGTTGACCGGATTATTTTCTTTTATCAGGAGGAAGGGCGCAATGGAGAGCGACTGTTTGATACGATAGAAAGAATTGGATTTCGAGAAATGGAGAGAAGAGTGCTGGCATAATGGCCAGTCTTTTCTTTTGTCACAAGAAGGAGAGCCTATGTTACCAGAAGAATTCTTAGAACGAATGCATGAACTATTGAAGGAAGATTATCCGGCGTTTCTTGACAGTATGGAAGGAAAGCGTCATTATGCGTTGCGTCTAAACGGTCTAAAGAAGGAAGGAAAAGATGTTGCAACATTGCTACCATTGACAGGCAAGAGCGTTCCCTGGGAAAAACTTGGTCGATACTATGACGAAGAAGTAAAGCCGGGCAGACATGCTTTGCATGAGGCTGGGGCATACTATATTCAGGAGCCGAGTGCTATGGCGCCGGGGGCTTATCTTGATGCAAAGCCCGGCGAGATGGTACTTGATTTGTGCGCAGCACCTGGAGGCAAAACCACCCAAATTGCAGCTGGCATGAAGGGGGAAGGATTGTTGATTTCCAATGAAATTCACCCTGCAAGAGCCAGAATTTTATCGGAAAATGTAGAGCGTATGGGAATTCGGAATTGTCTGGTATTGAATGAAACACCGGGGCATTTAAGTGAGGTGTTCGTGGAGTGTTTTGATCGGATTATGGTAGATGCGCCTTGCTCCGGAGAAGGAATGTTCCGTAAAAATGAAGAAGCCGGAGAGCAATGGAGTGTGGCAAATGTGCTTGCTTGTGCCAAACGACAGGCAGAAATTTTAGAATGTGCTCACACTATGCTAAAACCCGGAGGTAGATTGGTGTATTCAACCTGCACGTTTGCCGTGGAGGAAAATGAAACTTCTATTGTACAATTTATGGGACGACATCCGGAGTATACTATAGAAAATGTCCCCTGCTTTGAAGGCATGAGTCGAGGCGTTGCACCGGCAGAAGGAACCCTGCGATTGTTTCCGCATAAGATTGATGGGGAAGGCCATTTTGTAGCAGTTTTGCATAAAGCTGAGCGGGAGTCGGTTGGTAGAACGTTTTCGATACTGCCATCTTTAAAGGAAAAAGAGATTGCCGATTATCGTACGTTTGAGAAGGAAGTTATGACACAGAATTTGCAAGGGACCTTTCTTGCGTTTGGAGATGAGCTTTATGTGGCACCTGAGAATTGCCCTGTGCTAAAAGGATTAAAGGTGCTGCGGCCGGGCCTTCATTTGGGAACTAGAAAGAAGGGCCGATTTGTGCCGGCACATGCCTTATCGCATGCATTGGAAGAGTCCCAGCTTAAGGAAGGTCATAAGATGAATCTTTCCATAGGGGATGAGCGGGTGCAGAAATATTTACATGGAGAAACCTTTCCGGCAGAAAATTGCGAGGGATTTGTAGACGTGTTTGTAGAAGGGTATAGCCTTGGATGGGGCAAATACGCCGGTGGAATAATGAAGAATCATTATCCGAAGGGATTACGGACACAGTATTAGGAGGACGTATGCGTATCATTCACTGTGCAGATTTGCATTTGGATTCTGTAATGACAAAACATTTTGATGAAGAGACAGCAGCGATTCGAAGGAGAGAATTGCTTCTTGATTTTGAACGGATGGTGGAGTATGCCAAGGAACATCGGGTTCAGGCCATTCTGATTGCAGGAGATTTGTTCGACACCGATGTGGTAAGCCGTATGACAGCAGAAACCGTACGGAGAATGATAGCTTCTAGTGAAGAGATAGCTTTTTATTATCTTAGAGGGAATCATGACATTCATAGTGTGCTGAGAGAAGAGCCGGTACCGAAGAATTTGCATCTTTTTTCGAAGAATCCCATTACCTATCAGCAAGAGGATGTCTACATTACCGGTGCGGAAGGAATAACGGATTCGTTGCAGCTTCCGGAAGATGGATGTCAGATTGTGATGTTGCACGGCATGGATGGGAAGGATTTTTCCCTTGCGAAGTTACAAAATACCGGAATCGATTATCTGGCCTTGGGCCATTTGCATACCTATCAGTGGGGAGCATTGTCGGAGCATGGTGTGTATTGTTATCCGGGATGCCTATCCGGACGTGGCTTTGATGAGTGCGGAGAGAAGGGATTTGTACTTTTAGAGACCAAGGGACGCAAAGTGTTACATACCTTTATTCCGTTTGCACGAAGAAGATTGTGGGATGTGCCTGTAGATGTGTCGAAGCCCGAAGAAGATGTGGTGAGTCAGATAAAAAAAGCTACGGCTGATATTGCTAAGACGGATATGGTTCGTGTTAGTCTACAAGGAGAGGTGGATTCCGTAGGGGAATGGAATCTTGCCTATTTACAGATGCGGTTTGCAGAGCATTTTTTTGTGTTCCAGATAAAAGACCGCACCGCCTTGCGTCTTGATATGGAGGCGCTTAAGAAGGATCGTACCATGCGAGGAGAGTTCCTGCGACTGGTACAGGAACAGGAAATGACAGACAGTAAGAAAAAAGCTATAGCGCAGCTTGGGCTAAGGGCTTTGATGGGAGAGAATTTAGAATGAGGATAGAGTCCTGTTATGTTGAGAATTTTGGCAAATTGCATCAGGTATCGCTGGAGTTTTCGGAGAACCTGACAATGATGATGAAAGAAAACGGCTGGGGAAAGAGTACCCTGGCTGCTTTTATAGAAGCCATGTTTTATGGGCTTTCGGCAAACAACCGTGGCAAACTGGTGGATAATATGCGTAAGCGTTATCAGCCCTGGCAGTCGGGAATCTATGGTGGTAGCCTTGTGTTTGTAACGCACAGTGGTCGTTTTCGGGTGCAGCGTTCCTTCGGAACAAGACCAAAGGAGGATACGTATCAGGTAATTGATGTTGGCACCGGCTTGCCGTGTCCGGACTTTTCGGAATATCTTGGGGAAGAATTGTTTGGAATGGATCGTGTTACCTGGCGGTTTACCATGTATTTTAAGCAGAAAGATTTACGACTGCAAAAAACGGATGCCATGTACACGCTATTAGGAAAAGATGAACAAGAAGGGGAACAGACGGAAGGATTTGAGCGGGCAATCGGGCGTTTGGAGGATGCAATGCGCACGTACAAGAAGACTGGTGGGCGCGGTTTGATAGACGAATTGGCAATGAAGCGTGAGGAACTGCTACATGCCATGGCGCAGACGGACTCAGAGATTCCGGATGTACTTGCTTGCCGACAGATGGAGGAAGGAAGACGACAGTTTGGAGAGTGGTCACCGCAGATGGCAGCAAGGGAACAGGAACTGCTTGAGGAAGGAATTTTTCAATGCGAACAATTAAATGAGCAGGAAAAGGAAATAGCGTTAAAACAGGCACAATATGATGTGATAGCCGATTTGGAAGTAAAGACTCCTGAATCGGAAGAAGTTCAGAAACCGGAGGGAAGTTATGGGTGGCTTTGGCTAGCTGCAGGCTGTTTTTTGGGTTCCATAGTGCTTGGAATTATGGTGTCGCCTTTTGGATTTGCGGTGGCGTTGTTAGGCTTAATTTGTCTTTGGATGAATACGAAGCGTGAGCGGGCCATGCAACAAAAGTATCAGCAGGATGTAAGGCAGGCGAAGAAGAAACGACAAGAAGCGTTTTTGCTTGCGAAAGCGGCAAGAGCAGAGGAACTTTCCCACCGGGCCAAAGTAATAGCTACGATGAAGGAAGAGAATCAAAGATTGGAAGCGGATATTCGTGGGCAGCTTGCACGTTACCATATGGAAGAATCACACAACCTAATGACTACGTTTGTTATGTTGAAGGAAGCGCTTTTATCCTATGGACAGATGGCTTGCCATCAGGAAGAAGAACGGGAAGAAAGAAAAGCACAGCTTACGGCACAATTATCCCGGGTAGAAGCCCAGCTTGCCGAAGCGAAGGAGCGATATGAAGAATTGGAGCTGACCAAAGAACTGCTCTTAGAAGCGAAAAAGCGATATGCAAGTCGCTATTTAGAGAAGGCCAGAAGGCGTTTTGCAGTTTATCAAGAGCAAGTTTTCGGGGAAGCGAAGGCTGAGATAACAACGGAATTAACAATTCGTGTAGTAGAAGATGGGTTTGTGAGGGAGGTTGATTACTATAGTGAAGGGACAAAAGATTTATTGGTCCTTTGTGCAAGGCTTGCATTGGTAGATGCTATGTTTGAGGGAGAAGTTCCGTTTTTGCTTTTGGATGATGCTTTTAATGAATTGGATGAAAACCACCAGCAAGCAGCAATGAGGGTTTTACATGCAGTAGCCGCTGAGCGTCAGGTTGTATGCTTTAGTTGTCGGAATATTGCGAAACAATAGGCAATGTCACAGAAGCGTCAAAAAATTATGGTACAATCGTCAAGGTGAGAGTCACTAAGTGCAAGGAGGTTGTGCCATGGCAAAAGCGAAGAATGGTAAGAAAAGTATTAAAACCCAGTTGATTGTTTTTACCTCATTAGCAGTAGCAATTCCGTTAGTCATTGCTACGATGGTTAGTGTAAATAAGACCATCGGCCAGGGGTTGCGTAATGTTACGAAGATGAATACGGTTCAGGTTAAGAACGTTGAAATGGATCTTAGTAAAGTAATTGACAAGAATATTCAGTTAATGCAAACGTTAGCAACGTCGCCGGCGGTTGTAAGCTTTGTATCCGGAGATGAGTCTTTTAAAGAACAAGTGGATGCTCAGCTATTAAAGGTGAATGGAATGTTTGAGGATGATAACCTGATGGCAATTGCAAATGCCAATGGTGATCAGATTGCGAAAACAAATACGGATCTCATTAATATAGGAGAGCGTGAATATTTTTTGGAAGCGATGAAAGGAAATGTTTATGTTTCTGATATTCAGATTTCGAAGAGGAATGGTAACAGGATGTGTACCTTTTCTGTTCCGGTTAAAAATTTTGAAGGAAATACGGTGATAGGGGTTATTCATCGTAACATTGATTTGAATGTATTTCAGCAATTGCTTGCGGAAGAAGTGAACGAGGAACGCATGGAAATCGTGGTGGTTGATTGCACAGGTTCCGTGTTGGCACATTCCGGTCACGAGATTAAAGCGGATAGCCCGGAGGATCAGTCTATGAATCCGTTTTACACGGATTCTCGTGGAGACAAAACGCACGGATACTATGATACAACCTGGGAAGGTGAGAAGTGGATGGTATGCTGGCGCAAGGAGCCGGTTTCCGGATGGGTGATAGCAGCTTGCCGTGTACGTTCTGTAACGTTAAATAGTGCTTATCAAACAGCCATGCTTATGGCAGCCATTGGTGTGATTTCCTTTGTAGCTGCCATGCTTGTGGCAATGTGGTATGCGGGTCGTCTTGCGAATCCAATTCGCAAAATTGCTGATATTGCCGAAGAAATGGCACATGGTGACTTGACACAGCCAGATGTGAATGTAAGTGCGAAAAATGAGATTGGAGTGTTGGCCCACTCTTTTAACACGATGAAAAATAAAATAGCCGGTGTTTTGTCAGAGGCACAGAACTCTGCCGGAAAAGTGGCGGAATCAACACAACAGTTTAACGAAGTATCAGAGCAGTCTGCAGATGCATTGGCTACCATAGCAGAAGGTGCTACAAATTTAGCATCCGGTGCAACAGAACAAAAAAATGCGGTTACGGAAGCTTCTGATATGGTAGATACGATGGTGGATAGCATTCGTAATGTAAAGGATAATTCCGTTGAGGTTATGGAGGCATCCAACAAAGTGAGTGAAGATGCTGCCAATGGGCAGAAGAAATTAGAGAGAGCCGTTTCTCGGATGAATGAATTAAAAGCTTCCATTGAGGATACCGATTGCGTGATTAAGGAGTTGGCTGAGCAGTCAAAGAAGATTGGTAGTATTGTGGAGACGATTAGTTCTATTTCTGAGCAGACGAATCTATTATCTTTGAACGCATCCATTGAGGCAGCGCGCGCAGGAGAGGCCGGACGTGGTTTTGCGGTAGTTGCAACCGAAGTCGGATCCCTTGCTATTGAGAGTAAGGAGGCAGTGTCCGAGATTGCCGGAATTGTTAATGAGATTCAGCAAAGAACGATTGCTGCAACCCGCTCTATGAGTGTTGGCACCGAGCAGACCGCAGAAAGTGCGGGGATTGTAGAAGATGCAGCACAGACATTTAATGCCATTGCAGATGAAATTAATGGTCTGGTTCGTCAGATTAAGGAATCGGTGTCTGTTGCGGAAGAAAGCATGGATGCCGGTGAACGTGTTAAGGTTGCCATTGAACAGGTAGATGGCATTGCCAATGATATTGTGGACAATACGAGTATGATTAGTGCATCTACCCAGGAGCAGACCGCATCGATTGAAGAGATTGCCTCGGCAAGTAAGGAAATGTCAGACGTTGCGGATGACTTGAAAGCACAAATTAACCGGTTTAAGTTGACGGACAGTAGTATTTAGATATAAGAAAATACAGAAAAATATACCAAAAAGAGTGCAGGTTGACTGTACTCTTTTTTTGTCTAAAAGTGTTGCCACTTTTTTTGTGTTTTGGTAGAATTGAATTGAGAATTTAGAAAAGGAGAAGGAAACGTGAAGAATTTTAAGTTTTTATTCCGGTTTGTAAAGCCACACTTGATACGTTACATCATTGGTATCATAGTATTGGCGGGGGTTGATTATGCCAGCCTCTTTATTCCGGCTTATACCGGAGAACTAACCGACGGTCTGACCAATCACACGATGGATATGAATGGCGTGAGACATTTGATTCTCATGGTTATTTTATGTGGATTGATTATGGCGGTCGGTCGATTTATGTGGCGGTATTTTTTATTTGTGACTGCTCGTAAGGTGGAATTTGACATTCGTAACCAGTTGTTTGCTCATTTGGAAACCATGGATGTGGAATATTACAATGAGCATAAGACAGGTGGATTGATGGCACATTTTACCAATGATTTGAACGCAGTTCGAATGGCATTAGGACCTGCCGTTATTTCTGCTTTTGACGCAACGGTCATGGCGCTGATGGTTATTTTTCAGATGGTGCGAACGGTGGACTTTCGTTTGACATCCATTACGATTATACCTATGTTCGTTATCATGTTTGGGGAACTTTTATTTGGAAAATGGATCCATCGCGTTTACAAGAAAATGCAGAAGGCCTTTGAAGACTTAAGTGATTTTGTTCAGGAAGGTATTTCCGGAATTCGCGTTATCAAAGCCTTTGTTCAGGAAGACGAGCAACGTAAAGGATTTGATGACAAAAATAAGGAAACCAGAAGAAAGAATCTGCATTTTTTAAAATGGATTGCCATTGAGGAACCGGGTGTAGGATTTCTCATTGGATTAAGTAGCCTTTGCAATCTGCTGATAGGTGGCCGTATGGCCATATTGGGGGATATTTCTTTAGGCGATTTCGTTGCATTTACCCAATACATAACCATGTTAATTTGGCCGATGCTTGCAGCAGGAGAAGCGATTAATATGTTTTCGAGAGGAACGGCATCTATTTCCCGTCTGAACGAGATTTTTGAAGCAAAAAGCGAAATCTTAGAGGAAACACCGGCAGGGGATGAGCATTCTGACTATGAAGCGTTTAAAGGAAAATTGATGTTACATGACTTGACATTTATACATAAAGGACACTTAGAGCCGACGTTAAAACACTTGAATTTGACAGTGGAACCGGGAACCACATTGGCGGTAATCGGTAAAACCGGCGCCGGTAAATCGACTTTCGTGAATTTACTTTTGCATCTGTATAGAGTAAATAAGGGGATGATTTACTTTGATGACATGGATATTCGAGATATTCCGCTTAAGCAACTTCGTGAAAATATAGCTTACGTTCCACAGGATAATTTTTTGTTTTCTGATACGTTGGAACGAAACATAGCCTTTGGTGTAGATTTGGAAAAAGTAGATAAAGAAGAAGTAAAAAATGCTGCAAGGGCAGCCTGCATTCATGATTCTATTATGGAATTTCCGCAAAGTTATGACACCATTGTGGGAGAGCGGGGTGTAACGTTGTCCGGTGGACAAAAACAGAGAAGTTCCATTGCCAGAGCACTTATTAAGGATGCACCAATTTTAATTATGGATGATTCCTTGTCTGCGGTAGATACCGATACGGAAGAGCATATTTTGGATAATTTGAAACGTGTTCGTGCCGGAAAGACCACAATTTTAATTGCACATCGAATTACAACCATACAGAATGCGGATATAATTATGGTATTAGAAGATGGGGAAATGGTAGAATGTGGCAACCATCAGAGCCTAATGGCAGCAAATGGTGTGTATAAGAAAATGTTTGAGAAGCAGCAGTTAGAAGCCATGAAAGCAGCAAAGGAGGGTGAAAGCGCATGAGAAGATTGTTAGCGTATTTGAAACCTCACAAGCTGGCGGCAGGATTTTCCCTGGTGATTGTGCTGGTTTTGATTGCATTAGAACTGTATCGACCATTGATTATCGGTGATGCTATTGATACCTATATCAATGCTTACTATAAACCGTACGGGGTTGTGAAAAAAGCGGATTCTGAAGTGAATTACCATGGAGTTCCGCTTGCAAAAAAATTCGACAAGGATGAAACAAAAGAGTTTTACCAGGTTTATTTGTGGAAAAACACTTATTATTTATTCCGATATGAGGATGCTTCTATTTCTAAGAAACTGAACCATGCGGATAACGCAAAGGTAAATGGAAAAGCAGTAACCGTCACCATTGATGGGAAAGCATACACCGGACAACAAATGAGCAAAAAAGATATCCGGATGTTACGAATTCATGATTTGAACGGCGTTAAGGAAGCGTCACTTTTGTATTTGATCGTGCTGGTGGCGTATCTGGTTTGTGATGCAGTAAGTATTTGGGTGTTACAAAAGATGGGACAAGACATCGTATACGAAATGCGAAATGAAGTGTATTCCCATGTGTTGACACTGGATACGAAGTTTTTCAATCAGGAACCGGTTGGTAAACTGGTGACCCGTGTAACCAATGATACAGAAGCCATTAATGAATTGTTTTCTACCGTGTTGGTGAAATTGTTCCGTAATGTGGTTAAGATTATCGGTTTTGCCGTTGTCATGTTATCCATTAATGTGAAAATGACGGGACTTGCCTTTATGATGCTCCCGATAGTAGGGGGACTTACATTCTTTTTCCGCTACATGTCCAGAAAAGCGTATCGTATGGTGCGTGCAGCACTGACAGATTTAAATACTTTCCTGTCAGAAAATCTGTCCGGCATGCGGTTGATTCAGATTTTTACCAGGGAAAAAGAAAAGTATGAGGAATTTAACGGAAAGAATAAAACTTTATTTAAGGCCTATTTCAGAGAGCAGATGACGTTTGCTATTTTCCGACCAAGTATTTATGCTCTGTCTGTTGTGGCGCTGATTATCATTATGGGCTTTGGCGGTAAATATACGTTAGAG
Organism: Lachnospiraceae bacterium; assembly: GCA_015057205.1. Classification (GTDB taxonomy): domain Bacteria; phylum Bacillota; class Clostridia; order Lachnospirales; family Lachnospiraceae; genus XBB1006. The sequence continues at coordinate 11,411 of SVEW01000007.1, read as the reverse complement.
GGCTCCCTTACCGTTGGAACTTTGTACATTTTCATCAACTACATCCGCCGATTCTTTGAACCGATTCAGGAATTGGCAGAGCAGTTTGGAACGCTGCAGTCTTCACTGGCATCTGCGGAGAAAATTTTTACCATACTTGATGAAAAGCCAACGATTGTTAATGGAGCGGACACCTTGATGCCGGAAAGGCTAAAAGGTGAGATTACGTTTGAAAACGTATGGTTTGCTTATGAGGATGATGAGTATGTTTTAAAAGATATCAATTTTACCATCAAACCGGGGGAGCGCGTTGCTTTTGTAGGTGCTACGGGAGCTGGGAAATCCTCCATTCTGAATCTGATTGGTCGTTATTACGATATTCAGGAAGGAGCAATTAAAATTGATGGAAAAGATATAAAAGAGTACAGTACAAATGCTTTGCGTGGAAACATTGGTCAGGTGCAGCAGGATGTGTTTATTTTTACCGGAGACATCAAGAGCAATATTACACTAAACAATCCGGAAATTACCCGCGAGCAGATGATGGATGCAGCAAAGTATGTAAATGCGGATGGGTTTATTAGAAAATTGCCGCAGGGTTACGACGAACCGGTGTCGGAGCGTGGAGCAACATTTTCAGCGGGACAGCGTCAGTTGCTTAGTTTTGCGAGAACGCTGGCGTATAACCCAAGCATTTTGGTACTCGATGAGGCTACCGCCAATATTGACACAGAGACGGAAAGCCTTATAACAGAAGCCCTACAGCGATTGATGGAAGGCAGAACCACCATCATGGTAGCACATCGTCTGTCGACGATTCAACATGCCGATAAGATTATGGTTATGGACAAGGGAAAAATCATGGAAAGTGGTACCCACCAGGAATTGCTTGCAAAGAAGGGCATCTACTATAAACTCTACGAGTTGCAGCTAGCATCCGTTGAAGAGTAAAAAAAAGAGGAGGATAAAATGGAAGAAGTAAGAGGATTGACAAAGAGGGAAGATGTAAAAAAGGAAGACACCTGGGCAACAGAGGACTTATATGAAAGTGACAAAGCCTGGGAAGAGGATTACGCACGTTGCGGAGAATTTATTGATAAACTAGCTTCTTTTGAGGGAAAACTGAAAGAAAGCGGAGAGGCTATTTTGGCATACTACAAAGCGGATGAAGAATTAGACGTATATTTAGACCGTCTTGGAGGCTATGCTTTTCGTAAGGCTGATGAAGATACGGCCAATAGTTTTTATCAGGATTACTCTGCAAAAGTTATGGCGGCGTATGTTAAAATCGATGCAGCTACAGCATATGTAACACCGGAGATTTTGTCTATCTCTGATGAAGATATGGAGCGTTTCTATAAAGAAACCGAAGGACTAGAAGTATACAAAACAGCAATTGAAAACAAGCGCAGAAGAAAAGCGCATTTTCTGAGCAGTGAGATGGAAGCACTTTTAGCAGATGCCGGAGATGTAACCGGTCAGCCGGATAAAATTTTCGGCATGTTAAATGATGCGGATATTACTTATCCGGATGCAGTGGATGGTGAAGGAAAACCGTATGCCGTAACCCACGGAAGTTTTATTCCGTCTCAAACGCAGAAGGACAGAGTTCTCCGAAAATCTGCATTTGAATCGGTATACCATACCTATAAACAGTTTTCCAATACGTTTGCATCTATTCTTGGTGCGCAGGTAAAAACCTTGCAGTTTAATGCAAAGGCAAGAAAATACGATAATACCTTAGAGGCGGCGCTTGATGTTACCAACGTACCGGTTAGCGTATATTTCAACCTGATAGAAGCAGTACATGATAACATGGATAAAATGTACAACTATGTGGCACTTCGTAAGAAATTATTGAAGGTAGACGAGTTACATTTTTACGATGTGTATACACCGATTACAGAAGCGTCTTCTCAGAAGATTCCATATGAGGAAGCCGTTCAAAATGTTTTGGAGGCTGTAAAACCGTTGGGCGAAGAGTATGGCAAAGTATTAAAGAGTGGTTTTGAAAATCGCTGGGTTGATAAATACGAGAACAAGGGCAAACGAAGCGGAGCCTATTCTTCCGGCGCATTGGTGCATCCGTTTGTATTGATGAACTATAGCGATAACCTGGATTCGGAATTTACCCTGGCACACGAAATGGGACATGCTATGCATTCCTATTTATCCAACAAGCATCAGCCAAGAACCTATGCACATTACAAGATCTTTGTGGCAGAGATTGCTTCTACCTGTAACGAAGCGTTATTGATGCAGTACTTGTTAAAGAAAACCACTGATAAGAAAGAGCGTGCTATTTTAATCAACCATTTCTTAGAACAATTTAAGGGAACGTTGTATCGTCAGACCATGTTTGCGGAATTTGAGTTGAAAATCAACCGGTTAGCAGAAGCAGGAACAACATTAACAGCTGATGTCTTGAGCAAAGAATACGAAGAATTGAATAAGTTGTATTTTGGAGACGGCATTGTTATCGACGATGAAATTCGTTACGAGTGGTGTAGAATTCCGCATTTTTATTACAATTATTATGTGTTCCAGTATGCAACAGGATTCTCTGCAGCCATTGCCTTGTCTCAGAAAATTTTAAACGAAGGCGCACCGGCCGTTGAGAAATATCTGAAGTTCTTAAGCGGTGGATGTAGCAAAGATCCTATCAGCCTATTAAAGGATGCAGGTGTGGATATGACGACTGCAGAGCCGATTAATCAGGCACTGAAATTATTCGGGGAACTGATTGATGAGATGGATGAGTTGACACAAGAGTAGGGTGAGGCGACGAATGACGGCTGCGAAGACGTTTTTTCGGGAATGCGAGAAATAAAGGAGGAGAAGTATGAAAGCAAAGGCTAAGCGGGAACAGGAAATCATAAAAGTGAGTGTTATTGGAATTGTATCAAATATTTTATTGGCAATATTCAAGGCAGTAATCGGATTATCGGCCCACTCCATTGCTATCGTAATGGATGCATTGAACAACCTGTCAGATGCAGCCTCTTCTCTGATTACCATAATCGGAACAAAATTAGCCGGAAGGGATGCAGATAAAAAGCATCCCTTTGGCTATGGCAGAATTGAGTATTTAAGTGCGTTGGTAATTTCAGTTATTGTGCTTTACGCCGGCATTACATCGTTTGTAGAATCCATAAAAAAGATTTTGCACCCGGAAAAGCCGGATTATTCAGCAGTGGCTTTGGTTATTGTGGCAGCGGCGGTTGCTGTAAAAGTAGTGCTAGGACTTTTTACCAAAAAGAAAGGGGAGGCACTTCGTTCGGATTCTTTGGTGAATTCCGGAGAGGATGCAACCCATGATGCGGTAATCTCGGCATCAACGCTAGTGGCTGCGGGAATTTATTTATGGTTTCATATTTCTTTAGAGGCATGGCTTGGTGCCGGTATTTCCCTTTTGATAGTCAAAGCCGGATTTGATATGATTAAGGATTCTGTGTCAACTATTTTGGGAGAACGGGCAGATGTAGAATTGGCAAGAGAGTTGAAAAAGTCCGTACTCTCATTTGAAAACGTACAGGGCGTATACGATTTGGTATTGCATAACTATGGACCGGATACCTTTCACGGCTCTCTTCACATTGAAGTGCTTGATACCCTTTCGGTAGATGAACTAGATGAGATGCTCAGAAACATAAGCATAAAAATATTGAAAGAGTACAATATTTTATTGACTGCTATTGGTGTATATACCATTAATACCAAAAATCCAAAAGCGAATGCTATGCGAGAAAAGGTGAGTGCTTTTGTCCTTGAGGAAGAAAGCGTTATACAGATACATGCGTTTTACGTAAATGAAGAAAAAAAGACCCTTCGATTTGATGTGGTAATTAGTTTAAATGAAAAAAATCGCACGGCGGTATATCAAAAGGTATATGATGGCGTGCAAAAGATGTATCCGGAATATTCTTTGCAAATTGCTATGGATACTGATTTTTCCGAAGAATAGAGCGGCTTTAAAAAAACTTAAAGGAACTCTTTAAGAAAAACAAAGAAATGTTATGCAAACTCTTGCAAATTGGGGTTGTTTTTTAGAAGTTTTCTAGCTATAATTACTATTGTGGCATAAGCCAAAAAACAAAGAATAGACACAGAATAGGAACAGAAATTTCTTATTTTTTAAATGTAGTGAAAGGAGTTTACACATTATGAAGTACAATCGTACCTTTAACTTTTCTGCTGGCCCAGCTATGATGCCGGAACCAGTATTGGAAGAAATCAAAGAGGAAGTATTAAACTATCGCGGAAGTGGAATGTCTGTTATGGAGATGTCCCATAGATCCAAAGTTTTCCAGCAGATTCGAGATGAGGCAGAAGCTGATTTGAGAAAACTTATGGGTATTCCGGATAACTATAAGGTACTTTTTGTTCAGGGTGGAGGAACTTTACAGTTCGCAATGGTTCCAATGAACTTAATGAAGAATGGAGTAGCATGCTACGTTGAGACCGGTTCCTGGTCTAAGAAGGCAATCGCTGAAGCTAAGAAATATGGAGAGGTTAAGATTGTTGCATCGTCTAAAGATGAGAACTTCTCTTATATTCCGGATTGCTCAGACCTTGATATCCCGGACGATGCAGATTATGTATATATTTGTGAGAACGAGACCATCAATGGTACAACCTTTAATAAATTACCGAACACCAAGGGAAAGGTATTGGTTTCTGACCAGTCTTCCATGTTCTTGAGCCGTCCATGTAATGTTGAAGATTACGGCTTGATTTGGGCAGGTGTTCAGAAGAATGTAGGACCTGCAGGTATGGCTGTTGTAATCATTCGTGAAGATTTGATTCGTGAAGATTTAGACCCGAAGACACCGGTTTACATGAGCTACAAGACTCATGCGGATGCAGATTCTTTATATAACACACCAAACTGCTGGGCAATTTACTGCTGCGGTAAAGTATTCAAATATTTATTGAACTTAGGCGGACTTGAGAAAGTTCAGGAAATGAATGAAGATAAGGCAAAAGTTTTATATGACTTCCTTGATTCTTCTAAATTATTCAAAGGTTCTGTTCGTAAAGAGGATCGTTCTTTGATGAACGTACCATTTGTTACCGGTGATGCAGATAAGGATGCAGATGTTGTTAAGGCTTCTACAGAAGCAGGATTTAATAACTTAAAAGGACACAAGAGTGTTGGAGGACTTCGTGCATCAATCTATAATGCTATGCCAAAAGAAGGCGTGGAAGCATTGGTTGAATTCTTGAAGGATTACGAAGCAAAGAACGCGTAAGAATATTTTATGACAGGCTCGCCAAGGAGAAATCCCTGGCGGGCGGTCGTTTTTTCAGATTGATAGGTATTTTTAGGAGGAAAAAGAGCATGATAGCACGTATTTTAGTTACCGACGGAATGGATGCGGGTGCAATTGAAACATTAAGAAATGACGGTTATGAAATCGTAGAGAAATTCTACGAGCCGGATGAATTGGGAGAAGCATTACGCGATTTTGATGCAGTCATCATTCGTTCTGCTACCAAGATTAAAGAGCCACAGATTGATGCAGCGAAAGGAAGCAAGTTGAAATTAATCGTTCGCGCGGGTGTTGGCGTTGATAACATTGCAGTGAAATATGCAGAAGAAGCAGGAATTAAGGTTCGCAATACACCACAGTCTAGTGCTAACGCAGTATCCGAGTTAGCGTTTGCACATCTTTTCTCTTGTGCACGTAACATTTCTATTGCAGGTCATACTATGAGAGAAGGCAAGTGGGAGAAGAAAGCATACTCAAAGGGATTTGAGCTTGCAGGTAAGACCATGGCAGTATTTGGATTTGGTAGAATCGGACAGCAGGTAGGAAGAAAAGGTGTTGCTCTTGGAATGAACATCATCGCTTACGATCCATTTGCAGATAAGATGAAGAATTTAGAAGGCGAAATCGGAATGAAATTCGTTTCTCAGGATGAAGCTTTCGCAACAGCTGATATTATCACAATGTGTGCACCATCCGGAGAGAAACCAATCGTTGATGCAGAAGGTCTTAAGAAAATGAGAGACGGTGTTGTTATTATTAACGTATCTCGTGGTGCTAACATTGATGAGAAAGCATTACTTGATGGTCTTAACAGCGGTAAGGTTAGAGCAGCTGGTTTGGATGTTTGGTTAAGTGAAAAAGATCCTAACTGGGAGCTTGCAGGACATCCGGCTGTTTCTTGTACACCACACATCGGTGCAGGTACCAAAGAGTGCCAGGCAAGAATCGGTTTAGAGTTAATAGACGTAATCAAATCTACCTTTGAAGGCTAGGAGGAACTTATGGCAGTAAGAAGTACAAAACCTTGTAAAATGATGCTTCCAAAGGAAGGCGTCGACATGGCAAAATGGGCAGTAGTTGCCTGTGACCAGTATACGTCCGAACCGGAATACTGGAAAGAAGTAAATGAATTTGTTGGAGATGAACCATCAACGGTACGTATCACATTACCGGAAATTTACTTAGAGGGCGATGATGTAGCAGAAAGAACGGAGAAAATCAATGCCGAAATGCTTCGCTATGAAAAAGAAGGCATTTTGGAAGAATTACCAAGCGGTATGATTCTTCTTGATCGTGAGACCGGACGTGTTTGTGGAAGAAAAGGTCTTATGATGGCATTTGATTTAGAGCAGTATGATTATCACTTAGGATCCACCTCATTAATTCGTCCAACTGAAAAGACTGTGGAAGAGCGTATTCCACCGAGACTTGCAGTTCGTAAGAACGCTTCTATGGAATTGCCGCATATCATGTTATTAATCGACGATCCGGATAGAACTGTAATTGAGCCGATTTATGAGAAGAGAAATGAGTTCAAGAAGGTTTACGACGTTGAATTAATGCAGAAGGGTGGACATCTTACCGGATGGTTTATACCGGAAGGCGATGTGACTGATAAAATTCAGGAAGCGCTTGATAAATTAGCAGACAGAGATATTTTTAATAAGAAATACAACTTGGACAAGGATTATCCAATTGTACACTATGCAACCGGAGATGGAAACCATTCTATGGCGACAGCGAAGGCTAATTGGGAGCGTATTAAAGAAGGATTATCCGAAGAAGAACAGAAGACACATCCGGCTCGTTTTGTATTGGCCGAGGTGGTAAATATTCATGACGAAAGTCTTGAAATTGAAGCAATCTATCGTGTTTTATTTGGTGCTGACCCGGCGGATGTTGTGGCAGCTGCCAAAGACTTCTTTGCAAAAAATGGAGGAAGCGTAGAAGAAGGGGAAGTTGCAGGCGCACAGGTATTTAAGTGGACTGCAGGTAAGAAAAAAGGTGCCTTCTCTGTTAAGAATTCTAAATGGGCAATGGAAGTTGCAACCTTACAGAATTTCTTGGATGATTATTTGAGCACAAGAAAGAATATTAAAATTGATTATATCCATGGATTGGATTCTCTGGCACAACTTTCCGAACAGGAAGGAAATATGGGATTCTATTTACCGGATCCGGCCAAGGCTGACTTGTTCCGCGGAGTTATTATTGATGGTGTATTACCACGTAAGACATTTTCTATGGGAGAGGCACAGGAAAAGAGATTCTATATGGAAGCTCGTAAGATTGTAAAATAAGCAAGTTGATTACAAAAGGGGGTTTCCGCGTTAGGCGCACCCCCTTTTTATGTTTTAATAAGAAAGGAGAAGCGGGGAATAAAACCGCTATTGGGGAAAAAATGGAAAGAATACTGGAATGTGTACCAAATTATAGTGAAGGTAGAGACTTAGACAAGGTAGAAAAGATTGTAGATTGCTTTAGAGGAAAAGAAGGAGTTAAACTTCTTGACTATAGCTCTGATGAAAGTCACAATCGTTCTGTGGTAACGGTTATAGGTGAGCCGGAAGCATTAAAGGCAGCTGTTGTGGAATCTATTGGAAAAGCAATCGAATTAATTGATATGACCAAGCATGAAGGTCAGCATCCAAGAATGGGTTGTGTAGATGTAATCCCGTTCATTCCGATTCGCAATACAACAGTAGAAGATGCAGATGCCATTGCCAAGGAAACTGCAAAAGAAGCAGCAGAGAAATTTGGCCAGCCATTTTTCTTATATGAGAAATCTGCTACTGCACCACATCGTGAAAATCTTGCATCTATCCGTAAAGGACAGTTCGAAGGCATGGCTGAGAAGATGAAAGATCAGGATATGTGGAAACCGGATTTTGGACCGGAAACCATTCATCCAACTGGTGGTGTAACAGCAATTGGAGCAAGAATGCCACTTGTAGCATTCAACATTAATCTGGATACCAGTGATGTAGAAATTGCAAGTGCAATTGCTAAGAAGATTCGTCATATTGGTGGCGGATATCGTTATGTAAAGGCGATGGGCGTTATGTTAGAAGATCGTAATGTGGCACAGGTGTCTATGAATCTTACCAACTACGAGAAATCTGCAGTTTATCGTGTGTTTGAAACTGTAAAATTTGAGGCAAGAAGATATGGCGTAAATGTAATCGGAAGTGAAGTAATCGGTTTGGTACCGATGGCAGCACTGATTGATGCAGCAGAATATTACCTTCAGATTGAGAACTTTGATATGAATCAGGTACTGGAAACCAGATTGTTCTAAAAGGAGAAAGATATATGAAAGACATGACATTAGAAGCATTTTGTGCTTTGACAGAATCTAATGAACCGGCACCGGGCGGCGGTAGCGTAGCAGCATTGGCAGGTGCATTGGCAGCAGCATTGGCTGGTATGGTTGCAAACTTGACCATGGGACGCGAGAAATACGCAGATGTAGAAGATGAGATGAAAGTAATGGAAGCATCTGCAAGTGCGTTGTCAAAAGAGTTATTGGATGGAATTCTTAAAGACTCAGAATCTTTCAATGTATACATGGATGCGTTAAAACTTCCAAAGGGAACGGATGAAGAAAAGGCAGCCAGAAGAGAAGCTATGCAGGAAGGCTTAAAGGCGGCAGCAATTGTTCCGCTTGAGAATGCGAAACTTGCTTATGAGGCAATGGATTATGCAGAGCTTGCTGTTAAGAAAGGAAATCAGAATGCGGTAACTGATGGTAAGACGGCTATGATGATGGCACGTACCGCTGTTCTTGCAGCAGGGTATAACGTTAAAATCAACTTGGAGTCCATTAAGGATGAAGAGTTTGTTGCAAAAATGCGCACAGAAATTGAAAACATAGAAGAAAATGCAATTCGCCGTGAAAAAGAATTATTAGGTTTGTAAAATAAAATAGGATGCATGAAAAATGAAAGTTTCTCATGCGTCCTATTTTTATAGGTGTGTTTAATGTCCCTAATTTAATTTATTACGTTTGTGAGAACGATATTTCTCTTCGCAGTATTTGCAACGATAGATTTCTTTTTCTTCATCTGTCAGGAAGAAAATCTGGTCAAGCTCCTGCTCGATAGAAGTGATGCAACGTGGATTCTTACATTTAATAACGTTGCAAATCTGTTTTGGTAATTTCAATTTCTTCTTATCAACGATTTTCTCGTCTTCAATGACATTTACAGTAATGTTATGATCCAAGAAACCAAGAACATCTAAATCAATGCTGCCCAGAGGACATTCCACTTTTAGAATATCTTTGCGTCCCATTGTCGGACTACATACGTTTGTGATAATAGCAATGGTGCAGTCCTTCATAGCCTTTAAATTTAAATCATTGTAAATCTGCAAAGCCATTCCAACCTGAATATGGTCTAATACGTATCCTTCTTTAATTGCACCTACGTTAATCATACCTGTACCTCCAATAATGTAAGAATTAATGCCATGCGCACATAGACGCCGTATTGTGCTTGTTCAAAATAGTTAGCACGTTCGTCTTTGTCGACTTCAACGGAAATTTCATTTACACGTGGAAGTGGGTGCATGATAATCATATCATCTTTTGCAAATTCCATTTTCTTAGGGTCTAAGATGTAAAAACCTTTCATGCGTAGGTATTCTTCTTCGTTGAAGAAACGCTCTTTCTGAATACGAGTCATGTAGAGAATGTCTAAATCTGCCATGGCATCTTCAAGACGTTCTACTTCCTTGTAAGGAATGTTATTTGCATCCAAAACTTCTTCACGGATATAGCTTGGCACGCGGAGTTCGTCCGGTGAAATCAGTACAAAAGAAACATTTTCATAACGTACCAATGCTTCAATTAAAGAATGAACCGTACGTCCAAATTTTAAATCGCCGCACAAACCAATGGTAAGATTGTCTAAACGACCTTTCTTTTGTTTAATTGTAAGTAAATCGGTAAGGGTTTGAGTTGGATGCTGATGACCACCGTCACCGGCGTTAATAACTGGAATTAATGATTTCTGGGATCCAACGAGTGGAGCACCTTCTTTAGGATGTCTGATAGCACAAATATCAGCGTAACAGGAAATAACACGAATGGTGTCGGAACCACTTTCACCTTTTGCAGCTGAACTGCTACCGGCTTCTGAAAATCCTAACACCTGTCCACCTAAACGTAACATTGCAGATTCAAAACTTAATCTTGTTCTTGTACTTGGCTCGTAAAAACATGTAGCCAATATTTTACCATCACACGCATGTGCATATTTGGCCGGATTCTTTTCGATATCGTCTGCTAAGTTCAGCAGGGAATCGAGCTCTTTCACTGAGAAATCCAGTGGACTCATTAAATGACGCATATTCGTCCTCCTTAAGTAATATAAAGTTTTTTCACAAGATGCCGGGCAAGATTTGGGACCTGCCCTTAAGCATTTTGACTATTATATACTACGAAAATTTATGTGTCAATACCCTAATTGTACAGAATAAAGGACGATAATTTTGATATCATTTCAAAGAAGACAAAAGAAACGCTGTAAATTCAATGAAAAAGGAGTGAAAAAAATGAAAAAAATGCGTGAAAAATGGATAGAAAAAATAGAAGATATTTTTGTTCCGCTTATGCAGGCCGTGGGGACTTTTTTTCTTGTGATGAAAATATTTGACCGCAAGGTGGAAAATGCAGATTTATTATTATTGGTTTTAGTAATTTTGTTATTAGCAATACTTTTTTGGCTAATTGCGAAAAAAGTTCAATTGTCAAATTGCGGTCATCAAGGACTAGAACACTAAAAAAGAATATGGTATAATCTAACGTGGGTAAATTTAGAAAGGATACAAACGTTAGGAGGCCTGAAGGTGAAAAAGAGACGAATGAAAAGTTTAGCACTTGTGACGGGGGCAGCGCTGATTTTTGGTAGCGTCGGGTGCAAACAGACACAGAAGACAGCAGGACAGGAGAAAACAGAGCGTCCATTGGTGATTGGATGTGGAGATATGGGTGAGGAGTATTCACCGTTTACAGATGGTGTTCGGAATAATCCGGAGGCCGTAGATATGACCCAGTTATATCTGATGACCATTGACCGAATGGGGAATTTGATTAAGCATGGAATTGATGGTGTTCGGAATAATCCGGAGGCCGTAGATATGACCCAGTTATATCTG
>SVEW01000006.1:28136-30254 GCA_015057205.1 Lachnospiraceae bacterium | reverse complement strand
CCAAATGTTTCAAACACATATCCTAGCGTTGAAAATTGCTCTTTATAGGTAGACAAAAGCAATTGCTCATGCTCATTTAAGGTAAGCATCAGCGGTGGGGCTACTGTCTGAGACATCATTTCTTTTGATTCCAGCTGCTTCATGGTTCGTTCAAACAATACACGTTCATGCGCAGCATGCTGATCAATAATATATAAGCTCTCACGGAATTCCACAAGCCAGTATGTTTCAAAAACCTGTCCGATAATCCGGTGCTCCTTAACCGATTCCTGTTTCAAAAAATGATATTCCTCAGAAAATAGCGTTTGCTGAACCGGTTTTTCCTCTACTTTTTCTTCCCGTTTTTCCTCAGTCGGCTTTGGCGTATAAACCGGTTGAACAGGACGATTAAATTTCGGTTCGTAAGGAGAAGTCTCCCTCACAAACTTCTTTAGCATATCAAGTTTTTTATGCTCAAACGGCTCCGGTTTCACTGTCCGTTTTGTTTCCTCTTGAATTGCCTTTTTCTCCTCTTTGACATCAACCATGGGCGATCGGGCAATCAAATCACGATTCGCCAATTGTGTACGTATTGCATTAACCAACAATTCATAGATAGCCGCTTCATTTGCAAATCGAACCTCCATCTTGGTAGGATGCACATTAACATCTACCAATTCCGGTGGAACTTCCAATTTCAATACAACAAAAGGGAATTTATGCTGCATTACAAACGTTTTATACGCTTCCTCAACCGCTTTACTTAGTAAATTGCTTTTGATATACCGTCCATTCACATAAAAATGTTCATAATTACGATTTCCTCTCGATAAGGCCGGTTTTGCTATATACCCGGTAATCGCTATCTCCTCTTTGCTTGCAGAAAAAGGCATGCAATCAGCCAAAACATCACGTCCAAACACACGATACAACGTATCTTCAAGATTCCCGTTTCCAGCAGTTTGCAACCGCGTTTGTCCATTTGCAATAAATCGCATAGCAATTTCCGGATGCGAAAGACTCATACGCTCAATCAGCGATGCAATATACGCTCCTTCTGTTTGTGCTGTTTTAAGAAATTTGCGTCTCGCCGGCGTATTAAAAAACAGATTCTTTACAATCATCGTGGTACCGTCCGGTGCACCGGTTTGCTCGATTTTCAGAATTTCGCTTCCTTCTACGATAACTCGATTTCCCATCATTTCATCTTCGGTTTTGGTTATCACTTCCATTTGAGACACCGCACAAATACTAGACAAAGCTTCACCTCTAAATCCCAAAGAGTGAATTGTTTCCAAATCACTTGCTTTTTCAATTTTACTGGTAGAGTGCCGCAAAAATGCCTTTTCCAAATCATCGGTAGCAATTCCGTTACCATTATCGGTAATACGGATATAAGAAATTCCACCGTCTTTAATTTCAACTGTAATACTGTCAGCACCGGCATCCACCGAATTTTCCATTAACTCCTTAACAACACTTAAGGGTCTTTCTACCACTTCGCCTGCAGCAATTTTATCGATTGTAAATTTGTCTAATACATGTATTTTTCCCATCGCTTACCACCGATTTTTAATCTTATTTTGTAATTCGTTTAACTTGTTTAACGCATCCATCGGCGTCATATTACTAATATCTAACTCTTTTATACTATTTACAATGTCATCATCGCGAACCGTATCAAATAAACTAATTTGAGCAAGTTCTAATTCATCCTTACGTTTTACTTTTGTTTTGGTCAACTCCTGTATCTGAGAAGCATGAATAACAACATCATTTTCTACCAATTGCTCTACGATATCTTTCGCGCGCTCAATAACGTTATCCGGCACACCTGCCAATTTCGCAACTTGGATACCATAACTCTTATCGGCACCTCCCGGTATGATTTTACGCAAAAATACAATATCGTCGCCATTTTCCTTTACTGCAATACAATAGTTATTAACATTATTTAACCGTCCCTCTAACTCCGTCAATTCATGATAATGCGTTGCAAACAGCGTTTTTGCGCCAAGTAACTTCGGGTCAGAAATATGTTCCACCACAGCCCAAGCTATACTCAATCCGTCATATGTACTGGTTCCTCGACCAATTTCATCCAGAATCAGCAAACTGTTTGGTGTGGCATTTCGCAAA
>SVEW01000006.1:0-28126 GCA_015057205.1 Lachnospiraceae bacterium | reverse complement strand
AACATAAATGTACTTTGACCACTTGCCAAATCATCGGATGCACCTACTCTAGTAAAAATTCGATCTACAATACCAATATTTGCAGATTGGGCTGGAACAAAGCTGCCCATTTGAGCCATTAAGACAATCAAAGCCGTCTGGCGCATATAGGTGGATTTACCGGCCATATTCGGTCCTGTAATAATGGATATACGATTCTTTTTGTTATCAAGATAAGTGTCATTCGAAACAAACAGGTGATTTGACATCATCTTTTCAACCACCGGATGCCGCCCATCTTTAATATCAATAACACCATTTGTATTAATCTCCGGACGAACAAACTGATTTTGTTCTGCTACAAATGCCAAAGAACAAAAAGCATCCAATGCAGCTATTGCTTTTGCTGTTTTTCGAATCCGTACCACTTCCTTGGCGATACTTTCTCTTACCTCGCAAAACAAATGATATTCCAAAGATATCAACCGTTCTTCCGCCCCTAAAATTGTATCTTCTAATTCCTTTAATTCCGGTGTAATGAAACGCTCTGCATTTGTCAGCGTTTGCTTTCTGGTAAAATACTCCGGTACCATATCTAAGTAAGAATTCGTTACCTCTAAGTAATATCCAAAGACTTTATTATAATTTATTTTCAGATTCTTAATACCGGTTTTTTCTTTCTCTTTTTCAACCAATTCGACCAGCCACTGCTTGCCATCAGTACTCGCACTACGAAGACGATCCACTTCCTCCATGTAGCCAGCTTTAATAATACCGCCTTCTTTGGTAGTAATCTTCGGCTCCGGCATAATTGCCCGACTAATTAAATCATACAAATCCATCAAGTCATCCATTTGCTGGTATAAATCCGTTAACAACGGACATTTAAATTCCTGTAAAATTGTTTTGATATGAGGAATCATGCCAATGGAATTTTGAAATGCTATCAAATCACGGGGATTTGCGGATTGATACGTCACCCTACTAATCAAACGTTCCAAGTCATAAATTGGATTCAAGTATTCTCTTAACTCATCGCGATTAATCAAGTTAGCATTCAGCTCTTCAATTCCGTCTAATCGCTTTTCTATGGAAGTCTTCTCAATAAGTGGTTGCTCCACAAAAGAACGAAGCATACGTGCCCCCATAGCCGTCTTTGTTTTATCAAGTACCCATAAAAGTGAACCGTGCTTTGTTTTATCACGCATGGTTTCAACCAGTTCCAAATTCCGTCTTGAAGATCCATCAATGATCAGATACTTGGAATTCGAATACGTAGATAAATTCGTTATGTGAGAAAGGCTTGTTTTCTGTGTATCGTACAAATAACGTAACAACGCTCCTGCAGCCACACAACCAACCGGATAATCTGTAAGCCCAAGAGCCTCTAACTTTTTCACATGGAAATGCTCCGTCAAAATGCTCTGTACTGTATCATCTGCAAAATACCAGGAATCCAATTCCGATATGTTCACATGATTCCGATTCTTATACTCCGATAAATCCATACCGGAAACATAAAATGCTTCATTTACCACTATTTCCACCGGTGAAAATACAACGATTTCATCCAGTAAGTTCTGCGTAACCTCACATTCTGTAACGTAAAAGTCACCTGTAGTAACATCTGCCACAGCCAATCCATAAGCATCTGACAAATATACCAGACACATAAGATAATTATTTTTTTCTTCATCCAAAGCCTGCATACAGGTATTGGTTCCCGGTGTAACAACTCTAATTACTTCACGTTTTACAAGCCCTTTTGCAAGCTTGGGATCTTCTACCTGCTCACAAATAGCCACTTTATACCCTTTAGAAACCAGCTTATTTAAGTATGTTTCTGCAGAATGAAACGGAATTCCGCACATTGGCGCCCGTTCTTTTAATCCACAACTTTTTCCAGTCAATGTGATCTCTAGTTCTTTTGACGCAGTAATGGCATCGTCAAAAAACATTTCGTAGAAATCTCCTAACCGGTAAAACAAAATACAGTCCTTATATTCTTCTTTGGTTTCCATGTATTTTTGCATCATGGGTGTTAATTGTTCCATACTAATCTCCATTATTTTCATTCCATGGTAAGTATCTCGCTGCAATCTGTTCAGCAATTTTCATAC
This sequence comes from Lachnospiraceae bacterium, assembly GCA_015057205.1. Taxonomy (GTDB): domain Bacteria; phylum Bacillota; class Clostridia; order Lachnospirales; family Lachnospiraceae; genus XBB1006. The sequence continues at coordinate 26,027 of SVEW01000006.1, read as the reverse complement.
CGTCCATTGCCGCAGACATAATGCCACCGGCATAGCCGGCGCCTTCACCGCAGGGATACAATCCCTTAATATTACTTTCCATCTCTTCATTGCGCATAATGCGTACCGGCGAAGAAGTCCTGGATTCGATGCCTGATAAAATAGCATCTGCCCTATCAAATCCCTTCACTTTTCTACCAATGCTATGCATTCCTTCCATAAAGGCTTCTTCTGCCTGTTTTGGTAAAATGCCACGCAAGTTAGCAAATGTGTGTACTCCCTTAGTCTCACTTTCAAACGCACCGTAAGCTGTGCTTTTTTTATTTTCTTCAAAATCTCCGAAAAGCTGCTGTGGAATAGCACCCTTTCCGCAAGCATATGCTTTCTTTTCCAATTCCTGTTGGAAATGAACCCCACCAAGTGGCGTTTTGTCCGGATAGTCCTCCGGCGTTACAGCTACAATCATAGCACTATTAGCATTCTTCCCATCACGGGCAAAATAACTCATTCCATTTACAGCCAATTTTTCTGGTTCACTGCTGGCATTTACAACATAGCCTCCGGGGCACATACAAAAGGAATAAACGCCACGTCCCGAGGTTGTTTTCGCCGTAACTTTATAAGCTGCTGCAGGCAGTTCTTTTTCATAGTCTGCCCCATATTGCAAACGGTTTACCATATCCTGCGGATGTTCCACACGAAACCCTACCGCAAACGACTTCGGCTCCATAGCAACCCCGTCTTTATATAACATAGTAAATGTATCTCTTGCACTGTGCCCAATTGCCAGTACACAAACATCCGTATCAATTCGTTCCACATCATTTACAACAATACCGGTTAGTTCAGAGTTCTTAACTTCCAAACCAGTCAGTACTGTTTCAAAACGTATTTCTCCCCCTGCGGCCAAAAAATCCTGCCTCATCTTTTGCAATACCCTATATAAATAATCGGTTCCGACATGTGGTTTCTGGTCCGTCAAAATTCGCTCATCTGCACCATACTCCACAAATGTTTGTAGCACTTTTCGGCTACGACCTTCCTTATCCTTTACCAAAGTATTTAATTTACCATCTGAAAAAGCCCCTGCACCACCTTCGCCAAACTGTACATTGGACTGTGGCTTCAACGCACCGGTTTTCCAAAAAGCATCTACATCCTCTTTGCGCTCTTCAACGGGCTTTCCCCGTTCGATTATAATTGGTCGATAGCCATGCTTAGAAAGCATTAACCCGCAAAAATACCCCGCAGGTCCGGCACCAACTATAACCGGTCTTTTCTCCATCACTGGCAAAGTGCCCTCTTCACGCCGGGAATAAAAATTGTATTTTACCTCTTTATATTCCGTAACATTGGCTATCGGACGTGTCTTTATCTTTTCTAAAAAACGTTCTTCATTAGAAAGAGAAAGAACAATCTGATAAACATCCATTAGTTCCTTCTTTCGGGCATCAATGGAATGTCTAAGAATTTCCATATGTGTAATATTTCCCGGTTTTTCCTGTATCATCTTTGCTGCTTTACGTATAATTCCTTCCCGCGAAGTAAAAACGGGAACCTTAACCTGATCTACTTTAATCAATTTTATTCTCCTGTATTCGCTGCATGATAACCTGCGACATAGCCACTAGACCATGCCCACTGTAAATTGTAACCGCCACACATACCGTCAATATCTATCACTTCCCCACAAAAATATAAGTTAGGAACAAACTTTGACTCTAATGAGTTATTGTGAAGTTCAGCGGTTGCCACACCACCTGCGCATACTTGCGCATCTGCATACTCCTTTGTTCCCTGTATCGTCACAGAAAGCTGTTTTATCAAACGGGCAAGTGTTTTTAATTGATTTGCTTTTACTTGCTTTGCCGGCATCGTATGAATAATCTTAGCCTTTTCTAAAAAAGCAAGTCCCAACTTATACGGAAAAAGTCCTATTAAAGCTTCCAAAGCTGTTTTATCATATCCATATGTAACAAAGCGTTCCTCCAACAGTTCCAATAACTCCATAAAAGATCCTTTTGGATAATAATCAATCACAGCCTCTACCTTCCTGCCTTGCTTACAACCGTAAGCCGCAAATCGACTCGCCTGAAAAGATACAATTCCAGACAATCCCTTGTCAATATGTAACAATTCTCCATAATCTGTGAATACTTCTTCGCCATTCACCTTCAAACTAAGCCCAATTTCTGCACGAATTCCTGCAAGGTTCTTCAAAAAAGAATCCTGAGACTTCATTTGCACCAACGATGGCACAACATCTATGAAATGGTGGCCCATTTGCTCTATATATGGAAATGCACTTCCATCAGAACCAGCTTTCCTACCAGCCAATAATCCGGTTGCAAAAATTAGAGAAGAACCGCAAAATGTTCCTTGATTCGTCTCGATTACAAAATTCTTCTTCTTCCGAATGGATTGCAATTCACAGGAAAGCATAATTGTCACCTGTAATCTCTTTAACTCTATGCTTAATACTTCAACAACGGAAGATGCCTGTTCACTGTACGGATAATAATATCCATTCTTTACCTTAGGAAAAATGCCCAATTCCCGAAAAAACGAAACTGTTTCTTCCATCCCAAACTGTTGCATAATCTGCACAACAAATACAGGGTCCGTACCACGATAATAGCTCGTCCCCTGCATCTGATTCGTATAATTGCATTTTCCATTTCCGGTTGATAAAATCTTCTTACCAATCTTATCCAAGTGTTCTATAAGAAGCACGCGCTTATTCTGTCTTGCTGCTGTTATAGCTGCCATACATCCTGATGCACCTGCTCCAATAATGAGTACATCAAATTTATTCACATCATCACCTCAGATTACTAATTATACCACGAAGGCACGAGGAAAATCAATGCTTGCATTAACTACTGTAGTTTTCTAAAAATTCTATTAACATCTTATAATTTGGAATGCCATATCCATGCTTTACTTTTTCTTTTATAGCTTCCGGTAGGTTTTCTACTTCGATTTCGGTTCGGTCATAAATTGTTTTATGATCCTTTCGATAAATAACTACCAGGCCCTCTTCCGGCTTCAACCAAAAGGTTTCCTTCGGAGTTGTAGCCTTACTACTACGTTCCCCTATACGCAGCTGATACATAGCAAAAGCTAAAAACAAGGTAAGCATTATACATAAAATAAGGAAAATGCGGTACTTAGTTGAACTTTTCATACCACTAGTATCCGCATTTTTCAAATCTTTATACCTACTCTTTTACAAGATGCAGTTTTCGTGCAAGTCGCAATAAAGTTGCCCCCTTCGGGAAAGCCAAAAGCTCATCTGCAGTAAGTCCTCGCAATAATAATAAAAATACCGCATATACTACAACCCCAACCATAATCGCAACCAGTGTCCAAATACTGTTTTTGGGGTAAATCATCATCAACCCGGTATAACTTCCGTATACACTTGCTCCCATAACCAACGATGCTACGATAGGAACAAAAAATGTTTTAAAAACTTCCTGACGATAACGTAAATATTTCCGAATTGAATTGGCATTCAAAATGCACATCAGAAAAGCATAGAATGCATTTGCATAAATCACTGCGTATATATGCCAACGCAAAAAATACATTACCACAATCAGGAATATTACGTGAAGTACCAGTGCAATCACAGCATTTTTTACCGGTTCTCCCATACGGTTAATACCCTGTAAAATTCCATTCGACAAGGTTGACAACGAATAGAAGGCTATGGAAACACATCCCGCAATCAACATATTCGCCGCTAACTTCGAAGAATCATTAAAAAGCAATTGCATAATAGGCGATGCAAGTACCCCGATTCCCACAACGCACGGGATTGAAATAACCATCACAAACTTTGTAACCTGATATGTCTTAATACGTGCCAATTTATAGTCTCTTGCAACAAATGCCCCTGTCAACGTAGGGACCGTAGACGCCGCCATAGCAGAAGCAATTGCAAGCGGCACATTAATCAACACCTTGTATTTGCTACTAAAAACGCCCCACCATCTCGAAATTAGCGCCGCATCATAATTTTGGTAAGTCGCCATATTTTTAAAGATGAACTGATCCATAATACCACTGATATTATAAATAGTTGTACTCAGCAATACCGGAACAATGGTTGCTATCAAAACAACAATCAAAGATCCCACTGACTGATGGGAGCTAAATTTTTGTCGTTTTTCCATCTTAACAAGTACATGTCGGAACAACAAAAACAGAAAAAACACAAACAAAAAACCAACCAATGCACCGCTAGTCGTACCCATGGTACCACCTGCTGCACCATAAGCAGATGCATAGTCCTCTTTGCGTCCTAACACAGCACCAATCTTCATGCCTCGCTGATACAATACATACGCTGCAAATACACTGACAACCGCATTGACGATTTGCTCAATAATCTGCGACAAAGCTGTTGGCACCATGGTTCCCATACCTTGAAACAAACCTCGCACTACACCCATCGCAGATAAAATCACAAGCGCCGGTGCCAGTACCAATAAAGCGTAAATGGCCAGTGGTGTTTTTAATGCAGCTGTGATATACGATGCACCAAAAAAGATGATGCAGGACGCTATAAGACCACTTGTTAAAGACAAGCCCATAGCAACACGAAATACTTTATGAATCAGCTTAAAATCTCCCTTTGCCCTACATTCTGAAACAAACTTCGAAACAGCCGTTGGCAAACTATAAGAAGATATCAAAAGCATAATATTGTATACTTCAAATGCCGTACCATAACAATCTCCACCCACATCACCAATAATACGTTGCATTGGCACGCGATAAATCAATCCGATTATGCGAGAAGCAATGGATGCAATTGCTAAAATCGAACCTTGGACCAAAAAAGCAGATCCGCTGTTCTTCTTCTTTTCCATATATATCCTACCTTTTTTAACTCTATTTTGCTTTATTTTATGGATACCAGATTTCGTTTAGAACGATCAACAATCAATACCCAGGTCTTACCCGGATTCAAAGCAACTTCTTTACCACCAATTCCATAATAATGGGTAACAGCAAATGTATCCTTTTTACTCCAGGTAATAGGAACTGCCTTTCCATTCGTGATAAACATTCCATCTCCGGAACCAACCGTCTTCATCGTTAGACTCTTTTTATCATCAAAAAGACCCATCGAAACGTATTGAATTATAATATTTTTGCAAGACAGTTGCTTTTTCATTTCCTGATCCTTGTGTGGCTTACCGTACTGACTTCGGTAGTATAAACCTTTTTTATTGGAATACGTAAACACAGGATTATCGATGCGATACCCAGGTTTTACCATCTTTGCCGAAACACCATCTTTCAAACGGTTTGGCTCTTCTTCCTTTGCAAAAACAAAATGACTATCCTGGGACTTCTTATAATTTAAACGATATCCCTTGTTTTTAGCAAATTTATACAAACGAGCGCCCACTGCATATGCATTATGTGGTGCTTTCCGTTCATTACTTCGATAATACGCCTGTCCCGCCAGGTTTTCAAGTCCATTAATATTATTTACCCTTGCATCTGCAAGCAGGCTCTTAGCATACTTAGACTGACCAAAATGGCAATACAAAGCATCATACTCCATTGCATAGTGTACAAAATAGTAACGGCAACTTCTGGCACTACCAATTTTCTTCACTCTTTTATAATTCTCTATCAGTCCCATCAAACGGGTAATCCCGCCTTCCACCGGAATTTCGTATACAACAGATGCTTTACCAATTCCACTTTGTGGCGCAGCTTCACTTGTATTTCCCATCATAAACGCAATCGGACGCTTTTTTGCAACCGATTTCTTAATCCATAAACCGGTAAGTTTACTCTGCACTTTACCCGCATGAGGATCCACCGGTTCCTCTTCTTTCTCCTGTTCAACCACGGCCGGCTGTTCCACCGGTTTCTTTTCCTTCTTTACAGTTTCCTTTTTTCCACAACCACTGGCTAACGCAATGATTGCACAAAAAGTAACCATAAACAATACTATCTTACCCTTCATCTTTTGCTTCCTCCCTGCTTTATCTTGTTATGCCCATCTTTTCAAGAATTGCTTCCTGTTTTGCAAACATTACCTGCTCTTCTTCCTTCTCCATATGATCATAGCCAAGTAAGTGCAGCATACTGTGACATATAAGGAATGCAAATTCCCGTTCCATACTGTGTCCGTATTCTTCTGCCTGCATCTGCACTTTTGGAATACAAAGCACAATATCACCAAGTAAAGCCTCTCCGCTTTCCGGTTCAAAATTGTCCATATCTTCTTCAAGATGGGAAAAATCACCAGCCTTATCGTAAGCAATCATTGGAAAGGACAAGACATCCGTAGGCCGATTTATCTGCCTTTGCTCTAGATTAATTTCGTGAATGGTTTCCAAATCCACAAATGTTACTTCAACCTGCGCTTCATATGGAAACTCCATATATGCAAGGCAACCTTCGATTACCTTTTTTGTTAACGCATCATAATCAAATCCCAACGAAAGGGATTGCTCATTGGTAATATGAATTGTCATAAGTGTTCTACCTCTTTAATTAAAAAATTACGCAACGTAAGGTAATGGTTCATACTCAATCCACTTACGTCGTACCTGCCATTCTTCGACAAACTATTAAAAACCGTATGTACAGCCATTTCCTTTTCAAACGCTTCTGCCTCTTCCGGAAGCTGTTCTAAGGAACGTACCGTTTCATAAACCAAATCTACCAGAGCCGCTTCGCGACTGCTAATCGGATTCACCTCTCCATGGAACTGCGACATAATTCGCACTACTTCAATCGGCAGCAGATTACTTTTGCCCAAATTGGTTGCATATTCAATGTTATCCGGTTCATCGTTATCACATAAATCATAATAAAAGCCGGCACAAGCACACAAATTTTCATCAAAGGAAACCTGTAATGCGCATAATGCACAAACCTTAGCAACAAACTGGCAACGCACAAACCGTTTTTCAGAAAGGGAACGCATGAATTCAGCCAATGGAAAATCTGGTTCCATCGCTCTTACACAGGTAGACAACTCCTTTTGTTTTTTCTTCTTAAGGACAATCGGTAGTATAAACAGTACGCACAAACCGTTAAATACACCTTCTACCAGGCTGTTTCTCATTGCCTGCATAGTAATCTTTCCATCACTCGTATACCCAAATAAAAGCGCCGCAGTAACGGATAGGACCGTCATTAATACAAATGCCAATATGCGGTATTGTTTTTTTAGCAATATCGGTGAAATCATTGCTCCCATAATACAAAGAAATACAATATATCCTAATTCATAATCCGTCAACAACGTACTTTGCGAAACGATTATTCCTAAAAACAGTGACAACAATACCCCGTATAGTGGCGGTACCACAATGCAAAAAATACCACTAATCGCAAGAAAAACGTGAACTCTTAGGGGCAATACATAGCCAAGTACAGCAAGAAGTACGCCGCCCATATATCCAAACAGCATTCTTGTCAGCGTATCATGTAACTGTTTTCTGCTCTCTTCTACGGTAAATTCATGTACCAGCATAAATGAGAAGGCAAAGAAAAACAAAATTCCAAAGAATCCTGTCAAAAGCATACGCGCAAAATTCATATCATAAAACAAATTTAGCACAACACCGGATAGTATGGTTATAAGCCACATGAAAACAAGTTTTCCTTTATCACGCCAGGTCATTCGTTCGTATAATTTCATCTTCGACGTGTATCCTTCCTGTCTCTACGTACATGTTCCCTCGCGCTTTGTGAATCCAAACTACCATGATGCGCTTCATAAACTTCATAAGCTTTTACAATTCTTTGTACCAGCGGATGACGAACAACATCGGCGCTTGTTAGACTGCACATCTTAATTCCTTCTACATTCTTTAGCACCCGAAGCGCTACATCCAATCCGGACGTTACTCCCGGCGCCAAATCTTTCTGCGTAGCGTCTCCTGTCACTACAACCTTCGACCCAAAGCCAATACGTGTCAAAAACATTTTCATCTGTGCCGGTGTCGTATTCTGTGCTTCGTCTAGTATGATAAAGGCATTATCAAGGGTCCGTCCTCGCATATACGCCAACGGCGCAACCTCAATTAATCCCTTTTCCATATTCTTCATGAAACTCTCTGCTCCCATAATCTGATACAACGCATCATACAGCGGACGTAAATACGGATCGACTTTGCTTTGTAAGTCTCCCGGCAAAAATCCCAACTTTTCTCCAGCTTCGATTGCCGGTCGTGTCAATATAATTTTTGATACTTCCTCTTTCTTAAAAGCTGTAATAGCCATTGCCATGGCAAGATAGGTCTTTCCGGTACCTGCCGGTCCCATACCAAAAACAATCATATTCTTACGAATTGCCTCGACATATTCCCGCTGTCCTAAAGTCTTCGGTTTTACCGGTTTACCTTGCACGGTATGGCATATCAATTCCTTATCCATTAAAGACATTTCTTCCTGTCTATCTTCATAAACCAATGACAAACAATAATCCACATCATGCTCGGAAATCTCTTTATGTTCTTTTGATAGTGCCACCAACTGCTCCACCGTCTTTTTTGTCAATTCGCAATCTTTCGCTGTTCCGATTATTTTAATACCGTCATTACGATTCATAATGGTTACATGTAATGACCGCTCAATTTTTTTTAAATATGCGTCTAGCTGTCCAAATACATTCGCTAAATGGATGGCCTCCACATTCATTTCTAATTCACTTAGACTCATAGATTACCTTCCTTTTCCTGTTCTGCTCAGTTATTTTTGAAAAATGATTTTAACGGTAACATACCCCTTGAGCAGAACCTCCCTCTTATTATGTTCTATATGAAGATTTTTTTCAATGATTTTACTCCTATTTTTATCAAATTTTTTATATAAATAATGCAATTTTCGTTTAAAAGCTCTTTTCGCTTCATTCATGGTATGCTGTTTTTCTTTTTTCATTTTTTGGTAACATATTTTATCGAATTTAATTATCGGTATTTTAAACAAATTCCACAAAATTCCTGTTTTATATTCCGTTATGACAACATCCTGTTTTTTTACCCTATAAAACCAAGGACACACAATGGATTGCTGCCCAACCATAATCCCAAAGCGTTTACGTATCTTTTGCGTTACCCACTCTTCTTTTTTTAGGTCAAAACGCCAACCTATCGGATAGCGATATATCCCTACTGCTTCTCCTTTTGCATCCACTCGCCTCGTACCTGTTATTTCACCGGCATCATTTTGATAAGGTATTTTCCCTTCGATTAATATATCGCCCTTCTTAACCCTTGTACCAGCGGTTATCAGGGCTGTACCACTACGTGTTACAATGGATTTTATGATTGCATCATGGGATGCACATAGATTATTTGATTGCCTGCACTTTTTTAGTTTCTTTATTTTTTCCCCTTCCGTAATGCATATCCTTAGTTTGCATCCTTCCACATTCATACTACACCATGCAATATCTGCATATCGCTTTCGTAAGCAAAGCTCCTCTTTCTCCCATCGGTAAAAAAAACGTATACTACCATACCCTATGTTACGTGTATGTAGATAAGAAAGCAACGCCTCGTTACTGTGGTAGGAATTTCCAACAAATTCAATCTTCCAGATACCTTGCGACATCACCATTAAAAATACAAAGCAACTTATTGCTCCAATCAGAAAAGTATAGTGCCGTCTGCATAGCGAACAAGTTCTCGGAATCCCCTCTTCCTGTAAACAAACAACACCAAGCCGATGCTTCTTAGCTAACTGCTCTACTCTCTGTGCATCTTGTCGTAACACACGAATACATATTTGTCGGTTGTTTTTACTATAGTCCGTGTTAATGTGCAATAAATCAATGTGATGAAAGGCAAGAATATTCAAAAATCGCTCTCCCATTTCCCCTTCCAACACAAACACGCTGGTTCCGAACAGTATTTCAAATAATCCTCTCATACCTGTTCCTCCCGCGCTGTATAATGAATTTCGTCCACCCAGCCGGTTATCTGCACTTCGTCTTTTGAATACGATAACACTGTTAGATCGCTGCCATAAATTATTATGCGAAACCGTTTTGTCAGGATTCGTATTTGCTTATCATCACAGCCCAAAATACCTTTTACATTTTCTACTTTTACTATACGATTGTCCGATAACGTCAAAATTGCAGCTCCAAGCATAATATCCGTAGGAAGCTGCAATTGATCCGTAATTCGTTCTCTCATGTTAATCCATCGATTCTTCATGATATATTCTATGAAGCGCTTATTCTATTTATGATAAGGTTCTCCATGAATTATACGAAAAGAACGATATATTTGTTCTAATAATATTACACGCATCAGCTGATGCGGAAATGTCATTTTTGAAAAACTAAGTTGCTCATCTGCGCGATTCAGCACTGACTCAGAAAGTCCAAGGGATCCACCAATTACAAACGCAATATGACTTGTCTGATACGTCATCAATGACTTCATTTTATTTGCCAATCCAACAGAATCCGGTTGTTGCCCATTGATTGCCAAAGCAATGACATACATATCATCTTTCATCTTATCCAAAAGACGTTGCCCTTCTTTTTCTTTTATCTGCAACTCTTCCTTCTCAGATGCTTTTTCCGGAGTTTTCTCATCCGCCACCTCAACAATCGCTATCTGACAATATCGTCCCAAACGTTTTACATATTCTGCTATGGCTTGCGAATAAAACTTTTCTTTGATACGTCCCACACATAGAATTGTAATTTTCATATTCTTATTCCTCTTGCGTTTCTTCATCCTCATCCTGTGGGTAGTAAATGTAATTGAATCTAGCCACATCACTTGCCTGCCGATTCTCATTAACCACAATAACGCTTAACACGTTGTTACCACTTGGAATTTCAAAAGGTCTTTTATAGCGTATAGCCTGTTCGTTTGGTGTAGAACCATCCCAGGTATAGTAAGCTGTACATCCATTTGGAACCGTGATTTCCACCTTTTTTGCCTCTGTATAGGTACCACTTGGCAATGACACTTCCGGTTTATCCGGAACTGCTAACTTGATTACATACTCTCCTTCTACAACATCACTATAAATTCCATATTCATTCGTAGCAACAGCCTTTACGGTTGTTGTTCCCTCTTCCAATTTAATCTCCTGTGTATAGGCTATACCGTTTGCAACCGGGGATTTACCGTCTATCGTATAGTAAATCTGACTCGTAGAATCCGATGTAATTTCAAGCATAACACGGGTATCGTAGTTTCCGGGCTCTACTTTAAATTTTGGTGTAGATGGCACATAACCAACAAACAACGCAAGAATTTTCTCGTCAGTAATGTTCTTCATAAGCTTTTGCATAGAAGCATAGTCCTGTTTCTCCCCATAAGCATTTACCAATCGCTTATAGGCCTCATAATTATCAGAATCCTTATCTGTGACTGTCAAAAGTGTATTAATCATCTCATCCCGCAGCCCTAATTCTTTTAAGATATCTGCTCGTAAGATTCTTGAATCCATATCTTTCGGCTCTAATTTAATGGCTTTATCAATACTGCTAAGTGCTTTTTCATATAAATGATTGTCATAGTATTCCTGAGCCATTTCCTTCTGAAAAGCAAAAGACTGTTCATGTTTACGATTCGTAACGAAAACAGACACTCCAAAAACAATTGCCACAACGCACACAATTCCAAGAACAATAAACAAGGCCTTCTTTTTTTTATCCCACGGCTGTTTATTCTTCATCGGTTGCTGCGGTTGTTGCATTTTTTGTGTTGTATCTTTTTCATTCCCAGAGCGAATCTGTTTTGGTTCTTCCGGACGCAATCCATTGGAGATATCATCATCCAAGGCATTGTAATCCGGTACAATTTGAATTTCCGCACCGCAATTTGTACAATAAACCTTTCCAGTTACTACTTCTGAACCACATTTTTTACATTTCATAAACTTCTTTGCCTCTATTCTTCTTTCATCATTGCTTCAAATTCTTCTTTGGTTACCAATATCTTACGAGCTTTTGTTCCTTCTTCCGGTCCTACAACTCCTGCCTCTTCCAACTGATCCATAATTCTAGCCGCCCTGTTAAATCCAATTTTGAACATTCGTTGCAACATTCCAATAGATCCTCGTTCTTTTTCCACTATCAAACGCCCTGCATCAACAAAGTAAACATCTCTGCCATCATCCGTTGCTGCTCCAGGGGTTGATACACCACTTTTGCCACCTAGGCTGATAGCATTTACCTTTTCTTCAATTTCGTTTTTGGTTTCATCCGTCTGTTCATCTTTATCAACACGTTCCTTCAAGAATTCAACAACAGCTGCAACTTCCTCATCGGAAACAAAGGCTCCTTGCACACGCAATGGCTTCTGATACCCTTGTGGATAAAACAGCATATCACCTTTTCCAAGGAGTTTCTCTGCCCCGTTCATATCCAAAATCGTACGGGAATCCACGCCACTAGAGACTGCAAATGCAACACGAGAAGGCATATTCGCCTTAATCAAGCCGGTAATTACGTTTACTGACGGACGCTGTGTTGCAAGAATTAAATGAATTCCAGCTGCACGTGCTAACTGTGCAAGACGACAAATTGCATCTTCTACATCCCCCGGTGCAACCATCATCAAATCTGCCAACTCGTCTACAATTATGACTATCTGCGGCATCTTTGCAAGCTTCGTATCCGGATGTTCTTTATTATAACTCTCAACATGGGCATTATACCCTTTCAAGTCACGCACGTTGCTTTCCGCAAATTTCTGATAACGATCCGTCATTTCTACAACTGCCCAATTTAAAGCTCCGGCTGCTTTTTTCGGATCCGTAACAACCGGAATCAATAGATGTGGAATGCCATTATAAACGCTTAACTCCACTACTTTAGGGTCTATCATAATCAGTTTGACTTCGTCCGGTCTTGCCTTATACAGAATACTCATTACGATTGTATTAATACACACCGACTTACCGGACCCGGTTGCACCGGCGATTAATACATGTGGCATTTTGCCAATATCCGATACAATTACCTGACCTCCGATATCTTTACCTGCTGAAAATGGCATTTTCGTTTTTGCCTTCTGAAACTCCGGTGACTCTAAAAGTTCTCGTAACATAACGGTTACATTTTCCTTATTTGGCACTTCGATACCTACTGCCGCTTTTCCGGGAATTGGTGCCTCTATACGAATATCGGCAGCAGCCAGGTTCAATTTAATATCATCCGCCAATCCCACAATCTTACTAACCTTTACACCTTGTTCCGGCTGTAATTCAAATCGTGTAACACTCGGACCACAGCTTACATTGGTCACGGTTACATTCACGCCAAAATTGCCCAAAGTCTGTTCTAATTGCAATGCTGTATTCCTCAAAGAAGCTTTACTATCACCCTGCTTCTTTGCATCGCCCTTTTTTAAAAGTGACAGCGGCGGAAATTCATAAGAAACTGATTCACTCTGTGTTGGCATACTTGCAATTGGTTCTATTGGCTCCGTTTCCTCTTTCACCGCCTTTTTCGAAACCTTCGGTCTTACCGGTTCTACCATAGCAGGTTTTGGTTCAACAACTTCTTCTGCCACCTGTTGAACCGGTTCCATAGTATGAATCACCATTTCCTTCTCCGGCAACGGTTCTGCATGAATTTCTTTCATCTCATCCGAACGATTCTCCTGATTAGATACCAACGTATCAAATGCAACACCCGTTACCACTTTATTTCTCCTGAGGCGAGCTGATGCTTCTTCTTCCTGCAATTGTTTAGCAGCCAATCTTGCCTCTCGTTTCTGTCTATGTAATTCTTTTGATTCCTGCATACGCAAAGAGGTCTTGCGTCCTTCTTCCCGCATCATGCGTCCCTGCCTTTTCAAAACCGAATATAGAGAACGTTCTGTCAGAAAAATCGCACAAATAACAATACCAATTATATCAACAAGATACGCACCCACCAGTCCGAGATTCGGAACAAGTGCTCTTGCATACACTGTTCCCAATGCACCACCACCGGCTTTTTGCGTAAAACCGATATCAAATGCATCTTTTACCGTGCGCAAATCATTTCCATCTGTAAGCAATTCTACAAATCCGCATAACAGAAAAAAGCCAATTACGGCGCAAAGAACTTTAGCCATAGCAATCAGATCCTTACGGTTGGCCACACAAAATATACAACTCAGAAAGAAAAATATTGGAAATAGGTAAGCCATAAGTCCAAATAATCCAAAATCAATCTGACTCATTGTTTTCCCAACTCGTCCACCTATTCCAAAGTTACTTATAAATAAAAAAACGGAAAATCCCAGCAGTAGAATCAACGCAATTTCTACCTCCAATGATAATTCATCCCGTTTTTGTTTTTGTCTGTTTTTTTTGCTTCCAGTACTTCTCTTAGCTGACATGCTACCTCCAAAACGCCTCACATACTTACCACGCAGCATGTGAGGCATATATCCTGTTTAATCAAAGGTTTCACCCAACAGGTAATTATAAATATTCTCATACTCTTCGCGCGAGTGTCTCCAGGAATGATCCTCTGCCATCGCCCGTTCTATCATTTTATTCCAATATCGTTTCTTCTCAAAGAAAATCTTTTTTGCATAATTGATGGTATAAAGCATATCATCTGCATTATAATTAGCAAAAGAAAATCCCACACCCGTCTGCTCGTAAATATTAAACGGCTGCACTGTCTCTTTTAACCCTCCGGTTTCTCGCACAATCGGAATCGTTCCATAGCGAAGTGCAATAAGCTGAGATAAACCACATGGTTCAAAAGCTGATGGCATTAAATATGCATCACATCCGGCATAAATTTCATGCGCCAGATTATCATCATAACCAATCACCGCAGCTACCCGCTCAGGAAAACGCCCTGCATATCCACGAAACATTTCCTCGTATTGATACTCGCCGGTACCCAACACAACAAATTGAGTATTCTCATCGATAATTCCTTCAAATGAATATCGAATCAAATCAAGTCCTTTTTGTCCTGTCAAACGCGATACAATACCAATTAAAAACTTATGCTTATCCTGTGCAAGCCCCAGCTTCTTCTGAAGTGCAATTTTATTAGAAACCTTACGTTCACGAAACGTTTTAATGCTATAATTCTTAGTAATATGCTCGTCTGTCTCCGGATTAAATACGTTGTAATCTATACCATTTACAATACCAAGCATATCCATACGTCTTGCATATAGCAATCCATCTAGCTGTTCTCCATAATAAGGTGTCTGAATTTCATAAGAATAATTCTTACTTACAGTTGTAATGTAATCTGCATAAGTAAGTCCACCCTTTAGCATGTTTCCATCTTTATACAAACCCATTTTGTCAGAGGTAAACAAATTTTCTTCCAGCCCGGTAACACTTATCAGATAATCCTTCGACCAAATTCCTTGAAAACGCAGATTATGAATCGTCATAATCGTCTTAATTCCCTGATAGTAACTACTTCCGGCAAATTCTGTTTTCAAATAGACGGGTATCAGACCAGTCTGCCAATCATGGCAATGAATCAAATCCGGCCTAAACCCAATCAACGGTAACACTGATAACACCGCCTTATCAAAATAGGAGAATCGTTTAATATCAAAATAAAAATCGCTATACACGTATTCTTGAAAAAAGAACTCCCTATTATCTATAAAATAGAATTGTATCCCCTCATATTCATAGGTAAACACACCTACATAACGATTCTGATTATTCGTTCCACAACCTATGTAGAACTGTCCAATATACACAAAATCATCTGTATACTTCTTCGGAATCAGACTATAATAAGGCATAACTACCCGCACATCCCAATATCGCTTATCAAACTCTTTTGGAAGCGCACCGACAACATCAGCTAATCCTCCGGTTTTTATAAAAGGAACACACTCTGAAGTTGCTAATAAAATATTTTTCATAGAAACATCCTTTTCACGATATATTTACTGCAAGTCGGTTAGCACTCTCGCAGTCGTCTCTACTCTTCCCAGTTATGATATACCATCTGAACATCATCATCCTCATCGAGTAAATCCAATGTTCTCTGGATACACTTAATATCTTCTTCATCTGTAAGTGTAACATAGGTTTGTGGAATCATTGTTACTTCTGCATCTGCCATAACAACATTTTCCTTTTCCAATGCTTCACGTACAACACTGAAATCTTCCGGTGCAGTAAGGATTTCGTAGCTATCTTCTTCTTCTGAAAAATCTTCTGCGCCCGCATCTAAAGCCATCATCATCAAATCATCTGCATCCAATGCACAATCTTCTTTCGCAACAATAATTTGACCTTTCTTATCAAACATATAAGATACGCATCCCTGCGTTCCAACATTTCCATGTCCTTTGGTAAACGCACTACGAACATTAGCCGCGGTACGATTCTTATTGTCTGTAAGCGCATCTACAATAATTGCAGTACCATTTGGACCATATCCTTCATATGTAACAGATTCGTAATTCACGCTGTTTGCATCACCGGCAGCCTTCTTAATACCACGTTCAATGGTATCGTTCGGCATATTGTTGGCTTTTGCTTTTGCAATTACATCACGCAATTTGCTGTTATTTGCAGGGTCACTTCCCCCCTCCTTAACTGCTACTGCAATTTCTCTACCAATAACGGTAAAAATCTTTCCTTTTGCCGCATCATTCTTTTCTTTTTTATGTTTGATATTGGCAAATTTCGAATGTCCTGACATATCTTCCTAAACCTCTTTCCTTTATTTCCTTTATTCAGCGTTCTCGTCTGTCTCTCTTGTTTCTAATTTTGACACACGCACCGCCTGTATTATTTTATTTTCAACAGAAAGTACTTCAAACAAGTATCCTTCCGCTGTAATCTGAATTTTTTCTTCTTCGGTAGGTATACGATCAATTAGTGAAATCAAATAACCGTTTACGGTATCATAATTATCTATTGGCAAATCTACATCCAGTATCTCCGCCACTTCATCAAGTGGAGCCATTCCGCTAATTTGATAAGAACCATCATCCATGGTAATAATATCCAGTTCTTCTTCATCATATTCATCCAGAATATTTCCAACAATCTCTTCCAAAATATCTTCCATCGTAACCAATCCGGAAGTCTGTCCGTATTCATCCACAACAATAGCCATATGATTCTTCTCTTCCTGCATGCTGTGAAACAAATCATTAATATTACGTGTCTCCGGTATGAATGCAACTTCACGAACCAAACCTTTAATATCACAAATGCGTGTCTGTGTCAATTTCTCATCCTTCATTCGTTCCATGCAATCACGAATATGTACAACACCAATAATATTATCTGTATCCTCCATATAGACCGGAAAACGCGATATACTATTCTCAAGCATTACATTCAATGCTTCTTCAAATGTTGATTCTCCATTGATTAGAATCATATTCTTACGATGTGTCATAATATCTTGCGCATCCTTATTGGTAAACTCAAAAATATTATGAATCATCTCTGCTTCACTACTCTCAATCAGACCCTGCTCATGGCCTTCATTAACCATTGAGATAATTTCATCTTCAGAAACCTCGTCCAGATTCTTTGAAGGATCCACACCAAACAATCTGGCAAGTATGCCTGCAACTAAAGTTGCAATCATGCGTATTGGTGAAACAAAAGTCATAAAAAATGAGCAACATCGTACTAACCGATACGCCGCTTTCTCCTCTCTGGAGCCGCCTATTCGTACTGCTGCATATCCTATCATCAATAATAAGAAATATGCAACCATTGATACCAAAAATACCATGATGTAATACCGATAGTCTTTAAACAAACTTCCCTCTATAGTAAGAAAACTCTTCGCAACAATCGGTACACAATAAGTACCTGTAATCAAATAACAAAGTCCCGTGGTTAAATGTAAGGAACTGGTCACCAATGACATCCGATCCAGGTAACGCTTTACTAATTGTGCCCTTCGATCGCCATCTTCTGCAGCATCCTCCACTTCCGTTTCATTTAAATTATCCAATGCACTGTAAAAAGCCATCATAATGCTGTTGATTACGAGGACAATCACAAATACTATCACACTTATAAGGGGACTCCCGCCACTTTCCATAGTAAATGAATTACTTCCTTTCTTTTCAATTTCAGGTCAAAAGACCTCTTGCAATATACCACATTCCTACAGTAAACGTCAAGATTTATGTAGGGATATCCAGGCTGATTTTCAAAGCCTTATCTACTTCTTTTAAAATTGGAGCATCTAAGTGACATACTTTATCTTTTAGTCTTGTTTTATCTATAGTACGCACCTGTTCAAGTAATATCACGGAATCCCGCTCCATGTCATATTCCGTACAACTCACTTCCACATGCGTAGGTAATTTGGCCTTCTTAACCTTTGAAGTAACCGCTGCGCAAATAACAGTCGGACTATGCCTATTCCCTACGTTGTTTTGTAAAATCAAAACCGGTCGTATCCCACCTTGCTCGGAGCCTACAACCGGTCTGAGATCTGCGTAAAAAATGTCTCCACGTTTCACCGTCATGTATCGTTCCCCCGTTTAAAAGTTCTTTAACGGGAGTATGCCCAATAAACGCAAGATTTATACGATACCTGTTCTTTCCTAACCGTCTGTAGCAAATTAAGAATCCAAAACTTCTCCATCCTCTTCGTATTTCAAGTCGAACACATCAAGTACCTTCGGTCCTAATACAGCATGCATATAGGTATATATTTCTTCATTCTTCTGCTCATCCGCCTGTTTTATGATGATATTCTTCTTCAGTTCTACACGAATCCGTCTAATCCAAGTGCCGATTTCTTCAATCTCGACAGCATTCTCACGCAGTTTCTTATAGCACAAATCCATGCTATAAAGCATCAACTGTTTATTGGCTTCATCCAATTCTCTCGGAATATCAAGCAAGCGATCATTTGCTTCATCCATCTTTTCATTGACTTCATCTATTAACCGCTTATTCTCCGACATCTTCTTACGTCGAAGTGCTTCATCCTGTGAATTAGAACCATCCTCCATATTATCAACAATGCTATTCATCAAATTCTGCTTTACCTTCTTCAAGTCTTTCAAATCTGATGTAAGCTTCCCCTGAAGTTTCAACAGTTCATTTTCTTTTGCTTCCCACTCTTTCAATTCGCGAGACTTCTCAATTCCAGCGAAAAGATGGTGCCATTTTTCATCCAATACAAGTAAAGGCACTTTTACATCCTCAAGTGCCTTTTTAAATTCACCATTATCAACCTTACTCTTCTTCTGATTATTACTCATATTCCCCACTAATTTGTCTGGTTCTGAATCATATTCAAGGTTAATCTCATCAAACTGTCAGAAAGATGTACATCCTGAACGACAACCTCTTCCTTATGGTCCAAGTCAACATTGGCAAAATTCCATAATGCCTTAACTCCTAAATCCATTACATGATCGGCTGCTTCCTGAACATGCTCCTTTGGAATTGTCAAAGCTACAATGTCTACTTTGTTATTCTTAACAAAATCATCCAACTCAGACATCGGCATAATCTTTGCACCATTAACAACCTGTCCCTGAATATCCGGATTAATGTCAAAAATACCCTTAACATAAAATCCATGTTTGTTGAAAGTTGTATGGCTTGCCAAGGCATGCCCAAGGTTTCCGCCACCAATGATGATTAAATTGTGTGTCTGATCCAACCCAAGAATCTTTCCAATTTCATCGTGCAAATACTGTACATTGTAACCGTACCCCTGCTGTCCAAATCCACCAAAGTTATTTAAATCCTGGCGAATCTGTGAAGCCGTTACATTCATAATTTCACTTAACTCAGCTGAAGAAATTCTCTCCGTCCCCTGCTCTAAAAGCTCGCTCAGATATCTGTAGTATCTTGGCATTCTCTTAATTACAACCTGAGAAATCTTTTTTTTCATGGAATTAATCCTCCTTCATATACTTGCATATTATAATTCATCTAAACCTCATTTGTCAATTGTTCCCACTTGGTATATAGTGGCTCAAGTTTCTCTGAAACAGCAAAATGTTTGTTAGCCCATTCATTTAATTTGCCGGAATTTGTAGCAATAGAAGGGTCTGCCTGCTTTTCTTCTATCAAAGCAAGTTCCTGTTCAAGCTGCTCAATTTCTTTTTCAACTTTTGCAATTGCATTCATAAGTTTACGCTTCTCAGCCGCTTGCCGCTTCTGTTCCTGCCAATCCAGCTGTGCTTCCGTCTCTTTGGTATTGTCTGCCTCACTCACACTATTTGTGGAAAGCAGCTCTTGAGTAAGCTGTCTTGATTTTTCTAAATAGTAATCATAATTTCCCAAATAGTTATGGAATGCACCATCCTTTAATTCCAAAATTCGCGTTGCTGTTCGATTAATAAAGTAACGATCATGAGATACAAACAAAACTGTTCCCGTATAATCATTCAGTGCACTCTCAAGTATTTCCTTTGATACGATATCCAAATGGTTCGTAGGCTCATCCAACATTAAAAAATTTGCCTTTGATAACATCAGCTTGGCAAGAGACATTCTTCCTCTTTCGCCGCCACTCAAATCACGTATCCTTTTAAATACATCGTCTTCTGTAAACAAAAATGCCCCTAGTACTGTTCGAATACGTGTGTTTGTCATGTCGGTATATTCATCGCCTATTTCATCAAACAAGGTCTTGTCTTCTGACAACAACTGCTGTTCCTGATCATAGTAACCCGGCACAACATTGGTTCCATATTGGAAACTTCCATTTTCCGAATCGAGCATGCCATTTAGAATTTTTAACAATGTGGTTTTCCCAGTACCATTCGCACCGATAATTGCCACACGTTCACCTTTCTTAATATCCAGCTGAACATCCGAAAATAATTTCTTATCGCCGAAGGATTTGCTTAAATCTTCAGCATGTAGAACATCCTTACCACTCTCAATTCCCGGTTCTAAGCGAAGATGCATATCTTGCCGCAATTCCATAGGTTTATCCAAACGCTCTATTCTATCAAGCGCTTTTTCCCTGCTTTTAGCTTTAATAATTGCAGCCTCTGTCTTAAACCCCCGGAAAGTCTGTATCACCTTCTCCTGATGCTTAATCTCTGCCTGTTGCTCGAGATAGTGCTTAATATATACCGCTCTGGCCTCTTCTTTCTTGCGAGAGTAATCCGAGTAGCTTCCTTTGTAAACTTTGCTAACCCGATTCTCAATCTCTATTACCTTAGTAACAATTCGATCAAGAAAATAGCGGTCGTGAGACACAATCAGCACTGCCCCTTTGTAATTTTTCAAAAAATCTTCCAGCCACTCTATCGAAGCGATGTCTAAATGGTTTGTGGGCTCGTCTAAGAGCAACAAATCCGGTTTACTTACCAAAAGTCTAGCAAGGCCAACCCTGGTCTTCTGTCCACCGGACAGAGCCTGCATGGTTTTCCCGAATTCCTCGTCTGAAAAGCCAAGGCCTCGAATAACTGCCGTAATCTCTCCCCGAAACGTATATCCACCCTGCTCTTCAAACTCATCCTGCAAACGATGGTACTGTTCCATAAAATCAGAAAGTTCTTCCTGCGAGATGGTAGCCATCTGCTCTTCCATTTGTCGCAGTCGTTTCTCCATTGAAAGCAAATCACTCCTGGCTTCTAAAACTGCTTCATATATGCTACAGGACAAATCTGCTTCCTCATGCTGAGCAAGATATCCTACCGTCTTATCTTTTGCAAAAACAACCTCACCGCCATCTTTGCTTATCTCACCCATTATAATCTTAAGTATGGTACTCTTGCCCGCACCATTCATTCCTACAATAGCAGCTTTCTCATTATCGTTGATAAAAAAGGAAACATCCTTTAAAATCACATCTACCCCATAGGCTTTCTCAATATGATTACAAGATAAAATCATTTCAATTACTACATTAATCCACCGCTACCGTAGTTGCCACTGCAACGAATGGATTATCCTTATACCCTTTCATGGATTTTACAAATACTTTCTTCAGACAAGCATCCACGATTTCATGCATAAGCTGACGAATCTTCTCATTCTGCTCAGCATACACCATCTTTCCATTAATCATGCTACACTTTGGATCACACTGGATTCGAATCACATAATACCCTTCCGAGTAATCAATATTTGCAATTATCTGATACTGCGTTAAAATGTATTTACTCAAATGCGCCATCAAATAAATAGAAAAAAGAATATCTTGTATCTTGTTCTGCGGAATATTGCTATCGATATTATTCTGTATCTTTAAAAAACTCTGGTGGGCTTCATTTAGAAATTCCGTCTCCATCTGTTTCTTCCGTTCCGCGAAATCCTGCTGTGAAAAAATATAGCTTGTCACATAGTGCTTCACGATATCCTGCACAAAATACTTTGCACGAATGTACTCTTCTTCCGGAATAGAAAGCTTATCCCCCCAAGTTGCAAGATTTCCATGCACAATACCACTAAACGCCGTATACAAATTCGAATAATCACGTGTTCGCTTATAATTCTCACTCCGGAGTTTATCAAACTCCTGTGCAAAATTTGTAGCAGACCCCTGCATATTCGAAATCACACCGGAGGCACGCTTTCGCCGTTCATGCTCCTTGATACCGTCATTAATTGGTTTCTCAAGGTCTTCCGCAAAACTAAATGGTTTTAAAATAATATTATAGATATTAGCTCTGTTAAGCACAT
The DNA here is from genome assembly GCA_015057205.1 of Lachnospiraceae bacterium. Lineage (GTDB taxonomy): Bacteria > Bacillota > Clostridia > Lachnospirales > Lachnospiraceae > XBB1006. Next base: position 3,458 of record SVEW01000006.1, on the reverse strand, counting down.
CCAGAATATACGGAATGTCCACAACCTCGGTCATCAAAATATGAACCAAATCCGGTCGTGACAGCCGGAACATATCCGAGAACTCAAGGGCATTCATAATCCCCATATCGTCCTCCGTAATAACTACGCCAATATCCTCCTGATTAATCCATTCCATTGCCTGTTCCGGCAATGCTGTATACCAAATCTTAATACGAGACTCCATTGCATGCAACATATTCTTATATTTCTCAAGGGAGCCCTGGTGCGGTTCCAGAATCAGTACATCCGCCATGATGTTCCTCCTCTTCTAAAGTGCATTCATTGTCTACGAAAAAAGTTATTTATATAATTATCTATATTATAGCACACTTTCTACTCTAATGCATACTATGAATTATAAGAATCTTTAGGAGGCCTGTTATGGGTGAATTAGCTGCTACAAATTGTGGTTGCGGTTGCGACAACAACAATTCTTTATTGTGGGTAATCCTGTTACTTTCCTGCTGCAACAACGGAAACAACAACCTTTCCTGCGGCGGTGACAACAACTGCATGTGGATTATTTTGCTCTTACTTCTTTGCAACAATGGTTGCGGATCCATGTTTTAACCAAAGAAAATTGTATCAGAAAGGGGCCACGAGCCCCTTCCTTTTACGTTTTCTTCTTATCCTTTTTAGGCTTTTTCTTCTTTTTCATTGCTTCCTCATCCATCTCGTAAACACTGTTTCCTTTGATTATAAGTTTTCCCATGCCAAAATCTCCTTTTTCTTCATTTTATGAATAAAAAAAGAATATGGTTCATATATTGAAAGAAAAATGGTTTATTCATGGGTGAAAATGCATTAAACACAATGACTACATTTGATACACTACTGCAAAGTCAACATCTGCAAATGCTAAAGGCTGCCATTCCTTACCTTTCCGGAAATGCAAAAAACACACTTTCTATTCTCTGTAAAATTTTGGAATTAAAAAAAACGATACAAATGAGCGCAGACGAAACCTCCGCCCTCAGTATGTGTAGTGTTAAACCAGAAGAAGGCTGTTCCAATGTTTTACTAATGTTGAAAGAAATACGACCTTATTGCAGTAAAAAGGAACAGGAAAGCGTAGATTTCTTTACCGATGTGTTTCAAATGTATGAAACGTATTCCAGCATGTTAACATAACGAAACGGAGGATCTATGGACATATCTTATTTAAAAAACAATCCGGCACTTGCTAATATTGATGCGACAAAGCTTGGATTCTTGATTGATTTTGCAAACAACCAGACAAATGCATCTAACAGAGATTTGCTACCATTGTTATTGGCCGCTTCCTCCTCTGCCAGGCAAAAAGGTATCACATTCTCTGATGCGGAAAAAGAACAGATTATCAATTTAATCCGTCCAACGCTTTCGTCGTCCGAGCAGGCAAAACTTGACAAAATGCTTGCATTACTAAAAAAACAGGGGCACTAATCGCCCCTGTTTTCATGATTTTATTCTTCTATCGTTTCCTTACTTCTAAGTTCTACTTCTTTTTCCTGTACATCCGATGGTGCCTGTTCATATCTTGCAAATTCGTATGAATATTCACCGCTGCCACCTGTCATGGAACGAAGGGCTGTAGAATATCCATATAGTTCTGCCTGCGGAATATCTGCCAAAATTTCCTGCTTACCACCCGGCAATGGATTCATTCCAAGTACACGACCGCGTTTTTTATTCAAATCTCCCATAATATCGCCGGTATATTTATCATCTACCACAACCTTCAGAGACTCAATTGGTTCTAATAAAATCGGTCCTGCATCCATAAATCCTTTCTTAAATGCCTGACTCGCTGCCGTTTTAAATGCCATTTCCGAAGAATCTACAGGATGATAAGATCCATCGTATAGTACTGCTTTCACACCAACAACAGGATATCCTGCCAAAGGTCCCGCCAACGTACATTCTGCAACGCCTTTTTCGACGGCCGGGAAATAATTTTTCGGAACTGCACCTCCCACTACAATCTGATCAAATTCATAGGCTTCATTCAGCTCTCCTGAAGGCTCAAAGGTCATCTTTACGTGACCGTACTGGCCATGTCCACCAGATTGTTTTTTGTACTTATACTCCACATCGGATTTCTTTTTAATAGTTTCTTTAAAAGCTACTTTTGGTCTTCCAAGAGCCACCTCCACCTTGTAACGCTCTTTTAATTTGCTGACAAGGACCTCTAACTGCTGTTCACCAATACCGTAAATCAATGTTTGACGGTTCTTAGCATCGTTCTGTGTACGAAGCGTCAAATCTTCTGCCAGTAATTTTGCCATCGCCTGTGCAATCTTATCGTCATCGCCTTTATTCACCGCTTTGTATGACATACAGGTATATGGCGTCGATACGCTACAACGTCCATAAGCTACAGGCGTCGCTTTTGTGGAAAGTGTATCGCCAGTCGCTGTTTTTGCAAGCTTGGCAAGCGCACCAATGTCTCCTGCATGCAGTTCAGGCACTTCTGTTGGTTTATTTCCTTTCAAAACATAAAGCTTACCTATCTTAGCTTCACTATCCTGATCTTTATTGTACATCAAATCATCTGTTTTTAACACACCAGAGCAAACCTTAATCATGGAATACTTACCAATAAACGGATCTACTAATGTTTTAAATACATACGCGCTCTTAGCTTTGGAAAAATCATAATTTCCTTCAAACCGCTCATTTGTCTTAATATTCACGCCCATGCACTCGCGCTCCGCCGGAGAAGGAAGATACTTTACAATATCAACCATTAAAGTGTACATTCCCCTTGCAAGTGTATTAGAACCCATAAGTACCGGAACGGTTGAACCATCAATTACATTTACACGTAATGCTTGACGAATCTCATCCTCAGAAAACTCATCCCCATTAAAATATCGATCCATGAACTCTTCACTTGTTTCTGCCACAGCTTCAAGCAATGCCTCTCTGAAAAGATTCAGATTTTCAACAGAATACTCCGGAAGGTTACATTTTTCAACGGTGCCCTTCTCTGTCCATTTTTTCGCTTTTTGCTGAATAATATTTACATACCCTACAAATTCCTCGTTTTCACGAATTGGCATATGGAAAGGTGCAATTTTCTTTCCGTACAACTCTTGTAAACGCGTAACCACTTCACGATAAGATGCATTGTTATCATCCATCTGTGTTACAAAAACCATTCTCGGAAGATTATACTTATCACAAAGTTCCCACGCTTTCTTTGTACCAACTTCCACGCCATTTTTTCCAGAAACCACAATAATAGCCGCATCTGCCACCGATACAGCTTCCTCTACTTCACCGACGAAATCGAAATAACCCGGCGTATCTAAAAAATTAATCTTGGTATCGCCCCAAACAATCGGGATAATAGACGTTTGAATAGAAAAAAGACGTTTGATTTCTTCTTTATCGTAATCACTGATGGTATTACCATCTTCTACCTTACCCATGCGAGAAATATCTCCTGCTAA
>SVEW01000005.1 GCA_015057205.1 Lachnospiraceae bacterium | reverse complement strand
TGCCCAGTGCCATTCCCAGTCCTTTTGCTGTTGCCGAGCCAATACGCAATCCGGTAAAGGAACCCGGGCCTCCCGCCACTGCAATAGCATCCAGGCTATTTAAATCCAGCTCAATTCGCCTTGCCACATCATCCAGCATCGGCAAAAGTGTCTGCGAGTGTGTTTTCTTGTAATTCATGGTATATTCCGCCAGCAGGTTATCGTCTTCCACAACCGCTACGCTGGCAACTAGTCCGGAACTATCCAAACCTAATACTTTCATTTCTATCTCCCATCTGTTTATGCATAATCCGTAATGGTAATCCGCCGATAATCAAATCCTTTTTCTAAGTCCTTCTCTATGCGGATTTCCTTGCGTTTTGCAGGCAGAATCTCCTCTATCAGATTCGCCCACTCAATCATCGTTAGCCCATCACCATATACATAATCTTCATATCCTATTTCTTCCATTTCTTCTACATCTCCAATACGGTAGACATCAAAATGGTAAAATGGCATTCTTCCTTCTTCGTACTCTTGCACAATCGTAAACGTTGGGCTGTTTACCGGTTCGGTAATTCCAAGCCCATCCGCTATTCCCTGGGTGAGAACTGTTTTACCCACTCCAAGATCACCAATCAGGGTGTATACATCCCCCGGATTTGCTTCTCTTCCCAACTGCTGCCCAAGCTGAAATGTTTCCTGCCACATATTTGTCTCAATGATCATATTGATATGACTCCAATTCTTTCTTCAAAAGTTCGTCTAATGCCTTTTCCTGCGGTCCGACCTGTGAAAGCGGTAAAATAGATGCATTCTTTGGCGTCGTATACAGATATAGCGCTTTCTTTGTTCTAACAACCTTATAAATCAGATTCCAGGTGATGCTATTTGCCACCCCCTCTTCTTCCGCGGTCTCGCCATCTGCAAATGCCACCGACACTCCCTGTTCATCAAAATGATAGCGCATTGCTTTGGTTAAAGGACTATTTCCTTGAAAAGCTAACTTTGCGCTTGTGCGCAGATGCAACGGCGTATAGAACACAAAAATCAAACCGCACACCAAATACAACAAGGTATACATGATTTCAACTTTATTGTAAGTTGTAAACGATGCTGCAGCAATCACAACACCTAATACGGTAAACAACCACGTCTGTACCCGATGGTAGCTATGATAAAGGTGAAAGGAAAACAAATCCTTCTCCGTAAGCTGTACGTTAATGTCCATACCTTATCCGTCCTTCTTTTTATTTTTCTTTGATTCTTCCAATTTCATGGTCAACGCAATACGTTTCTTTTCCATATCTACACTTAGAACTTTTACTTTTACAATATCGCCTACACTAACCGCCTCTAACGGGTGCTTGATAAACTTGTCGCTCATTTGCGATACATGCACCAAACCATCCTGATGAACGCCTATATCTACAAACGCACCAAAATCGATTACATTTCGTACCGTTCCTTTTAGTTCCATACCGGGCGTTAAATCTTTCATCTCCAGCACATCGTTTCGTAGAATCGGCTTTGGCATCTCATCTCGTGGATCGCGTCCAGGCTTCTCCAGCTCCTTAACAATATCTTTTAAGGTCATTTCGCCCACACCCAGTTCTTCTGATATTGTACTATAGTCGGTAACCTTCTTCGCAATTCCATGCAATTCTCCTCCTGCAAGGTTGGAAAGTTCGTATCCCATTTTCTTTATCAACGCCATCGTTGCTTCATAACTTTCCGGATGAACACTGGTTGCATCCAACGGATTCTCGCCGCCTGTTATTCGCAAAAAGCCTGCACTTTGTTCAAAGGCCTTCGGGCCAAGTTTTGCCACTTTTAATAATTGTTTGCGATTGGTAAACCGACCATTCGCCTCGCGATATGCCACAATATTCTTCGCTATGGGCTTACTGATACCGGAAATGTATTCCAATAAAGATGCTGATGCAGTATTCAAATCCACGCCAACTTTATTTACGCAGTCCTCTACCACACCGCCCAATACTTCGCTTAATTTTTTCTGATTCATGTCATGCTGATACTGTCCAACACCAATGGACTTAGGATCTATCTTAACTAATTCTGCCAATGGGTCCTGTAACCGTCTAGCGATAGACGTTGCACTTCGTTGTCCCACATCAAATTGCGGGAATTCTTCCGTTGCCAGTTTACTTGCTGAATAGACCGAAGCACCAGCTTCATTAACAATCACATACGATAATGGTTTTCCGTATTCTTTTATAAACTCTACAATAACCTGCTCTGACTCACGACTAGCCGTTCCATTTCCAACGGAAATCAGGTTTACGTGATATTTATCTATCAACTTTTTCAAGACTGCTTTTGATTCAGCAACCTTATTCTGTGGTTCTGTCGGAAATATCACAGTTGTATCCAACACCTTCCCCGTTGCATCCACAACTGCCAGCTTGCAACCTGTTCGAAAGGCCGGATCCCATCCCAATACTGTACTTCCTACAATTGGCGGTTGCATCAACAGCTGCTCCAAATTCTTTGAAAAGACTTTCATAGCCCCTTCCTCTGCCGCATCTGTTAACATTGAACGAATTTCTCGCTCTACGGCGGGAGCTATTAGTCTTTCATAGCTATCCTTTAGCATGTCCGTTAAAAACGGAGTCGTATAGGCATTATCCTTGCGAATGGTTTTCTTCGCCAAGTAGTTTAAAATCCTCTCCGTGTCCACAACAACCTTTACGTTCAGTATTTTTTCTTTTTCTCCTCGGTTAATTGCAAGCACACGATGGCCGGCAAGCTTTGCAACCGGCTCTTCAAAGTCGTAATACATTTCGTATACACTCTTCTGCTCGCTATCTTTTGCCACAGATACCAATTTACCATGGGCAAACGTATAGTCGCGGATATAACTACGATAATCTGCTTCATCCGCTATACTTTCTGCCAATATATCCATTGCACCTGCAATGGCTTCTTCGACCGATGCCACCTCTTTTTCCGGATTCACATAGTTCTTCGCTTCTTCTTCAACCGGATGGGTTAGTTGTTGCAAATATATGATTGTTGCCAACGGCTCCAATCCCTTTTCCTTTGCTACCGTCGCCCTAGTACGTCGCTTTGGTCTGTAAGGACGATACAAATCTTCGACCTGCACCAAGGTCTCTGCCTGCTTAATCTTAACAGCCAACTCTTCCGTAAGTTTTCCCTGTTCTTCTATTGACTTTAGCACCTGCTCCTTTTTCTCTTCCAGATTCCGCAAGTAATTTAATCGTTCGTACAAATTACGCAAAATTTCATCATTTAACGCCCCTGTCTTTTCCTTTCTATACCGGGCAATAAATGGTATGGTGTTCCCCTCATCAATCAGGGCGACCGCCGCATCTACCTGCCATTTCTTAATTCCAAGTTCTTTTGCTAATACTTCATTAATATCAAACATGATTCGCTCCATTTTCATTGTTCTTCTTCTTATTATAGTTTAATTTTTGTTTTCCATCAAGGGATTTGTATGGTATAATTATGTGAGATTTTATTATACAAAAAGGAGGAAGTTGTTATGGATCATCAACCATACACCCCAGCAGACCAGCCGGTCACACCACAAACAAGTTCTATGCCGACTGCTGCACTAACCTTGTCCATCATTGGACTATTTTTTGCATTTACTCCGTTTTTCGGTTCTATATGCCCATCCATTGCCATTGTGCTTGCACTTTTATCCCGAGGCGGCAATATGCAAGTCGAAGGAAAGAGCAAAGTAGCTCTAACGCTCGGATTTATCGGCCTTTTTATTTCGTTTGCAATTCTTGTATTTACGATTTATTACATTGCAACTAACTACAACCAATTTAATCAGGAGTTTCAGAATATGCTCCTTGATAACAACTATACATTATAATAGACAAGGAGTTTTAACATATGAAAAGAACATCCAAAGAATTAAAACGCATGAGTCGGCAGATGTTGTTGGGAAACTACGGTCTTGTTGCACTTGCATTTTTTCTCTGCCAGGCTATCGTTGGGCTTCTTACCGCTCCTTTTGAGAACCAGTTAAGTGCCTATAATCAAACTTTTGTTTTTGAATCCTACGGCCAGCAGATTGTAGATACAAACATTGCATCAAACGGTTCAACCAACTATCCGATTTTTGCTTTGATTGCAGTAATTATCATTTCCCTACTTGCAATTATCCTCAGCGCTGGCAACACGAAAATCCATATGGATTTGGCTCGTAAGCAAAAAACCGGTATTGGCGTCTTATTCAGTCAATTTCGTTGTCGGCCTGACCGCTTTATCATTTCTACGGTTTTGGTAGCGCTCATTACGATACTATGTATTTTGCCTGGCATTGTATGCTTGTTTATTTCCGCCCTTCTGGAAGCATTGCCGAAATATAATTCTTTCCTCGGCCTTTGGATTGCAGGCGGTTTACTTACAGCAGTCGGTATCTTTTTTACTTTTTTCTTTGCATTACGCTTTAGTTTGGTGTATTACTACCTGATTGATGATACATCTCTTGGCGCACTTGGAGCTATGAAAGAAAGCTTTCGGACCATGAAAGGACACTGCGGAAGGAAGTTGTACATTCTTCTCAGCTTTATACCAATGGAACTTTTAATTCTTCTGTCTTTTGGCATTGCGATTTTTTGGGTTCAACCATACGTGTGTATGACAGATGTTAACTTTTACCTCGATGTAACTGGCGAACTAACTCGCAAAGAAGAGGAAGCACGTCGATTAGATGAAGAAATGGGGCCCTTGATGACGGACGAATATTTTAAAAAAGAATAGTATAACGATATGTAAAAAGACTGCAACCAATTTAAACCGGTTGCAGTCTTTCTTTTACTCAATCAACGCTGCATGAATAGCACGCACCGCTTTTTCCATTTCATTCTCGTCTACCAAAACGGTAATTCGCAATTCGTTGGTGGCTGTCATTTTAATGTTAATTCCGACATTATAAAGAGCTTCAAACATAGCGCTTGCTACCCCCGGGTTACTTTGAATACTAGCACCTACGATGGAAACCTTTGCCACCGACGTATCTGTTTCTACGCAAGAGCCTTTTAAACGCGGCATATTCTCTTCCAGTACATGAACCGCCTTCTCAACAAATTCCCGTGCCACTAAAATAGATACGTCTTTCTTCCCTTCCTTGGCCGCTGTCTGCAAAATCGCATCTACGTTGATGCTGTTATTTGCCAACAAATCGAAAATTTTAAATTCACTTCCCGGCACATCCGGTACTCCTACAACGGTAATTCTGGCTGCATTCTTATCTGCTGCCACTCCGCTTACCAACATACTCTCCACTGAAGTAACCTCCTTCACACGTGTTCCTTCGGATTCATTTAAACTAGAACGCACCACTAGAGTAACGCCATACTTCTTCGCAAGCTCCACCGAACGATTGTGAAGCACCTGCGCTCCGATTGATGCTAATTCCAGCATCTCATCATAGGTAATTTCTGTTTCTTTTTGTGCCTTCGGCACAATGCGGGGATCGGCAGTATAAACGCCATCCACATCCGTATATATTTCGCAACTATCCGCATGCATTGCTGCTGCAATCGCTACTGCCGTTGTGTCCGACCCACCTCGCCCAATGGTGGTTACATCACCATACTTATCAAGTCCTTGGAATCCAGTGACCAAAACCACCTTTTTGCTCTCTAATTCATGTTTCAATCGATCGGTATCTATTTTTAGCAGTCGTGCATTCATGTGCGTTGCCGTTGAATGCATAGCTACCTGAAACGCATTCAGTGAAATGGCAGGGATCGACATTGCTGACAACGCCATTGCCATGAGTGCCACCGACGTCTGCTCACCAGTTGCCAAAAGCGCATCCATTTCACGTCTAGGCGGCTGCTCATTCAATTCTTTTGCCAATGCAAGCAATTCATCCGTAGTCTGATCCATCGCAGACAACACCACTATTACATCATTTCCCGCTCTATATTCCTTAGCGATTCGCTCTGCTACATTTTTAATACGCGTTGTATTTCCAACAGAGGTACCGCCAAATTTTTTAACTATCAGCATTTGCTACTCCTTCGCCAGAATTTTTACATAATGAACACCATTTCGGTTACCAATTCGCTTGACAATTTCCGGAAGATAATCGACCCCTTCAGGCGTCTCTAATACCAGCATTAAGCTGGCAACACCATTCACAGATGCCGCCTGGTGTACATTTGTTATATTAACCTTAAACTCCGCAAACGCATTTAACACGCTCAAAAATTCTCCCGGGGCATCATCCAATTGCACCACCAGTACTACCTTCCGACCGGTTTCCGTTTGATGATAAACCTCAATGTCGTCCTTATATTTGTAATAAGAACTTCGGCTAATACCTACCATTTCTGCCGCCTCAAGCACAGAAGCTGCCTTTCCGGCAGCAATCAGGCGCTTTGCCTCTACTACTTTCAAAAGCACCTCAGGCACTGCCTGTTCTTTTAATACATAGTATTTCTCCAATCTTACTCTCCTTTTACTGCAAGACTCTTCAAATATGCATTCATAAAGGAATCAATATTTCCATCCAACACACTTTGGGCATTGCTATTTTCTTCATTTGTCCGATGATCCTTAACCATAGTATATGGTTGTAGCACATACGACCGAATTTGGTTGCCCCAACCGATTTCCGTCACTTCACCACGAATATCCGCCAAATTTTCAGCAGTCTTCTGTTGTTCTAAAATATAAAGTTTTGCCTTCAACATCTGCATGGCTTTTTCTTTATTCATGTGCTGAGAACGCTCATTCTGACACTGCACCACAATTCCGGTTGGGAAATGCGTGATACGTATCGCAGAAGATGTCTTATTTATATGCTGTCCACCTGCGCCACTAGAACGGTACGTGTCAATCCGAATATCTTCATCCCTGACTTCAACGTCCAAATCTTCTTCAATATCCGGCATTACATCACAGGAAACAAAGGAAGTCTGTCGTTTACCTGCCGCATTAAAAGGGGAAATTCGCACCAGACGATGCACGCCTTTTTCCGATTTCAAAAATCCGTAGGCATTTTCTCCTCGCACCTCCACAGTAATGGATTTAATTCCAGCTTCATCTCCATCCAGAAAATCCAACACTTCCATGGAAAATCCATGCCGTTCCGCCCAACGACAATACATTCGATACAACATGGATGCCCAATCGCAGGACTCCGTTCCTCCGGCACCTGCATTCAACTTCAAAATTGCATCACATCCATCGTATTCTCCTGTCAAAAGAGTCTTCATACGAAGATTTTCAAATCGCTCCACAAAAGAAGCAAATTCCGCATTCGCCTCCTTCGCCAGCTCCTCATCATCTTCCTCGTATCCCATCTCAATCAGAATTTCAATATCTTCAAAACTGCTTTTCAACTCTTCATACTCAGAAATATCATTTTTAAGAGCACTTAATTCTCTTGTCTTTTCCTGTGCCTTTTCCGGATTATCCCAAAATCCGGGTTCTTCCATAAGTTTCTCAAGCTCATTCACTCTTCGCGCCTTATTAGCAAGGTCAAAGTGAATCCCTCAATTCTTCAAATGGTTTCTCATAAGATAAAAGTTCACTTTTTACCTGATCAAGTAATACCACATTATCACCGACTTTCCTTCAAAATTTCCAAGGCTTTTAATACCTGATTATCTTTATAGATATTGTAGTCCTTCTTTTTATCCCCCAGATATTCAAACGTAAGTTTCACATCCGGTGCAATACCTTTTTCATGAATATAATGCCCTTTCGGGGTAAAATATTTCGCCGTAGTAACTTTAACCGCACTTCCATCAGACAGCGGCAACAATACCTGTACAATCCCTTTGCCAAAAGTCTTCGTTCCTATCAAGGTTCCGTATTTATAATCCTTCACTGCTCCGGCAAAGATTTCTGAAGCAGAGGCACTGTTTTCATTTACCAACACCGCCAACGGCATTCCCAGTTCATCCCTTCCGGAACGATAGGTCGTTTTCTTTCCGGATTTATCCTTAGTATACACCAAAATACCTTTCGGCAACAGTTCATCGAGTATCTCTGTCACAGAATTAATCATGCCACCCGGGTTATCACGTAAATCAACCATCAACGAGCTCATATTTTTCTGTTTTAATTCCTTCAATGCCTCTTTAAACTGTCCGGCGGTAACCCCGTCAAATTCTGTTATGCGGATATATCCAACGTGATTCTTAAGCATTCGATATTCAATCGTCGGAACCTTAACCTCATCACACGTAACCGTGAACGTCTTTTCCTTGCCGTCACGCAGCATGACAAGCTTTACTTTAGAGCCCTTTTCTCCGCGAACATAATTTACAAATTTCGATAGCTCCATTCCATCCGCCTTGTTACCATCCGCACTGACAAAAAGGTCTCCTTCCTTGATACCTGCTTTTTCCGCCGGAGAACCTTCGTATACTTTTGTAACGGTAATGGCCAGAGACTCTTTATCCTGCGTCAAAATCGCGCCAATTCCATAATACATGCCATTGGTTCCGCTTAAATACTCTTCGTATTGTTCTTTTGTAAAATAGGACGTATACTTATCCCCTAACGCGGATACCATTCCGGCATACATACCATCCGGAAGGTTTTCCTCCGGAATATCATCATAATAGTAGGCTGATAAGGCGCTTAACACTTCTGCCGCCTTCTTCTGCACTGATTCTGAAAGTATTTGGGTGGTCAACTTTTTATCCATTTTAAAACTGGTAATCACAAAGCCATTCTCTTTCAAAAACATCGAACCAGCAATTGAAAATACTATTACAAAAAACAAAGTAAACGCAATTCCTCTGCGCACTCCTTTGCGGTATAAGCGCTTTCTCTCTTTGATGTCATCTTCAATTAATTCTACATCTTCTCGAAAATCCATACTATCCCCTTCTCTCTACACAGATAAATGCTTGCGAATGGTCATCCGGCTTCCTACAAAGCCTATACCAACGCCAAGCAACAACGCTACCGGCACCAGTGTCCGGAATACCGAATGCACCGGCAAAAATTTCAATACGTTGTTTAAGAATACAAATCGATCAATGATATAGCTGACGATTCTTCCATACATTAAGTATAGTATAATTAGCGGCACTCCAGAACCAATCAAGCCAATCAAAATTCCTTCCACAATAAACGGCGCTCGTACGAAATAGTCCGTCGCACCTATCAATTTCATAATTTCTATTTCTTCTCTTCGAACGCCAATTCCCACTGTGATGGTGTTGCTAATCAAAAATACAGCAACCATCAACAAAATCAAAATAATCGCAGCTGAAATAAAACCAATCAGACGATTAAAATCCGATAACGCATTCGCCACCAAATCCGACTTATTAACACGCTTTACGCCATCTAAATCCTTCAAGTATGAAACTAACGTGGACTGCATGGAAACGTCGCTCAAATAAATCTGATAATTGGAGGAGTTAACCAATGGATTCTCTTTCCATCCATCCGCCATTTCCTCTTTTCCATTGAAATAGATTTTCTTATATTCCTCCCAGGCTTCGTCTGCCGAAACATATACAACTTTCGAAACTTCCGCCCGTTCTTCGATTTTCTTGCCAATTTCTTTAATCTGCTTATCCTTAACTCCCTTATCAAAAAATACAGTAACCGCTACGCCTTCCTCAGCCACTTTTACCATATTTTGGAAATTCATGATTACAGAATAAAAAATGCCAAACAGAAAAATGCAGGCTGCCATTGTTGCAATGGACGCCAGCGAAAACATCTTATTCTTACCAATGTTAATAATTCCCTGCTTCGTCGTATAACGTAATGTGCTTATCTTATGCATCCGTTTCACCCGGACGCTTATCATCCATCAATACGCCCTTCTTTAACGTAATGACCCTCTTATTCATAGCTTCCACAATTTCTAAGTTATGCGTAACCACAACTACTGTTGTGCCTCGCGCATTAATTTCCTCCAGCAATTTCATAATATCCCATGCATTATTCGCATCCAGATTACCGGTAGGCTCATCTGCCAAAAGAATCTTTGGCTCATTAATCAACGCACGGGCAATCGCCACACGCTGCTGCTCTCCACCGGAAAGCTGCTTAGGACGGGAGCGATACTTCGCAGCAAGCCCTACAAGCGAAAGCATCATAGGAACCTTCTTCTTGATAGTTCGATTACTCTCCTCAATAACACGTTGGGCAAACGCCACATTCTCATACACATTCCTATCCTTAAACAAACGGAAATCCTGATATACCATACCAATGTTTCTACGATACATCGGGATCTTCTTTCTCCGCAACTTCTTTAAATTGATACCATTAACGGTAATGGTTCCTTCCGTTGGCTCCAGTTCTTTCGTCAATAACTTCAAAAACGTAGACTTTCCGGAACCACTGTTACCCACAATAAACACAAACTCACCCTCATCAATATGAAGGCTAATATCATTGAGTGCCGGTATTCCTTCCATATAGCACTTACTAACATGCTCTAACGTAATCATGTTGCCTCCTAAAGAATCTTTAATATTCCAAAGATTCCATATACTTCATATATTTCACAACCATCAACGCAATCTTAAAGGTAATTGCATCTTCAAAAACGCGCAAATCCAGCCCCGTGCTCTTCTGCAGCTTGTCCAAGCGATATACCAAAGTATTACGATGAATATATAACTGTCTGGACGTCTCTGATACGTTCAAACTATTCTCAAAAAACTTGTTAATTGTTGTCAAGGTCTCCTCGTCGAAATCTTCCGTCGTCTTACCACCGAAAATTTCCTTGATAAACATCTTGCACAACGGGATCGGAAGCTGATAAATCAAACGCCCGATTCCTAGGGTAGAATAAGCCACCACATTCTGATTTTCAAAGAAAATTTTGCCCACATCAAGGGCCATACGCGCTTCCTTGTAAGACTTACTCACCTCTTTTAGCTCAGAAACCACCGTTCCAAAAGCAATACGAACATTTTCTGCGCCACCGAGCGCATCCGCCATGGATTCTGCGATTTTCTTTAGATTCTCAATATGGTCATTATCGCTCACATCCTTCACTACAATAACGCTCTTCTCATCTACTGCCGTCACAAAATCCTTTGACTTTCCACCCAAGATGCCACGCAAACGTTCTGCATCATTGTTATCGCGATTCTTAGATTCCATCAAATATACCACGCGTCTTGCATCGCTCTCGATATGAAGTTTCTTGGCGCGATTATAAATGTCAACCAACAATAAATTATCAAGTAGCAGGTTTTTGATAAAATTATCCTTGTCAAAGCGCTCTTTGTACGCTACCAACAAATTCTGAATCTCAAAACATGCTATTCTTCCAATCATAAACACATCTTCCGTGTCTCCATTTGCCAACAATACGTATTCTAACTGGCGCTCATCAAAGACCTTAAAAAACTGGCACCCTGATACCACCTGACTATCAGCCTGTGATTTCGCAAAACCGGATGCTGCACCTGCATAATCATCCGCCTGTGGAAATGTTGTTGCTAACACCTTACCCTCGGTATCACACACGCATAAATCCACCTTCGTAATATTGCGCAACCCATCAATTGTGCTCTGAAGTATCTGGTTTGAAATCATGATTCTCTCCTTCTGAAGTTATCCTTTAGACAACTTCTACAAATTCATCTTTCATTTTTAGATTAAAATACACTAACCCTAATGTATATAATAAACGAAAACACCAAAAAAAGAAAGAGGATTTGTGCATTTTTTATGCATTTCCTCTTTCTTTTCCATTTTAGTCCTCTGATTTGTTCTTCTCATAATCCGAAACATATCTCCGAAAGGCCAATCTACGCATAATTCTACGGATTTTTCGTCTAGCTCTACCACTCTCATGGTCAATCAAGCCCTCATTGTTCATCCCATACCAAACCTTTGCATGCAAATGCCCTTTGTGCCGCAGCAGGAACTTCTCCTGCATTGGACTGGAAAGCACCGACAAAATCACATCCGGCATTAGAATGTTAATTTCATTGATTACACCCGCTTCTTCTGCATAGTCCGAAAGGGCACAAGTGCCCAGCACTTCCATTCGTCCATAGCCTTCTGCCAGGAATTTCTTCGCTCTGGCAATTCCCTCCTCATCCTCACTCAGCACAAACACCTTCTTATTATTTCTAACAACACGCTTCGCAAATTCATAAAAAAAGCTATTGTTGCGCTCAACGATGGATGTACTCACACCAGCCTCTGCCAAAATCTCCTTATCACCGGGCACCGCCAAATCCAATGCCTCTATACATTCCTTAACCTCAGCATCTCCTGCTGCCGTCACTATCATAGGTCTGGAGATTTCCTCGATGGTATTTAACACTGTATTGTTCAAAAATGTCTCCACCAGCATCATAGCTTCCCGCATAGGATAATTATCCAATTTTATATTCATGACCTCAATTTTCTTCGCCACACTTCACTCTCCTACTGTCTTCTTGGCGCTAGTATACCATAGTTCACACTAATATTTCAAGTTTATCTTTTCAACCGAAATTATTCGCACCGATTTCAGACAATTCATTCATTCACCATTTATTCACTTTTCAATTTCATTGTCAATGGAATTTCTTAGATTTCACAATTTCCAAAAATCTTTAGCAATCTTACACAAAACATTTGTTTTCTTTTTTCGTATGCTAAACCACTAATTTATCCCCATTTTTGTGGATAAAGTGGATAACTTCGTGTATAACTTATTTTTTCGCACTTTCCACGCTCTGAATTGTGGATTATTTTGTCATGTCCAAATGACCGTCTTTAAATGTCATAGGTAATTTTGTACAAAATGACATTTTTGAAAATATAACCAAAAATACAAATGTCTATCAACTTAGCAAAAATCCCATTACCTTCTAACATTATTATATGTATATATTGTGAAGAATATTAACATGTATCTTTTCTCCCATTCTGCTAATACCCCTGTTACAAAAAAAGGACTATCGCTTTCACGATAGTCCTTCATGTTCATATTCTTTCTCACTAGAAAATTCTTCTTACTGCAAGTACAGAACGATAATTATAGCTATTAGAAATCTTAATACCGTCTCTATGGTTACTTGCATGAACGATGCGTCCTCCACCAATGTAGATTGCAACATGTCCAGAATAGCAGATGATATCACCCGCCTGCATCTCACTCATACTTACACCACGTCCAACACTTCTCATTGCAGAAGATGAATGTGGTAAGGAGATACCGAATGCACGATATACACTCATTACAAATCCAGAGCAATCCGCTCCATTTGTCAAACTGGTACCGCCCCAACGATATGGGTTACCTACAAAACGACAAGCGTAGCTTGCTACAGATGAACCTGTAGAAGATCCGGTTGGTGCAGATGCGCTACTACTGCTAGAGCTACTATTACTACTACTTCCAGAACTACTGCTTGTGGAGTTGCCGCTTGTTCCTGCGGTTACGCCGTTAGCAATCGCCTGCTCAGCTGCCGCCTGTGCCGCCAAGCGCTCCTCTTCTTCTTTCTTCAAACGAGCCTTCTCTTCTTTCACTGTCTCGCCATGCGTATATTCTGTATGGAGCTCTACAAAATCAGTAGAAACCCAACCTTTACCTTCTTCAACGGACACCTTCACCCATCCGTTCTTCTCATCCTTAACAACAATATCTTCGTCTCTTGGAACCAAACCAATAATCTCAGCATTGGTAGAAGCCTTCTTACGAACACGCAATGTTGTAGTATTAACCTTTGCATAACGAGTACCTGCACTCTTCAGCGCCTCACCATTACCCACTACTACAAAGTCAGCACTAACGTATCCTTTCAATTTACCAGACTTAATCTTATACCAATCGCCCTTGGTTCCTATAATAGTTGCTACATTCTTTCTATAAAGCTTACCTCTTACCTTAGAATCCGTATTCGCTTTACTACGAACGTAAACAAAATCATCAACTTTAGCCACGCAAAGATTGCTTACATCCTTAGCGTCAACCTTCGCTGCTTCTGCTGCTGCCTGCTCTTCGGTCACATCTTCTGCTTCCTTCTCTTCCTTCTCTTCCTTGCTAGCTGCAACAGCCTGTACACTATGTATATTTACTTCTGCAGCGCTTGTCAGGTAATCTGCTACCACACCAGACACGCCTGCATAAATGCTAGAATCCTCGATATTAACCTTCTCCTGAAGGATTGTTGATACTCCTGATAAGGCAGATGCTTCTGTCATCATTGGCGTACCGGTGAATACCATACCGCCTACCAAACAACATGTTGCAATCTTTCTTGCTCGATTCATTTCAGCCTCCTTGTTCACAATCTTTTCTAAGATTTATTACAAAAATATTACATTTATTACTTTTTCGATTATATCATTCCTAGAAAGGCTTGTCAACCTTTATATGAAAAAAAGTCGCCAAAATCAAGGATTTCAGCGACTTTTCAACATTTTTTCCTTCTTATTTTAATGCAATGGCTTCAATCTCAAGCATTACGTCTTTCGGAAGTCTTGCAACTTCTACACAACTTCTGCTTGGGAAGTCCTTGGTAAAGAAGGTTGCATACACTTCGTTGATTGCAGCAAAATCATTCATTTCCTTAATGAACACCGTTGTCTTGATAACGTGATCCATATCTGTTCCTGCTGCCTGTAATAAATTGGAAAGGTTGGTAAAAGCCTGCTTTGCCTGTTCAACGCTTCCTTCAGGGATAGCTCCAGTTGCAGGATCTACCGGAATCACTCCAGATGTATAAACCATTCCGTTCACTTCAATTGCCTGAGAATAAGGTCCGATTGCTGCCGGTGCCTTATCGGTGCTGATAACTTTCTTCATCTTATCATATCCTCCGTTACATTATTATTGTGGCATCATCTGCCCCACATAATAGTATAACACTTATTTCACCAAACGGATACTTTTATCTGTAATTTCTATCAATCTTTCTTTATAAAGATGACCAACCGCACGTTTAAAAGCATTCTTACTCAGTCCAACGTCACGCATAATCACCTCAGCCGGCGCTTTGTCATTAAAAGGAAGCACTCCCGCAAACTCTTCAATAACCGAAAGAACATGCTTCGCATCTTCCTCTATCTGCATATATGCCTTTTGACGTAAGGAAAGCGTTAGTTTTCCATCCTCCTTAACCTCCGTCACTCTAGCGTCCACAATCTGACCAATCCTTAACTGACTATGATCCTCGTAATGTGGAATCAACGCAGAATACTTATCGTCAACAGCCACAAATGCGCCGAAATTCTTGCTGAATTCATACACGCGTCCTTTCACCACATCTTCCACACGATATGGCGAATTCTGGCTCAACATATGATAAAGACCGCGCATAGACGCTGCCAATCGATCACTTTTATCAATATAAAGATGCACCAATACCTCGTCGCCCGTCTTCACCGGATATGTTTGTTCCTTATATGGTAAAAGCAAATCTTTCTCAAGTCCCCATTCCAAAAAGGCTCCTATCTTCGTTGTCTGAGATACCTTCAACACACCATACTGATTCAACAAAAGCTTTGGTTCTCTGGTAGTCGCAATCAAACGATCCTTCGAATCCTTATATAAAAAAACCTCTAACTTATCACCTGTCCTAATATAGTCCGGCACCTGCTTGCTTGGCAAAAGCACACGTTGCTCATCACCTTCACGGCTCTGTGCAAGATAAACGCCAAACTCAACGCGTTTTACCACTTCTAAGGTCTGTTTCTCTCCTAATCTTAACATATCGTTCCTCTTTCAAATTCTACTATCGTATCTATCTGTTCTTCTGTGTCTTTAAATACTACTACAATGCGCTCCTGCGTTCGCTTGACATACGGAACCATTTTCTCACCCGGCAATGCCGAACGTTTATACTCCACACGAAACGCTGAAATTTCAAACCTCACCGGCACATATTCCATAGCAAGCATTACATACTTCCCATTGTTTACATGCCCATTTGTATCAAGTAAATGTGCTCCAACCTTAATCGGCTCCATCACTTCCATATCATCCGGGACCAGAATCTTACGCCCTTTCCATTCAGCACGAATAGGATCCTCCAACCGATAAGTCGCTAACACATCTTTATCCACTTTCACAGGCCGCATTTTGCTGGTATCCATATAGGTCCACAACGATTCTGCTATTACCAAATCCTGCCCTGCCGCATCGCGAATGCAAAAATTACGTTCACCAAACATTCCTCGCATGTCATGAGGCCATGTACAGATGTGTATCGTTTCTCCCAATGTAGGCCTGCGAAAAATCTTCCCTTGCCAGGAATTCACCACCCAACATCGATTATGTTCATTAAGCCAGTCGATTCCCCTTCCTAAATCCTCCGACTGAAACGTCGAACAGTCTTGGAAGTAATTCACAATTCCCGGAATGGATAATTGCTCATCGCAACTCAATTCCGAATACCTCACTCTACTTTGAAAAGTATACATAAATACCTCCTATTCCTACTTCCCCGTTCCTATCATCTGCAGGACTATCTTTAGGTAAAGAAAAAAGCACCACGAAACGTGATGCTTTAGCTGGCCCACAAGGATTCGAACCTTGAAAATGACGGAGTCAGAGTCCGCTGCCTTACCGTTTGGCTATGGGCCATTGCGTGTCAACAAAAAGTATTATATAGCATATCCAAAGAAAATGCAAGTACTTTTTTAAAATTTTTTTATTTTTTTAAAAAAGCAGTATTTCTTGCCCCTTTAATGCATATTCCACCTCTTCGGAAACCTCACAGTTTATGCTTCCTTCCGTAAACTTCATGACCTCTTTAACAAATTCTTCCTTGCGCTCTTTCGAAAAAATCATCTTTAACGTAATATCCGTTTCGTAGATTGTATCCAAAACCGGTATTCCATTACTGTTGCAAAAATACTGAAATTTGCCCAGTAACGTATACGGAATTATCACCGTTACCACATGTCCCTGTGCGCGTTCAAGAAAGCTGCATTGCGCCATCGCCTCCTTGGTCGCCCCCTGATAAGCACGCACCAGACCACCTGTTCCAAGAAGCGTTCCTCCAAAATAACGTGTCACAACCACGCAGACGTTGTAAATGCCTTCTCGCTCCAAAACCTCAAGTATCGGTCTTCCGGCCGTTCCGGACGGTTCTCCGTCGTCACTAGACCGCTTCAATTCCCCATTTCTACCTATGATATAAGCCGAGCAATTGTGTCTGGCATCATAATACTTCTTTTTCTGCGCGGCAATAAACGCAGTGGCTTCCTCCTCCGTTTCAACCGGACAGATGGTTGCAATAAATCGAGATTTCTTCTCCACAATTTCCCCCATTCCACCTTCATAAATTGATTTTGTTAATGCCATACTTGCGCTCCTTTTCTCCATTTCTTCTTTATACTATAACATTATCCATCCCCGCACACAAGATTGTCTTTATTATTTCCGTTTTATTTGGTATAATAAAGGGTAAAATTGTGCAATGAAAAGTATATGACTGAATTAGTCAAGGAGGTTAATATGGACTATAGTAAGAAAAGCACAATGAAAAAGCGTAAGAAAGTGACTTCAAAGAGCGCACGATTGAGACATCGCTTTTTCCTTATTTTCGGAAAAACACTTCTGATTTGCTTTTTCGCCCTGATTATCATTGGGAGTTGTGCAGCTTTTGGCATTTACAAAGGAATCCTGGCATCTGCCCCGGACATAGATAGTATTGACGTTTCACCAACCGGCTATTTATCTACGGTGTACGATTCTAAAGGCAAGGAAATTGACACTTTGGTTGCCGCAGGTTCTAACCGACAGTACGTCACCATCAAAGAAATACCAAAGAATCTGCAGCACGCCTTCGTCGCAATTGAAGATGAGCGATTTTACGAACACAACGGTATTGATTTAAAAGGAATCATCCGCGCCGGCATCACCGGTCTTGCCCATGGCAGACTAACCCAAGGTGCAAGTACCATTACGCAACAGCTTTTGAAAAACAACGTCTTTACCGATTGGGTAAACGAATCAAAAGCGCAAAAGATCAAACGTAAGATTCAGGAACAGTATCTTGCGGTACAACTTGAAAAGAAAGTAAAGAGCAAAGACTGGATTTTAGAGAACTATTTGAACAGTATTAACTTAGGCCAAAATACCTTAGGGGTTCAGGCAGCTTCCTTACGATACTTCAATAAGGATTGTTCTGAACTTACTTTATCGGAATGTGCGGTAATTGCTGCTATTACGCAGAATCCTTCCGGCAACAATCCAATTTCTCATCCTGAGAACAATGAAAGACGTAAGAATCGTACGCTGAAGAAAATGTTAGAGCACGAATACATTACGCAGCAGGAATACAAAGAAGCAATGGCTGATGACGTATATTCTCGTATTCAAAAAGTTAATAATGCTCAATCCAAATCATCTCATGCTTCATCCTATTTTGTGGACGAATTAATTGAACAGGTAGCGGAAGATTTAAAGTCTCTGCGAGGCTATTCGGAAACGCAGGCCTATAAGATGATTTACAGCGGTGGATTAAAAATATATTCTACGCAAGACAGCAAGATTCAACGCATCTGTGAAAAAGCGTTAAGCAACAGCGCAAACTATCCGACCGCACAGGTATACATTAACTGGTTTATCAAATACCAGGATAAACGCGGCGAGATTACCGCTTTAACTGAGCAAAACATTTTAAAATATTTCAGGGGAATCAAAGGCAAGCGTTACACCCTTGATTTCGCAAACAAAGCTGCTGCAGATGCCGCAATTGCCGAGTACAAAAAACACGTTCTTTCCAAGGGCGGCACTTTTGTAAAGGACAGCGAAAGCGTTATTTACGTTCCTCAACCACAGGCTTCCTGTACAATTATCGATCAGTACACCGGAGAAGTGAAAGCTTTGGTTGGCGGTCGCGGCGACAAGGCGGGCAGTCTTACCTTGAACCGTGCATCTAACACCTATCGCCAGCCCGGATCTACCTTTAAGGTATTAGCATCCTACGCTCCGGCGTTAGATACCGGCGGCAAATCATTAGCATCGGTGCAGGATGATGCGCCATATAAGAAAACAGACGGTTCCCCGCTTCGAAACTATGACGGCGTGTACCGTGGTTTCACCACATATCGCGAAGGTATTATGCGTTCCATCAACGTTGTAGCAGTTAAAACACTAGAAGAAGTATCTCCACAGGTTGGTTATGATTACCTGACTAATTTCGGTTTTACTTCTCTTTCCACACAGGATATTGTTCAGGTGCTTTGTCTAGGTGGCATTTCCAAAGGAGTAAGCAACCTTGAATTGACTGCCGCATATGCCACCATTGCTAATAGCGGAACCTACAACAAGCCTCGTCTTTACACGAAAATTGTGGACCACAAAGGCAATGTTGTGATTGATAACCAGCCGCAAAGTCGCACCGTATTAAAAGAAACAACAGCCTGGCTACTAACCAATGCTATGCAAGACGTAGTTAAATCCGGCACCGGTGTACGTTGCAACTTCCCAGGCATGGCCATAGCCGGTAAATCTGGTACAACCACAGCAAACCGTGATGCGTTGTTTGCCGGTTTTACTCCATATTACACTTGTGTTATGTGGGGTGGCTATGACGACAATTCTGTTCTTGGAAACACTGGTTATGTAAAAGATTTG
The DNA here is from genome assembly GCA_015057205.1 of Lachnospiraceae bacterium. Taxonomy (GTDB): domain Bacteria; phylum Bacillota; class Clostridia; order Lachnospirales; family Lachnospiraceae; genus XBB1006. The sequence goes on along the minus strand of SVEW01000005.1, from coordinate 11,023 downwards.
TGGAAACTATGCATGAGTAAAATTCATGCTAAGCTTTCCTATAAGGATTTTATCAAGCCAAAGGGAATTGTTACCGCAAAAATTTGCACCAAATCCGGTCTTCTTGCGCAAGACGGCGTGTGTAATCACGACCCACGTGGCAACTGTGTCCGAACAGAATATTTTGCAGCGGGTAACGTTCCTACCGAGCATTGTAACCATCACATTGCTGTCTCTGTTTGCGGCAAATCCGGCATGGCTGCCGGGCCACACTGTCCCGAAAGCGGAATCAAAACCAAAGTATTTATAATCGGTGGTTCTTCCAACTCCGGCGACGGCAAGTATTTGTTGCCTAACAATTTCGAGAAAAAATTATGTGATTTACACGACGGCAGCAAACTTCCAAAGAACAATGATGACGAGGAACCGGCCGAAGGAGACGAGGATAATGAAGATGGCGATGAAACAGCCAGTGTTGAATAACACAATTGAGTAAGAAAATACTCATTCATTGATTATCAAATTAATAATTAAGGCTAAAAAAGGGGGCCTCGCTAAGATGAACCAATCATCTAAAGCGATAGCCCCTATTTTAATTAAACACTTTCAAATATTACTTCTCTTTGCGAATCCAAAAGCAGATGATACACAAGTCCATCTTCTACCGGTTTTCGTACAAAGTCACTACACAAATCTTTTACAACCTGTTCGTGCACCGTCGTAATTTTCTTCGATAGGGCACGATTTTCTTCTTCCTGCCATACCCCATCCGGCAGACGAAAATGCACATCTACATTTACTTTGGTACTTGTCTCAAAATCAATGTCAACCTCCGTTTGGAAAGACTTGGTAAGCATTGTGATTCGTCGTATCAGAAGCCAGATGCACATATACACCGAATCCACAAATGATTGATTCAGCTGGATAACCATAGACCCAGTCCGAACGCTTAGACGCCGATTCTCAAAGCCTTCAAAAAATTGATGGCGCAATTTAACCTCTATGGTCCCCAATCCACCTACAGGCTGCTGATTCTCTTTCATATACTGTGCTATAATCTGTTTCTCAACCGTTAGCAGTTGAGCACGCTCCACCTCATCCAAATCATCACCGCTCTCTACAATCCTATTAAGGATTGGTTCAAAGATTCTGAGCAACAATGTATCTGCTTCTTCTCGCTGCATCACCTTTTGTCGCATATCATTAAAGCGTTCCTGCTGCATTTCCAAATTCTTACGTTCTTCTTTCTCAATCTCACGCTCCGCCTCACGAACATCGTACAGTTCAAAGGCTTCCTGAATTCCTGTCAGCATTTCGCCTCGATAATCTCCTGGACGAAGATATACGCGGAACACATGCAACCGATTTGTCAGGTAGGCAACCTGCGCCACACTCAGCTTCGTCGTGTACACAATACAAACCGTTTCCGGCTTGTTCTTTGCGATATAATTTAACAGCTTCTCGCCGTCTATATCCCGAAATACCGTTCCGGTTACAACGACCTTATAGTCTGTCTCGCGCAGTCTTTCAAACCCCTCTACTCCGGATCTTGCAACATCAATTACAAATTCCTCGTGCTCAAAGCAACGCAGGAACTCCGTTACAACTTCCTCCCGCTTGTTAATCAGCAGTAGCCTGTTTTCCATTTGCCTGCCCCCATTCTATTCTTAGTTCGCTTTGTCGATTGAACCAAATAATTCCATCTTCTCCTTAACCGTTGCTTTAATTGCTTCAAAGCCCGGTGCAAGAAGTTTTCTTGGATCGTATCCTTTTCCTTCCTGATCCTTACCTTCTTCTACGTATTTTCTGGTTGCAGCTGCAAATGCAAGCTGGCACTCTGTATTAACATTAATCTTAGACACACCAAGAGTAATAGCCTTCTTAATCATATCAGCCGGAATTCCTGTTCCACCATGAAGTACCAATGGCATCTCTCCGGTAACTTCCTGAACCGCAGCCAAAACATCAAAGTTAAGGCCTGCCCAATTAGCCGGATATTTACCATGAATATTGCCGATTCCTGCTGCCAAAAAGTCAATGCCTAAATCAGCAACAGCCTTGCACTCCTTCGGATCTGCACACTCGCCCTGTCCGACAACACCATCTTCTTCTCCGCCGATGGATCCAACTTCTGCTTCCAAAGAAATACCTTTCTTTGCGCAAAGTTCTACTAATTTTCTTGTATTAGCAACGTTCTCTTCGATTGGTGCATGAGAACCGTCATACATAACTGAAGAAAATCCTGCTTCGATACATTTGAGGCAGTGTTCATAGCTACCATGATCTAAATGAAGCGCTACCGGCACAGTAATGTTCTGGTCTTTGATCATTCCATTTACCATTCCTACAACCGTATCATAACCGCCCATATACTTTCCTGCACCCTCAGATACACCAAGGATTACCGGAGAATTATTCTCCTGAGCAGTAAGTAAAATAGCCTTTGTCCACTCCAGGTTGTTGATGTTGAACTGGCCTACTGCATAATGACCCTCTTTTGCCTTAATAAGCATTTCTTTTGCTGATACTAACATTTCTTTTCCTCCCTGTAAAATTATTATTATTATTTGTCAGACATGGCCACCATAAATGGAACCTGTTTCTGGCAATTATTTATCTGCACTTTCGTATACGATCCCCCAAACTCACCATCTCTTGTCCAACAAGTAGGGTTCTCAAACGTAAATGTTACCTCATCTGATTTAAACGCATACAAATGTTTAAAATCAAACTCCTGTTTAAGCAAACAGGCTAACGTTTCATTTAATTCAATTGGATTCCTTGGCATCTTTATAAGAAGCACTTCAAACACGCCGTCATCAAGTTCAACATCTTTGCCGCTCAACGCAGAAAAACCACCTATTGACTTTGAATTGCTTACCATTCCATAAATCCAATCATCCTCATACACCTCGCCATTGGCCTCTACCTTCACCCGATAGCTCTCAATTTGTCCAAGGCGCTTTGCCCCTTCCAAAATGTAAGCCGCATGACCCAGCATATTCTTAAGTCCCTGATCTGTCTGATAAGACACATCTGTAAAAAGCCCAAATGCTGCCACATACACAAACGTGACACCATCCATTTTACCAACATCGCATAAAAACGGGGTTCCATTCACCGCAATATTCGCAGCCTTTACCATATCCTTTGGTATATCTAACGAATTTGCAAAGTCATTTGTGCTTCCGGCAGGAATGTAACCCAAATTCGTCTTCAGACCGGCATCCATAATGGCTGAAACCGTCTCATCCAACGTTCCATCACCGCCACTGCAGACAATGTGATCATAAAATGCACCGTCCGCCTTCACTTTATTGTAGGCATCCGCCTGACATTGGGTTGGGTAAGCCGTCACATCGTACCCTGCTTTCGTAAAAATATCTATTATTTGAAGCAAATTTGGTCGAATTTGCGCTTTTCCTGAGTGGGGATTAAAAACAAATAGTAGTTTTCTTTTCTCCATGCACTTTCACTTCCTTTTATTTTCCAGAGATATATGCCGCAATCTTCTCTACAGCATTCTCTTCATCCTCCCCATCAGCTGTGATTGTCACTTCATTACCCGACACTAAATCCATAGTCATCATACCCATAATACTTTTTGCATTGATTACCTTGTTAGATGTCTCCATGTAAATAGAACTCGAAAAATGATTTGCAAGTTGTACCAGCTCTGCTATTGTTCTTTCATTCTTCGCTGCTGAAATTGCCGCTTGAATCGTCTGTCTTTTCATAATCCTTCTTACCTCCATAATCCTTAAGCTCTTTCGCTAATTCAGATATTTTCTTTAATCTGTGATTTACACCGGATTTTCCCACCGGTGGACTTAGCATACTACCCAATTCTTTCAACGGTGCCTCAGGATACTGCAATCGCATGCGCGCCACTGCTTCCAATGCCGGAGGAAGTGACTCTAACCCTTTGTGGTCCCGTATAAATTTAATATCTTCTATCTGTTTTACTGCTGCATGTACCGTCTTATTAATATTTGCGGTTTCGCAATTAACCTTCCGATTAACCGTATTACGCACTTCCTTTAAAATGCGTACATTCTCAAGTTCCATCAATGCACTGTGGGCTTCCATAACATTGAGTGCATCCACAATCTGAGCCCCCTCTTTGATATAAACCACAATGCTTCCTTTTCGTTCTGTAGTCTTTCCTTCAATTTCAAAAAAAGCAAGTTGTTCTATAAATTGCTTCGCGTTCTCCTCCTTGCGAAAGACCACTTCAAAATGGTATCCCTTTTCCGGATCCGTTACCGATCCGGCTGCCAAAAATACGCCACGAATAAATGCCCGCTTGCAACAACTTTTGTGAAGCAACAGCTCATTTACCAAAAATCCACGATCCGCAATATCCTCAGGTGTCAGTTTTAACGCCATAAACATCATTGCCTCTCGGCGCGGTTCCAATGCATCTACTACATACAAGCGATTCTTACTCAAATACGAATTCCGTCTGGTGGCAATTGTTGGCTGAATTGAAAATGCATTCTTGACCAGTTCATAATACCGTTTTGCCAAAATTACATTTTCTGTTTCCAGCAAAAAACGTATAAAACTATCCGTGCACTCTATTTTGCCAATACAACTTAATATTCCTGCCAGCTCTGCCATCTGACAATGACGTGCTTTTCCGGCATTTCTAGCCAATTCTTCTTTCACGTTTCCGGAAAACGACATAATTATTTCCTACTTTCTTAATGCATCTTTTGGAATATCCCTATGCTCAATACGCAGGCCATATTCCTTTTTCCCGGAAAGACGGTCATAAAGCCCGTTCGCCAATGTAACCGAACGATGCTTTCCACCAGTACATCCAATACTGATTACCAGCTGATTCTTTCCCTCATCAATATAGTGTGGTATTAAAAACGTAACCATATCCTCCAGCTTATCCAGGAACTCCCCTGCCTGTGGATACTGCATTACATACTCTTTAATTTCCTGATCGTTGCCGTTTAGATACTTCAACCCCTCCACATAGTATGGGTTTGGCAAAAAGCGGACATCAAATACCAAATCCGAATCCGTTGGTATCCCATATTTAAACCCAAAGGAAACAATGCTCACCATCAGGCTCTTAAAATCTTGATTCCCAACAAAAATCCGTTCCAATTCCGCTTTCAACTCCCGCGTCAACAAATGACTGGTATCCATGATATAATCCGCCTCTTCTTTCAGCGGTTTCAAAAGCGAACGTTCTTTTGAAATGCCTCCTTCTACGCGTCCTCCCGGCGAAAGCGGATGGCTCCTCCTGGTCTCCTTATATCGTTTTACCAACACCTGATCATCCGCATCCAAAAACAAAATATCACAGGGCATCTGATTTATCCGCATTCTGCGAATTACTTCTATGGCCTCTTCCGGATTCTGCGCGTTTCGAATATCGATTCCAAGCGCAACTTTCGAAAGTTCCGAAGAAGGCGCATAAATCAACTCCGCAAATTTCTCCACCAATGGAATCGGCAAATTGTCCACGCAATAATATCCAATATCCTCCAGCATCTTAAGCGCCGTACTCTTACCGGCACCCGACATACCTGTCAAAATGACAAATTTCATAGGCCACCCCCTGTGCTAAAAGTCACCAATCAGTTTCACTTCAGGTTCAAGTCCCACACCAAACTTATCCTTTACAATGCGATCCACATCCGCCATCAGCTGCTTCACATCAGCGGCCGTCGCATCACCTACATTTATAACAAACCCGCAGTGCTTCTCAGAAACGCATGCGCCTCCGACTTGATAGCCTGCCAGTCCCGCATCCATAATCAATTTGCCTGCAAAATAACCTTCCGGACGTTTAAAAGTACTTCCGGCACTCGGAAACTCCAAGGGTTGCTTTGCTCTTCTTTGCGCGCTCAATTCATCCATACGAGCACGAATCACCTGCGCATCGCCCTCTTCCAGTTTCATAGTAGCAGACAAGGCTATATAATTCTTCTCCATAAAAATACTATGGCGGTAACCAAATTCCAACTCATCCGGCAAAAGAATCTTCTCTCTGCCTTCTTCATCCAAACACACAACCTCTGTTACCACCTGTTTCATTTCGCCCCCATAGGCTCCGGCATTCATCACCAGTGCGCCGCCCAAGCAGCCCGGAATACCGGATGCGAACTCCAGTCCGGTAAGACCGTTTCTGCACGCCTGTGCAGCTAACGCTGCAAGTGCCACACCTGCCTGCGCCTTAATCACCGGTCCCTCCACCTGAAATTCACGACAATTCTTTCCTATTTCTATTACAACGCCACGGATTCCTTTATCAGAAACCAACAAATTACTGCCATTTCCAATTATAAAAAATGGCACACCGGACTGCCGACATAGATTTACTACGTCGGCAATCTGGTTTGCCTTAGGCGTTATATAAAGATCTGCCGGCCCTCCTATACGGAAGGTCGTATGTTTACTCATAGGCTCCTGCTCGGATATGCTAAGATCCGGCAACAGCTCCTTCAGACGTAAAATAAAATCTCTACTCAATTGCCACTCCTTGCATTCTTTATGCGTTCTTTAAGAATGCCTCATATCCTAATAATGCTTCATAAAGGTCAACCTTGCTGATGGTCTCCCAAGGTGCATGCATGGATAATACTGCTACACCACTATCGATAACGTTCATATCATACTCTGCTAAGATGTAAGCGATGGTTCCGCCACCACCCTGATCAACTTTACCAAGTTCTGCTGTCTGGAAGGAAACATTCGCATCGTCAAAAATCTTACGAATCTTAGCCATGTACTCTGCATTCGCATCGTTACTTCCACCTTTTCCTCTAGCTCCGGTGTACTTGTTGATGCAAAGTCCTCTTCCAAGGAATGCTGTGTTCTTCTTCTCCATTACGGATGGGAACAACGGATCAAATCCTGCACTTACGTCAGAAGATAACATAAAGGAGTTCTTTAATGCTCTTCTTACCTTTAATTCAGAATAATCTCCTGTTAAGTTCATAACTTCAGCCACAGTATTCTCAAAGAATCTAGAAGTCATACCGGTTGCACCGACACTTCCGATTTCTTCTTTGTCTACTAATAAGCAGCAAGAAGTTCTTTCCGGTGTACCAACACCAAGCATAGCCTTATAGGATGGGTAGGAACATACTCTGTCATCATGTCCATATCCGATAATCATGCTTCTGTCGAAACCTAAGTCTCTTGCAGCGCCTGCAGGAACAACTTCGATTTCTGCGGAAAGGAAGTCCTCTTCTTCGATTCCGTACTGTTTCTCAAGAATAGTTAAAATGTTTGCTTTTACTCTTTCCTTGATATCTTTGTCTTCAGCATCTTTTGCCGGTCCAGGAATGCTTCCGATTAATACATCTAAGCTCTCTCCTTCTACAACCTTAGCTGCCTTCTTATCCATCTGATCTGCGGATAAGTGAATCAAAAGATCTGTAATTGTAAATACAGGATCTTCCGGTTTCTCACCAACGTTTACCTTAACAACACTTCCGTCCTTCTTAGCGAATACGCCATGAAGTGCAAGTGGTAAAGTAACCCACTGATATTTCTTAACACCACCATAATAATGTGTGTCAAGTAATGCAAAATCCGTATCTTCATATGCCGGATTCTGTTTCAGGTCAAGACGTGGAGAATCAAGATGAGCACCAACGATGTTCATACCTTCCTCCATTGGTTTCTTACCAATTACAAATAATGCAATGGTTTTGCCCATATTTACGGTGTAAACCTTGTCCCCTGCCTTTACTGTTTCGTTTGCCTTAACAAGCTCATCGAGGTTCTTAAAACCGTCTTTCTCTGCCATGCTGACGAATTCGTCCACACATTCTCTTTCTGTCTTGCAGTCAGATATAAATTTTCTATATCCTTCCGCAAATTCCATTACCTTGTCTAAGGCTTTGCCTTCGTATTTCTCCCAGGCATTCTTTCTCTCCATTATTTTTCTTCCCCTTTCATGGTCTTTTCTATGTTAGCCTGCATCCTATGATATAACTCTTTGGCTGCATTGTAACCCATTTTCTTCTGGCGATGATTAACGGCTGCCACCTCTGCGATAACCGCAACGTTTCTTCCCGGACGAATCGGCAAAGACTGACACACCACCTTATTACCGAGAAATTCTACATATTCTTCCTGAAGCCCTAATCGATCAAACTCCTCTTTCTGATTCCACTCAGACAACTTCAAAACCAGATCTATATTCTGCTTCGCCTTCACACTCTCTGCTCCAAACAGCATTTTCACATCAATAATGCCAATGCCTCGCAATTCTAATAAATATCGTGTTATCTCCGGTGCGCTGCCGGACAACGTATGTTCATTGATTCTTCGAATCTCAACCACGTCGTCAGCCACTAAACGATGACCTCTACGCACCAATTCCAAAGCAGCTTCGCTCTTACCAATACCACTTTCTCCGGTAATCAACACACCTACGCCATATACATCAACCAACACACCATGAATAGAAATACATGGTGCCAGCTCCAACTTCAGGTAATAAATCAGTTCTGCCATGAACGCGCCGGTTGCCTGATTGGTTCCAAGAATCGGAATCCCTGCCTCCTGTGCCAGTTCCACCAACTCCGGTTCCGGTTTCAATTCTCTTGAAAAAATAATACATGGAAGCTTACGCTTAAACAGTTCCTTGTATATTCTTATCCGCTGTTCCTTCTCCTGATTCATCAGATACGTATATTCCACGCGTCCAATCAATTGCACACGTGTTTCCTGAAAATGCTCGAAAAATCCCGTAAGCTGCAACGCAAGTCGATTCACATCCGGTTCAACAATCTGATGATTCTCCGGATTCAGTTCCTTCGTAAAGTTCTTAAGCTTAAAACGTTTCTTAACATTGCTTACACGCAAACCTTCTTCCTGCATCTACGTACCTCCTTACCTAACTTCTAGTTTAACACATCCATCACAAGTGTTCAACATGGAAAAAATCATAAACTGATTGGGCGCTAGCCCTATTAAATCCGTCAATTTCCCTTAATTGTTCCAAATTCGCTGATTTTATCTCCTCAATAGAGGAAAAATGTTGCATTAGGGCCCTTCTTCGTTTCGGTCCAATTCCTTCAATTTCATCCAAAATAGATTTAACCTGGTTTTTCCCTCGTAGGCTTCTATGAAACTCGATTGCAAAACGGTGTGCCTCATCCTGCACCCTGGTAATGAGCTTAAACCCTTCCGATGATGTATCAATTGGCAATTCTACATTGTTAAAGTACAAGCCCCTGGTACGGTGATTATCATCTTTTACCATACCACAAACCGGAATCTGCAGTCCAAGCTCTGCCATTACTTTTCTGGCAACGTTTACCTGTCCGCGCCCGCCATCCATCATAATCAAATCCGGCATTTTGGAAAAGCTTCCGTATTCCTCAGACATGCCCTTTTCTAAAAGTTCCTGCTGTTCTTTCATTCCATGAGCAAATCGTCGGCTCAACACCTCATACATGGATGCGTAGTCATCCGGTCCCTCCACCGTTTTCAGGCGGAATTTACGATAATCATTTTTCTTTGGTTTTCCATTTTCAAACACCACCATGGAACCCACACTTAAAAATCCGCTTATATTCGAAATATCAAACGCTTCCACCCGTTCAAGAAGTGGCATGTCCAAAAGTTCTGCAATTTCTTTCATAGCTCCTAACGTTCTTGCCTCTTCTCTTTTTAAGCGCTCCCTGTCTTTTGCCAATACAAGCAAGGCATTCTTTGCTGCCAATTCTACCAGTTTTTCCTTCTGCCCGATTTTCGGAACACGAATTGTCACCTTCGTTCCTTTACGATTTGTCAGCCACTGCTCAATCTCTTCCCGGTTCTCCGGTTCCTGTTCCATCATAATTTCTTTGGGCAAAAAAGGTGTCCCACCATAATACTGCGTCAAAAAACTAGAAAGAATCGACCCTTGCGTATCCTCCGGTGCAAGAGTCATATAAAAATGTTCACGTCCAAGTAACTTTCCATCTCGCACAAAAAATACTTGAACCACTGCCTCTCCCTTGTCCATAGCCATTGCCACCACATCCCGGTCTTCTAAATCGGAACTGGTAATTTTTTGTTTCTGAGCCACCTGATTCACGCTATTTAACAAGTCCCTATAATTCGCTGCTTCTTCAAATTCCATTCTTTCAGCGGCGGCCATCATTTTCTCTTCTAACAATTTACGAATCGGATTGTAATTTCCATTAAGAAATTCCAGTGCCTGTTCTACATGCTCTTTATATACCTCCGGAGAAACATACCCCTGGCACGGTCCATCGCACTGTTTCATATGATAATTCAAACAAGGGCGCATTTTCCCCTCATCGCGCGGCAGTACACGATTGCAGCTTCTTAAATGATATAGCTTTTGTAACAAATCGATGGTATCCTTCACCGCTGCTGCACTTGTATAAGGGCCAAAATACTTCGCCTTATCCTTTTTCATCTGCCTCGAAAAAAGCAAACGTGGATACGGCTCTGATAGTGTCACCTTGATAAAAGGATAGGTTTTTCCATCCTTTAATAACGTATTGTACTTCGGCGTATGTTCCTTAATCAGATTATTTTCAAGAACCAACGCCTCGAGTTCCGAATCCGTTACGATATATTCAAACCGCGTAACCTGCGGCATCATTTTCTCAATTTTTGCCCGTCCGTCCGCTCCTTTTCGAAAATACTGACGCACACGGTTCTTCAAGGAAATTGCTTTTCCTACGTATATGATTTCATCCATCTGCCCGTGCATAATATAAACACCTGGCTTTCCGGGTAATTTATTCAATTCTTCTTCAAAATCAAATCCATATTCGTTTTGCATGCCCATAACCTCATCATGCCGGAGGCTTCCCTCCGGCATGTACTCAAACTTATTCTTCTACAAACATCTCCGATTCTGTGGATTTTTCAACTGTACCATCACTGTCATCCGCAGAATTCTTATCCGCTTTTTTCTCCTCATCCGGATCCGGCAATCCTTTTTCCGTGCGGAAAATCTTCATAAATTCCTTGCCGGTAATAGTCTCCTTCTCATAAAGAAACTTAGCGATTTTATCAAGAATCTCACGATTCTCTTTTAAAA
>SVEW01000004.1 GCA_015057205.1 Lachnospiraceae bacterium | reverse complement strand
GCGCAGAGCAAAATGCACGACCCGAAATCGCCATTTTTGATTGGCAATTATCGAGAGGGTGACCAGATTCATAACGTTGAGCAGGAGTCCTGGATTGATGGTCAGATGACATTAGATTTGTAGCAAAACAAACAACATGGAGGAGATAAGATATGAGCGATAAGTTGAGAGATGCTATCTTCGGGTTAGCAATTGGAGATGCCTTGGGGGTACCTTATGAATTTAAGGCACGGGGAAGTTTTACCTGTACGGATATGGTGGGATTTGGAACCCACAACCAACCCCTTGGGACATGGTCGGATGATACGGCGATGGCCTTAGCAACTATGATGGCGATTAAGAATAATGATGGAAGCATCGTGATTGATGAGATGCGGGAGAATTTTGTAGCATGGTTGCAAGAGGGTTCCTTTACTGCCAATGGGGATGTTTTTGATGTTGGCAATGCAACATGGAAGGCGCTGAAAACAGGACAGCCTTGCGTAGGACCGATGGAAAATGGAAATGGTTCCCTGATGAGGATTTTGCCGTTGGCCTTTACAGGGGCAATTGACGAAGAGATTCGTGCAGTATCGGCCATTACCCATGGACACCCTATTTCCAAGGAAGCCTGCGTTATTTATGTGGAAGTGGCACGACGATTATTGGATGGGGAATTGATAGGAGATATTTTGCGAACGCTTTATTGCGAGCATCCGTTTGAACGATTGTGTCACCTGACGGAACTTCCAGAGTCGGAAATCAAATCCAGCGGATTTGTGGTGGATACGCTAGAAGCGGCGCTGTGGGCAGTTTGTCAGGCTACGAATGCGGATGATCCCTTTGCGGATGCTGTGCTTCGCGCGGTTAATCTTGGGGAAGATACGGATACTGTCGGCGCAGTGGCCGGAGGACTGGCGGGCATCGCTTTTGGCTTAGATGGACAAGGCGAAAAGTGGGCAAAGCAGCTTCGCAATCGGGAATTAATCTTAGAATGTATGTGGTAGAGGCTGTTTTAGAAGAGAATAGAGGTTTTTGGACCGCCTGGATGTGCAATTGCATGTCCAGGCGGTTGCGTGATTTTAGAGATTTCATTTTTTAGACCGCCTAGAGTTGATTTGGTTCAAACAGGCGGTATACTTTTGGAAGGTGGGCCCTTGCGGCCGACCGCTCATGAGGACTATATCGCCGACAGGCGGTCGTGGGGATGCAGCTGTTGTGATTGGTGCGACCGCCTGCGGCTTGAATTCGAGTATTGGGCGGTTCAGGAAGGGACGTTTTGCATTTTTGCGTGACCGCCAGGAAGCGGGATTGGATGTGTGGGCGGTAAAATATTTGGATTTTCTTATTTGAGGGTTCGTTATTATTAAAAAGAAACGAGCAGCCCGCTTGAGTCCTAATACTGTACGGTAAAAAACCGTTTCTTTGAAAATAGAATAAAGTAAAATGTGATAATTGCCAAGAAAATATGTTATAGTATTAGTAGTGAATTAAACGGCTTGCGGTCATGAGTTTGATTATGGGATTTACCCACAGATAACAATTCCGGGTAATATTTATCCTTGCGGAAGAGACAAATGAAGTTTTTGAATCACTGATGAAGCGGTCGTTGTCAGGTGCGTTAGAACGTGATAATAGGAAACCGGTTTATCGTATTTTCTTAGAGGAGACTTCCGGCAATCAGCTGGTATTTACGGCTATAATGGGAGCGTTTCCGCCATTTGAGTATGTAACAGTGAAGACACCAGCAGCGACGTACACGAAATATAAGAACAAGTATCTTGGTAAACTGGGAGAGCCGGAAGCGGATGAATACATAACAACAGACCAGAAGCGGGCCGCAGAATCAGGGCTTCTTGATGGGGGGCCGGCAGGATTTGTGATTCCATTGTAGGTGGAATGTAAATGCGATGGAAGGATGAAAGGACAAAACTATTAAACGGTTTAATAGTTTATAATGCTATTTCGTTAGAAAAATGGTATACTAATTGTATATAGGAATTACAGATTACACCATTGGAAAGGGTGAATATTATGTCTAAAGTAGAAATGTTGCATGAGTTTTATGCTTCGTTCAAAAATATCAATTTTAATGAAGCGGATGATATAGCAAGAGAACTTGAAACCGAGGATGAGAAAGCTTTTTTTAGAGTTGTATCAAACTATGTATTGCAACAGAAACAGAAGAAAGTCATAGAGGAAAAGAGGTTCTAAAATGGCTAAATACATTATATTTGCAGGCGTAAACGGGGCTGGAAAAACGACGCTTTATCAGACAAATGATATGTACGAGTCTATGCCAAGAATTAATATGGACGAAATTGTTAGAGGGTTCGGCAGTTGGAAAAATCCTAAAGATGTTTCAAAGGCCGGACTTCTTGCTGTTAAAAAGTTAAAAGAATACCTAGAAGCTGGGATTACATTTAATCAGGAAACGACGTTATGTGGACGTAGCATTTTTCGCAATATCGACATTGCAAAGGCACGAGGCTATGAAGTCATACTTTATTACGTGGGTCTTGACAATGTAGAAATTGCGAAGGAAAGGGTGCGTCAACGAGTAAAGGCTGGCGGACATGGTATTCCGGAGGCTGATATTGAAAGAAGATATTCGGAATCGCTTGAAAATCTGAAAAAGATGATTCCGGTATGTGACAGTGTGCTATTGTTTGATAACACAGAGTCATTTGTTAAAGTTGCAAAATATGAGCATGGTAGGTGCGTTGAGAAAGACGATGTGTTACCGAAATGGTGTGAATTTTAAAAATATGGAAAATGAGGAGAGAAACAAAAGTGGCAGAGAGCAAAGATTTATTACAGGTATTATGGAGTGGGGCAGACGAACTTCGGGGAAAGATGGATGCAAATGAGTATAAGACGTATTTGTTAGGTCTCGTATTTTACAAGTATTTATCGGATTCCTATTTGGCGAAAGTATATGATCTTATAAATGATGCAATGCCAGACAGCTTAGAGGATGCGCAGGAGCAATATGAAGAAATCATGAAAACGTCAGATGCGGATGATTTACTTGCAGAGTTAAAGAATTCCATGCATTATACGCTTGCACCTGAGATGACATTTGTAAGTATTTTGAAAGATGCGAAGAATAACTGTTTTAATCGAGAAAAATTGCAGGCGGCATTTAATCGCATTCAGGAGTCGGATGAATTATTTAACGGTTTATTTGCTGATGTGGATCTCTATTCAAATAGATTGGGTACGGGAGATCAAAAGCAGAGTGCGACTATTGCAAACGTGATTAAGGTGCTCGACGGCGCAGACTTGATTCATGCAGAAGGTGATGTTTTGGGGAATGCTTATGAATATTTGATTGGTCAGTTCGCATCGGAAACAGGAAAAAAAGCAGGTGAATTCTATACACCACACGGTCCGGCACAGATTTTGTGCCGTATTGCAATGAGGGGCCAGGAGGACAAAAAAGGCTTACAAGTATATGACCCGTGTATGGGCTCTGGATCACTTATGCTTAGTTGTAGAAATTACTCAAAAGAGCCTGATTACATCAAATACTATGGACAAGAATTAATGCCTTCAACTTACAATCTTGCGCGTATGAACATGTTTTTGCACGGAGTGCTCCCAGAAAATCAACATTTACGCAATGGTGATACGTTAGATGCAGATTGGCCAACTGATGAAGAGACGGAATTTGATGCGGTTACAATGAATCCACCGTATTCTGCTAAATGGTCAGCTGCAGAAGGTTTTAAACAAGATGAGCGGTTTATGGATTATGGAGGTAAACTTGCGCCGAAGTCTAAAGCTGATTATGCGTTTTTACTTCATGGCTTTTATCACTTGAAACAAACTGGAACGATGGCAATCGTATTACCACATGGAGTGCTGTTTAGAGGTGCCGCAGAGGGAACTATTAGGGAGACACTTCTTAAAAATGGTTCGATTTATGCAGTTATCGGATTACCTGCGAACATGTTTTATAATACATCAATTCCAACTTGCATTATAGTATTGAAAAAGCACAGAGAAGGAAGAGATGTGCTCTTTATTGATGCGTCAAATCTTTTTGAAAAAGAAAAGAAACAAAATGTAATGCGTGAAGAGCATATAGACAAAGTTCTTGAACTCTACAGTGAAAGAAAGACAGTTGAAAAACAAGCATATTTAGCTTCTTATGATGATATAAAAGCAAATGATTATAACTTAAATATTCCTCGTTATGTGGATACAAGTGAGGAAGAAGAAGAAATTGATTTAAAGGGACTAACCGCAGAAATTAAAGACACGAATAAGCAGATTAAGGAAGGTAATGAGCAGTTTATGAAAATGCTTTCTGAATTGACCTTTAGTTCAGCTGAGACTGAAGATGCTGTTCGAGACTTCATGAGTATATTTGAGGGGGTGTAAGTTATGGCAAATATACCGAAGATTAGGTTTAAGGGATTTACGGAAGATTGGGAACAGCGTAAGTTGGGAGAAGTTGCTCAGATTACAATGGGACAATCCCCTGACGGATCTACATATAGCGACACCCCAAGTGATTATATACTCGTGCAGGGAAATGCAGATTTGAAAGATGGATGGGTATCTCCAAGAATATGGACTACTCAGAAAACGAAAACAGCAGCTGCAGGCGATTTGATTATGAGCGTAAGAGCTCCAGCAGGAGCCATGGGCAAAACTGCTTATGATGTAGTACTTGGCAGAGGTGTTGCTGGTATAAAAGGGAACGAATTTATTTATCAAACACTTGTTAAAATGGACTCGAATGGCTATTGGAAACGACTCGCTGCAGGTTCAACATTTGAATCTGTTAATTCAGATGCGGTAAACAATGCTGAAATCATGATTCCACAAGATATGGCAGAACAAGATCGAATTGGCGGTTATTTCAAACAATTGGATTCACTTATCACCCTTCATCAGCGTAAGTGTGATGAGACAAAAGAACTTAAAAAATATATGCTCCAAAAAATGTTCCCGAAAAATGGGGAGCGAGTTCCGGAGATTAGATTTGAGGGATTTACTGGCGATTGGGAACAGCGTAAGTTGGGAGATGTATTTGAGCAAACATCAAATTTTGTAAATCCAAATGAACATGATATTGAATTATGGAGCCTAACTGTTGAAGATGGACTAACTCCAAAATCAGAAAGATACAATAGAGAGTTCCTTGTAAAGAAGGAAGATAATTTTAAAGAAGTACGTCCAGGGGATATTGTATATAATCCGATGAACATGACTCTTGGTGCTGTTGGGTATAATGCAATGGGCAAAAGTGTTGCTGTTTCGGGCTATTATATAACTATGATCGCTAAAGAAAATAATGATGCATATTACATTAATACTTGGTTAAAGAGCCCTCAAGCTTTACTTTTATATAAAACTTATGCAACAGGTTCTTTGATTGAAAAGCAGCGAGTTCAATTTCCAACCCTTTCAATTATTCCTGTTTCGTTTCCTTCTTTTGCTGAACAGCAAAAAATTGGAAAGTGTTTTGAAGAACTCGACAACCTTATCACCCTTCATCAGCGTAAGTGTGATGAATTAAAAGAAGTTAAAATGTATATGTTACAAAACATGTTTCCTGCAGAATAAGGAAATGGGGTAAATTGTAAAGTAGTGGGAGGAAGTGCAGTATGGCACTATTAGAAGCAGTGTTGGAAAAAACACTTATCGAGCAGTTGTGTAGTGAAGAGTCACAATGGACATATCGTCCTGATATAAAAACAGAAGAGGACTTGTGGAGTAATTTTAAATACATTCTTGAACAGAATAACAAGGCAAAATTGGACGATACGCCACTTAGTGAATCGGAATTTGCCAAAGTGAAGAATGATTTATCTCACGCATCTTTTTACGATGCCGGTAAGTGGCTAGTTGGCGAAAATGGAAAGGTGTATGTTCATGTGCAGCGTGGAAACGAAACACTCCACCTTGTTGTTATGAATAACGAGCACATTGCGGGTGGTTCGAGTGTATATGAAGTGATAAATCAATATCAGACGTTTAAAGATGAAGAGGACATAGATAGTCGCGATAGACGGTTTGATGTGACACTTTTAATTAATGGAATCCCTATGATTCATATCGAATTGAAGAATAAGGAGCATTCATATCTTGATGGATATAGGCAGATAAAAAAATACATTGCAGAGGGAAAATTCCATGGGATTTTTTCTAATGTACAGATGTTTGTTGTTAGTAATGCTGTCGATACAAAGTATTTTTCGGCAGCACGAGACACAGAACTAAATAAGAAGTTTTTGACAGGATGGATAGATGATAAAAACGAACCTGTAGGGGATTATATAGCGTTCGCTAAGGATGTTTTGCGTATTCCACAAGCGCATGAGATGGTAACAAAATATACGGTTTTAGACAATGATAAGAAAAAATTGTTGATATTGCGACCATATCAGATTCATGCGATTGAAGCAATGCGGGTGGCATCGAAATCTGGAAAATCAGGTTTTATATGGCATACAACGGGATCGGGCAAAACAATGACTTCGTATAAAGCTACTAGAAATTTATTAATGGATATTCCATCAATTGAGAAAACGGTATTTCTAATTGATCGGAAAGATTTGGATTTGCAAACAAAAGGTGCATTCCAATCTTATGCAGATAACGATACCATAGATGTGGATGACACAGAAAATGTAGGCAGCTTGATTAAACGACTTGCAGACGATAATCGCCAAATGATAGTAACTACAAGGCAAAAAATGCAGGTGATGATAAATCGACGACTTAAAGAGGGAACAAAAGAGTATAAAAAGATACGAGCCTTAAAAGTTGCGTTTGTTGTTGATGAATGTCATAGAGCAGTAACCCCTCAAACGAAAAGAGAGATTGAGAGATTTTTTAGTAATTCAATTTGGTTTGGATTTACGGGAACGCCGATTTTTGAGGAAAATAAGTATGAACAAAAGGGAGATTTAGCACAGACAACGGAAGAGTTGTATGGCCCTTGTCTTCATAGCTATACTATCAAGGAGGCAATACATGATGGTGCTGTTTTAGGATTTAATGTCGAAAATCTAGGACCCAAGGATGTTAAACCGGATGAAGAAGAGGCATATTATCACAGCGAGAGTCATATGCGTAATGTATTAAACATTATATTGAACCAATCTGTGGCAAAATTCGGTATGCAGAATGGTAAAGGAAAGTCATATGAAGCCATGCTGACGGTTGAATCTATTGCGGCAGCGCAGAAATACTATGATTTGATTATGAAAGTTAAGGCTGGTGAAGATGAACTTAAAATTAATGAAGAGATACGAAGAGCATTACCAGATTTTCCTAAAGTGGCAGTGACGTTTTCTGTAACTGAAAATGACGAATCTTCACAAGCGAATCAAGAGGCGATGCGACGAATCTTGAAGTATTATAACGGAATATTTGGCACGAAATATCAGCTTGAAGCATTAAATGCCTATAACAATAATTTGAATGATCGTTTGGCTAGAAAAGAGAAGCGTTATTGCGATCGGGAGCAACAAATCGACTTAGTAATTGTTGTTGACCGTTTGTTGACGGGGTTTGATGCGCCGTGCTTATCAACTCTGTTTATTGATAGACCACCTATGAGCCCACAAGGGTTAATACAGGCATTTTCGCGTACTAATCGTTTGTTTGATACGAATAAGGAGTATGGACAAATCGTTACTTTCCGTACGCCAAAAGAGTATAAGCAAAAAATCAATGAAGCGTTGATTTTGTATTCGAAAGGCGGTATTGGAAAAGCGATAGCGGAAGATTGGGATACAGTTCTTGAAAATTTTGGAATTTCGTTGAAGACAATCAGAACATTTGCCGCAACTCCAGAAGACGCGCTGCATTTATCAAAGAAACAGATGAAGACCTTTGTGCGCTTGTTTAGGGATCTAGATCATGATTTTGCTCATTTGAAATCCTTTTCTGCGTATACGCCAGATTTGATGGAGACGTTTGAATTTGGACAGGAAGACTATGAGAATTATGCAGCGGTATATAAAAATATCGTAGAAATTTTAAAGAAAGATAAGGAAGATGAGCAGGAAGACCTAGTTTTTATAGATGATTATGAATTGGTTGCATTTAATAAGTTTAAAATTGATTTTGAATATATCGTGGAACTATTGCAAGGCTTTGTAGATTTCTTGAATATAGAAGAGGAGAGCGTTGACGAGAAAGAATTTGCGCGTAAGTTACTAGAATTGCGCGAGATTGTTCGTGAATATGGTGAAGATAATCCAGGACTTAGTAGTATTCTGGTTCAGGTTTTGGATGAAATCGAACGAGATAAAGCAAGATTTATGGGACAGGATATGTCGGTAATTATAAACCAAATGCGATATAAAGTAATTGAAAAAGAGCTTGAGGAATTTTCGGAAAAGTGGTTTATAGATTTCGAAAATGTAAAGTATGAAGCTTACAATTTCAAAGATGGAGAACTTGCTAACGAGAATAAGTTGAAGGAAAATGCGAATTATGCCGCATACAAGGAAGCTACAGAGGGAGCTTTGCCAAAATTCAAATTTAATGGTGCATTAATACGTGATTTTAAGGAGCGACTAATGCCAACTATTACACCTTTATTAGGATAATTTTAAAAGCTTGCAGACGTGAGGAGTCTGCAAGCTTTTTATCATCAGCGTGTGAAATTTGATTACGAATTTAAGTTAGATAGGGAACGCATAATAATGTCGATGTCTTTGCTCTCCAACTCTTGGATAATGTGAAGATAGGTCTTTTGCGTAGTAGTAATATTTGAGTGACCTAATCGTCTGGCCACGCTTGCTATAGAAACACCCGCAAATAGTAGAAGAGAGGCGTGCGTATGTCGTAAGCCGTGAATTGAGATTACGGGTATTTCAACGTTTTTACAATGTCGTGCGAGAAGGTCATTGATAGTGGAATTATAAATTTTTTTGCTGACAAAAATGGGTTGATCTTCCGGCAAATGTTTTATTAATTCAGCGAATTGGATGACGGTTTGCCAATCTAGTGGAATTTTTCTAATAGAAGACTGATTTTTGGTTGGTAAGAATCCGCCATTTCCTTTGTAATCCCAAGTTTTGGAAACGGAGAGAAGTTGGTGACTTAGGTCAAAATCTTTTGGTGTTAGAGCTAGTGCTTCTGAGAAGCGCATACCGGTTTTGGCAATTAAGAGAATTAGCCAATCCATGTTTAAATTACTTGAAAGATTTAAATCATCGAGAAGTTTATGCAATTCATATTGGTTTAGATATTTTTGCTTTTTGTCGCGCGGCTGCTTGCCTTTAATTATAGCTTTACGAGTTGGGTCATGTGGTATTAGACCTTCATCTACGGCATCGAGAATTGCGCATTTTAAGTGGTGATGAAAATCCATGGTCGTTTGACGCTCGTGTACCTGAGCATATTCGTTAAGGAGCTTTTGGTATGAGATACGGTCAAGATCGCCTATTATGAGATCAGGAATAAGCTTAAGTAACCAATGGTAAGCCATGTTATATTTGCTCATAGTTACCGGGCGGATAGCGCCTTCTTTGTATACGGATATCCATTGCTTATAGTAGTCGCAAAATAGCATATCCTTTTTATTGGTTGTCGTTGTCTGCATATGTAAGTCCTCCTTTCTTGAATGGTTTTCACACGCCGATGAAGGGTGATAAGGTTGTCGATGCTCTTAAAATACTTTCCGATTACCTCCTGCTCTTTTGAAGACGGAATCATAAATTCCATCTTAGAAAACATATAACCAGTAATCTGATTTATTGTTGCCCCCATATTTTTTTCGATTTCTTTTTCAAACTGGCTAGTATCAAGGAGAGCATTTACGAAAGAAGAATGCTCTGAACGAATTCCAGACATAAATGCTCCAATGACTGTATCAGGCTTATCCCCTTTGATTTCTGCATGTTTCCCAATTAGAGCTCTTGAGCCATTTCTAACAACAACAATTATATCGCCATCTTTTACATTCTCTGATGTTGCCTTTTCAGGATCAACGTATACATTATCAGCATCAACTATCTCTCCATTTTTAACATTAGAAGATCTTAAAACTAATGTTCCAGACTCCCTTATATCATCAGGTGAATATGTTAATCCATTATAAAACTCAACAAATTCTGGAAACTTACGCTGTTCCCAAACAATTAGGAAGAAGGGGACTGTCGCTGATGAAGGGTGATAAGGTTATCGAGGTTGGAAAAATACCCGGCAATTTTGTCCTGCTCTTCTTTGCTTGGAGCATATAGTTGGAATTCACATAAATTCTTATAATATAATCTCGTCCTTGTTCCTCCAAGTTTTCTCTGTGTACAAAATCTCGTAAACTCTGGACTTGAATTTAAGTATTGTATTAAAAATGATAAGTTATTATTCTTGCTCGCATCGAAAACAGGATATTCCCTACTCACTAAGCCTTTTTCAGCAATTTCATTTATATTGAAATGGAATATATTATCATCACTCATATGACGGTAAGTGCATTTTCCGTAGGGAACTACGCTAAATAACGTTTCTTGATTATCGGTAGAAGTTTTATCACGGAAATCATTTTGAAACATTAATCCACTTCTCGAAGATGTAAGTAATGGATAACCTGACTGAAGATTTTCGTATTCAGACAGCTCTACTGTCATATCTCCGCACTTACGCTGTTCCCAAGAAATAGTTTTAAACAATAAATAGTGTGCTATGTTATTGTAACTACAGATGAACAATCGCTGATGAAGGGTGATAAGGTTATCGATACCATCGAAGAACTCTGATAATTTATCCTGTTCATCTCGATTTTTAGGCAAGCATAATTCAAATTTTCGTATATTTTCCATACTTAACGCTGGCTGAGATGACGTAGCAATAAGCGGAAAAATGACGTGTCTATAAAAACTATCTGTACGCATATAATGGCTGATGAACTTAGGCGAATCATTGCTCTGTACTCTTATTCTTGAAACATTTGGAGCAAGATAAAACCTGTCATTTTCCTTGATAATAGCCACTTCCCCGACTGTTCCGACATAGGTAAACATTATGTCATCAATAAATAATTTGCTCCTGTTTAATTTTGCAAAATTACTGCCATCAATATACTTAACATCATCTAAAACCAACTGCCCATTTTTTATATTTAAACCTCTTAATGCTATTATGCTTCCCTCATCGGAATATACCACATGTTCTGTGAATTCAAACCCTGCCAGCTTAGTAACGTCAGCAATGTCTCCCAACTTACGCTGTTCCCAACAATTATTCTTTGAAAATAGTAATTCGTTGTGGCGAGAATTTGAACGATGACAAATTCTTTGTTTCAGTGTAAGTGATTTCTATTATAATGATTTTTATCACGAATTTGTATTCTGGCGGTTTAATGAGTGGACTTCATCAGAAAGGATAAAAATTATTGTAAAATCTTGATAACTGTGATAAGATGAGCTTGTAACAGAAAATTGGGGCGTGATGCTTTTTAAATTTTGCGTTCTATTTGTACGCGATTTATTTCTGCATATGTAAGTGTGCTTTAGTAAATATATGGAAATAGAGAAGAAAATTTAAAATCCATGTCTAATGCAGACGATTACTATCTCACGAGTAGTCTATTTTGTGTTAGATTATTATGTCCCTTTCGCATTCATTTGTTGAAAGGAGTTTTTTATTTTATGGACAAGAAACAATATTTTGAAACGGTAGTACAAAACCAGATTGGATATGAATTTAAAAATTCACTATTATTAAGACAGGCTTTTGTTAGAAGGTCGTATTCTTCTGAGAACGGTGGGGAGAACAATGAAATATTGGAGTTTATTGGGGATACGGTTTTAAGTGCGGCTGTTATGCGATATCTAACTACGAAGTACGGAAATGACCTTCATATCCAAGACAAGATACCAAAAGCATTCCGAGTGTCACAGGAACCGGAAGAATTTCATTGCGAGAAATCCGAAGGTGAGCTTACTAGTATTAAACAAAAGTTGGTAGAAAAGAAGACGCTTGCAATGCGCATCGATGAGCTTGGATTTAAAGAATTCCTTATCATGGGTAAAGGCGATATTGAACTAAACATGGCGGAGCAAGCATCTGTTAAAGAGGATTTGTTTGAAGCAATACTTGGTGCAGTTGCTCTTGATACCAATTATGATTACGAGATTATCCAAAATGTGGCGGAGATAATGCTTCGACCGGATTCGATTGTCGATAATGGCGAAGAGGCAGATTATGTTAGATTAATTTACGAGTGGGATGAAGCTTTCGGAAGTATTCCTTATTTTAGGTATAAAAATGAACAGTATAACATTAATAATCCGAGGATTCAAGGGTTGATTGAAGTTCCACCACAAGGCACATATAATAATACAAATGCTAATTATTCGTGTGAAATGTTTATACGAAACGATCTTCCTAGATTTAAATCATATGGATTATCGAAAAATGAAGCACGTAAGAATGCTTGCAAGCTTGCATATAGCTATTTACAAAAGAATGATTTATTGCTTACGATTCGAGATGAAATAGAGGAGCCATCCTTTGACATGGCAATAAATCAGCTGGAGATACTTGCACGTCGTGGCTATTTTAGCCTGCCAAAATATGAATATGCGGAATTCCATGATAAAGATGGGAATCCGATTTGGCGTGTCGAATGTCGTATTGACAAAGTGGATGCAACGTTTGAAACTGAATCATCATCAAAGAAGCAAGCTAAGAAAGAAGTTGCTTTTGAGATGTTAAAGTATGTGTTAGACAACTATAAAGAAGAGTGAGGAAACAACGAAAGGCAACTACAATGACCAATGAAACCATTACCAGAATACGCAAATTTACAGAAGACCGCGACTGGGATCAATTCCACTCCCCGGCAAACCTTGCCAAATCCATTGTGATTGAGGCGGCGGAGTTGCTGGAGTGTTTTCAGTGGAATGAGGAGGCGTACGATTTAGAACATGTGAAGGAAGAATTGGCGGATGTCATGGTGTACAGTCAGAATCTGTTGGACAAATTGGGACTTGATGCGGACGAAATTATCAATGCCAAAATGACTAAAAACGAGGCAAAGTATCCGGTGGAGAAAGCGAAAGGTAGCGCAGCAAAATATACAGAATTGTAGGAAAGAGGTAAAAGAATATGGCGAAAAAAGTATTGGTAGTAGAAACAAGTTTACGGGCAAAAAGCAACTCGGATGTGTTGGCAGAGGCTTTTGCGAAGGGTGCAAAAGAAGCAGGTCATGAGGTGGAAGTAGTGTCTTTGAAGGGTAAAAAAATTGCTTTTTGTACCGGATGTATGGCGTGCCAGAAATTGGGGCATTGTGTGATCGAGGATGATGCTAACGCCATTACGGAAAAAATTTACAATGCGGATGTGGTGGCTTGGGTAACGCCGATTTATTACTATGAGATGAGCGGTCAGATGAAGACCATGATTGATAGAGCCAATTCCCTGTATCCAAGGGATTATAAGTTCAGAGACGTCTATTTGCTTAGCGTTGCAGCGGATGATGCGGATGCGACGCCGGAGCATGCCCTGGGCGGTGTACAGGGATGGGTAGACTGTTTTGAACAGGCCCGGGTAAAAGGCAGCGTGTTTGCCGGTGGAGTGGATGAGCCGGGAGCAATTGAAGGACACGAGGCATTGCAGAAGTCGTTTGAAATGGGGAAAAATAGTTGAGAGTAGTAGTAATACCGGATATTCATTTGAAACCATGGTTGTTTGATAGGGCGGAAGAAATTCTTGCAAGTGGTAAGGCACAACGGGCAGTGTGCCTGATGGACATTCCCGATGACTGGGGAATGGAGATTCATATAGAACGCTATGAGGAGACCTTTGACCGGGCCATCGCTTTTGCAAAAGCCCACCCGGATACCTTGTGGTGCTATGGAAATCATGATATAAGTTATGTCTGGGGCAAGTTAGAGACCGGATATTCTGCCTATGCGGAGGCAACCGTGCGGGAGAAGTTGCGAAGATTGCAGGAGACGTTGCCGAAGCCGGAAAATCTGAATTTTATCCATCGAATTGATAAAGTGCTGTTTTTGCACGGGGGACTGACCACCAGCTTCGTGCGTTCCATAAATAAAGGGCTGGTGGACGCTTACATCGATGCGGTTATTTCGGCGGTTAATGACTTAGATCCGGAGATTCTTTGGAAAAACGATTCGCCCCTCTGGTATCGGCCGCAGGTGCGGAACAAGGATATTTTTCGGGCAGATACCTTTGTGCAGGTGGTGGGGCATACGCCGGTAGATGCGATTTATGAGGAAAAAAGCGTCATTTCTACGGATGTGTTTTCCACCTATCGGGATGGCACACAGATTGGAGAGTCTGCCATGCTGGTAATTGATACAAAAACAGGAAGGTACGATAAGGTGAGTGTATGATAACAAGGGAGGAAGCGTTACAGTTTGGACTGGCTTTTCCGGACACGTATCAGGATGCGCCCTTCCGGGATCCGAATTGGCAGTTGGTAAGGGTAAAGGGGAGCAAGAAAGCGTTTTTGTGGACCTATGAAAAAGATGGTTGTATTCATTTGAACGTAAAAGTGAATGCGGAGAGCCGGGAGTTCTGGCGGCATGCTTATGCGGCAGTGATTCCGGGGTATCATCAGAATAAAGAACATTGGAATACGGTGATTCTTGACGGAAGCATTCCAACAGAAGATGTGAAGCGGATGATTGCGGAAAGTTACGATTTGGTTACGGATAGCAAGAGTAAGCGTATCTACGAGGCGGTGAAGCGGATTCCGAAAGGAAAGGTTGCTACTTATGGACAGGTTGCCGCTATGGCCGGTGATATAAAAATGGCCAGAGCGGTGGGAAATGCGTTGCATCGAAACCCGAATCCGTCGGAAATTCCTTGTTTTCGCGTGGTAAACGCTAAGGGGGAATTGTCTGGGGAATTTGCTTTTGGCGGAGAAAATGCCCAGGCGAAGCTTCTGATGGAAGAGGGCGTGGAAGTTGTGAATGGACGAGTGGATTTGAGAAAGTATGGTATATAGGAAGGGCAGGATGAGAGGATGAACACAAATAGGAAAAAAGCGATTGCAGTGGTTGTATTGCTGGTGATTGCAGTGCTTTCTTTTACAAAGGTGGCGAGTTGGATTGAAAAACCGGCCACCCATGCAAAACAGATTGCGACCTTAGATGAGAAGAAGGAGACAGTGTTGAAGTTGACGGCGGTTACGACGGCTACTTCTACCATGATTACGGTGTTGCCGGGAGATGTGGCTACGCCGATTGCAGAGAAACTGGCGGATGTCAGTGGATATCTGGTGGTTGTACTATGCGCCATTTTTTTGGAAAAATATCTGTTGGTAATTACCGGTGTGGCGGTGTGCAAAATTATGATTCCCCTACTCTGTTTGCTGGTAGGAATTCAGTTGTTTGCGCGAAAAGAAATTTTGGATCGCGTAATCGTGAAGTTGGCGCTTTTTAGCGTGGCTATCTGCATGGTGATTCCGGCCAGTGTGGGGATTGCCAATATGATTGAGCGTACCTACGAGTCTTCGGTGCAGGAGGCTATTGATGGTGGTACCAAAGTGAGCGAGAAATTTGGAATCGAAGAAGAGGAACCGGTGGAGGAAACGAAGGAGGAGAGCAAATCCTTCTGGGAAAAGATTACGGGCTGGACCAAGGATGTGTCTGAGAATGTGCAGGATACGGTTTCAAGCTTTAGCAAGGAGCACATTAAGGAAGTCCTTAATTCTGCGCAAAAAGAGATTAATAACCTGATAGAAGCTGTGGCAGTGATGATTGTGACGTCCTGTCTGATTCCGATTTTGGTGTTCGTGTTCATGGTTTGGATTGTAAAAACTCTTTTGAACATTGATGTGGATGTGCATCGGTTACGTATTATAAATAGCTTAAAGAAGAAATAGTAGCAAAAAGGCGACCTACGCAAATAACGTAGGCCGCTTTCTTAGTATACTTATTAACGCTTGTTGGAACGTCTCCAGATATGCATCTCTTCAGCTTCTTTGATTAACTGGTCGCGGAAGTCTGGATGGGCGATGGAGATAATCTGTTCTGCACGCTCCCATGCGGAAAGTCCTTTTAAGTTAATCATACCGTATTCGGTTACGAGGTACATGGTCTGTGGACGTGTATCGGTTACTACGGAACCGGTTGCTAAGGTTGGACGGATACGGCTGTTTACAGTACCGTCTTTGGTTGTAAATGTGGAAGATAAGCAGATAAAGCTCTTACCTCCGTTACTTAGGTATGCACCCATTACGAAGTCCATCTGACCACCGGCACCGGAAATCTGTTTTGTTCCGGAGGTTTCGGCGTTCACCTGTCCATAAAGGTCAACGTCGACGGCGTTGTTAATGGAGATGAAGTTGTCGATAGAGCCGATGACACGAGCGTCGTTCGTGTAGTCGACCGGTGCACTCATAACACCCGGGTTATTGTGAATGTAGTCGTACATCTTCTTGGTTCCTGCGCCAAAAGCGAAGGTCTGACGGAAACGGTCGATATTTTTTCTGGCACCGGTAATCTTGCCGGCTTTTGCAATATCTACGAAGGCGTCAACGTACATTTCGGTATGGACGCCAAGGTCTTTCAAATCGGACTGTGCAATCAACTGACCGATGGTGTTTGGCATGCCGCCGATACCGAGCTGTAAGCAGGCACCGTCCGGAATCTCTTTTACAACCAGTTCGGCAACCTTCTTGTCAACTTCGGTTGGTGCGCCGCCAGCTGGTAATTCCGGAAGTGGAGCGTTATCGCCTTCGACAATCATGTCAACTTCGGAAATGTGGATTTCGGATTCAAAACCGCCTAAACAACGAGGCATATTGGTATTTACTTCAACGATTACTTTCTTGGCCGTCTCGCACATTGCTTTAAAATGTGATGCGTTCGGTCCAAAATTAAAGTATCCATGCTCATCCATTGGTGATACAACGAACATTGCTACGTCATCCGGAACGATGTGCTCACGGTAGTAACGTGGCAGTTCAGAATAACGGATAGGTGCATAGTAGGCACAACCATCTGCAATCATCTTACGTTCGCAACCGCTCATGTGCCAGGAGTTCCAGCAGAAATGTTCTCCGGCATCCGGACGTTCGAAAACCGCCGGTTTATGGAAAATAATACCTCCCCTTAATTTGACATCGGTTAATTCGTCTGTACGTCTTGCCAGCGCTTTGTCAAGTGCTTCAACGGTAGCGGTTCCCCAACCGTAATCAACCCAGTCTCCGGATTTGATGCATTTTACAGCCTCATCGGCCGTTACAAGCTTTTTTTGATATTCTTCTTGATAATTCAATGTAGAGCCCCTCCTTTATGTGAATTATATATGATTATCATACTATTGTTAGACAAAAAACGCAAGCACTTGCGAAGGAACTTTTTTTAGGATATAATAGTGCAAAGAAAGTAAAAAAAGGAAACTGGGAACATGAAAAAAATAATTAAATTATGTTTGGTTGTCCTTCTGATTGCGGCGGTGCCTGTGTCGGGGTGCGCAAGACAATCTGCGAAAGGGGAAACTAATAAGGACAATAAATGGAAGGAAGACAAGGTGGTTCCGCCAAAGAAAAAACGGCCGGAGCCTGTTTTTTCCATGCGCGAGATCTGTGAGGGTGACGAAGTATATCAACGGATTATAGGCCGTTCTTATAAAGAAAACGACGAAATCGCTTTGGAGAACTTGCGTTATCTTACGATCTCTTATTATGGGTTTGATGAGGAAACGCATCAGGGGGAGATGATTGTAAATAAGGATGTGGCGCAGAAGGTTTTGGCAATTTTTGAAAAACTCTATGCGGCGCGCTATCCCATAGAGCGCATGGAACTGGTGGATGAATTTGATGCGGATGACACGAAGTCCATGGAGGCGAACAATACGTCGGCTTTTAATTACCGGAAAATTGCGAACTCGAATCAGCTGTCGAACCACAGCTATGGAAGAGCCATCGATATTAATCCCCTGTATAATCCATATGTGTACCAGTATAACGGAAAGCTTTATGTGGAGCCGGAAGCCGGCAGGACATACGCAGATCGGTCGAAGGAGTTTCCACATAAAATTCAGAAGAATGATTTCTGTTATCGGATTTTTACAGAATATGGTTTTACCTGGGGTGGAGATTTTCAGAAACGCAAGGACTATCAGCATTTCGAGATAGGAAATCCTTGACTTCCGTCGGAAAATAGGGCATACTAGAGGCAGTCACGTTTGTGGCTGTCTTTTTTTCGGAAAATCTTTATTTATCTGTTGACTTTTCCATGAAAGTATTATATTATTTTAAAAGAAACGAACATAAGTTCGTAAGAAGGAGATACATATGGCGAAAGAAGATAGATTGAAAGCATTGGATGCTGCCATTGCGCAGATTGAGAAACAGTACGGAAAGGGTTCCGTAATGAAGTTGGGAGATAATTCCGCAAGTATGAATGTGGAGACGGTTCCGACAGGATCCATTAGTTTGGATATTGCTTTGGGGCTTGGCGGCGTTCCAAGAGGACGTGTGATTGAAGTTTATGGACCGGAGTCCAGTGGTAAGACTACGGTGGCACTTCATATGGTTGCTGAAGTACAGAAGCGTGGCGGAATAGCTGGCTTTATTGATGCGGAGCACGCCCTTGATCCGGTGTATGCGAAGAATATCGGTGTTGATATTGATAATCTTTACATTTCGCAGCCGGATAATGGAGAACAGGCATTGGAAATTACGGAGACTATGGTACGTTCCGGCGCAGTTGATATTGTCATCGTGGACTCTGTTGCGGCTTTGGTTCCGAAGGCCGAGATTGACGGAGATATGGGCGATTCCCACGTTGGCTTACAGGCGCGTTTGATGTCACAGGCATTGCGTAAGTTAACCGGTGTTATTAGTAAATCAAACTGTATCGTTATTTTTATCAATCAGTTGCGTGAGAAGGTTGGTATTATGTTTGGTAATCCGGAGACAACTACCGGTGGTCGCGCATTGAAGTTCTATTCTTCCATCCGTATGGATGTTAGAAGAATTGAAGCGTTGAAGCAGGGCGGTGAAGTAATCGGTAACCGTACGCGAATTAAGATTGTTAAGAATAAGGTGGCACCGCCATTTAAGGAAGCAGAATTTGACATTATGTTTGGTAAGGGTATTTCCAAGGAAGGCGATTTGCTGGATTTGGCTGCCAACATTGATGTCATTAATAAATCTGGTGCATGGTATGCTTACAAGGGCGATAAGATTGGACAGGGCCGTGAGAATGCGAAGACATTCCTTGCGAATAACCCGGAGATTTGTGCTGAGATTGAGACACAGGTGCGTGCACACTATCAGTTGGATGGACCGGTCGAAGAAGAAGCTGTGGAAGCAACTGCAGAGACTGCAAGAGAAGAATAAGATTAACTGGGCTCGAAGTGTGAAGGACTTCGAGCTCTTTTAAGGAGACAAGGATGAGCTATCAGATAGATTCAGATCCTATACAAGATATGGAACAGGAGATTAAGCAGGCTAAGAAGAAAGCCATGTATCTGTTAGAGAAGCAGGATCGAACAGAAAGCCAGCTTAGGACGAAACTTTTGGATAAGGGATTTTCACAAGAGGCTTGTGATGAGGCAATTGCTTATGTGAAGTCTTTTCATTATGTAGACGATGAGCGCTACGCCTGTAATTATGTACGCTATCGTGCCCATAGTAAGAGCCGTCAGCAGTTAAAGCTGGATTTACTTAAAAAGGGCGTCAGTCGTGAGATTATTGCCAGCGCATTGGAAGAAGAATATGAAGGGGATGAGCGGGCAATGATTTGTGAAATTTTAGTGAAGAAGAAATTTGATCCGGAGACGGCAGATTATAAGGAGAAGAACCGGATAACCGCATTTTTATTGCGTCGTGGATTTGCTTTAGAAGATATTAGATCCTGTATGCGGGATGTGGAATAATAACTTTTCATACAATATATGCAATTTCTTAAATGTATAGTATACAAGTGCTTGACAGACGCATGGAAACAGTATAAAATTTATTTGTTGAAACTATACATTGTAGTAAGCCAGATTGCTATCATAGATAAGTGACAACACTGAAGTTTGAAAACTAAATAAAGGAGGTGCTCCTGTGCATTTTGACATTTTGTCCGCATTAATCGGTTTGATTGTTGCCTGCGTTGTTGCAATTCCGGTTACTGCTCAGATTGCAACGAATCTGAGAAAGAAGCAGTACGAAGCGAAGGTTGGCAGTGCAGAAGACAGAGCGAGACAGATAGTTGATGATGCTATTAAGGCTGCAGAAGAGAAGAAGCGTGAGTCTTTACTGGAAGTCAAGGAAGAATCCATTCGTACTAAGAACGAATTGGAGAAGGAGTGCAAGGAACGTAGAGCGGAGGTTTCACGATTAGAACGTCGTGTAAGCCAGCGTGAAGAAACCTTGGACAAGAAGATTTCCGCAGTAGAGAAGCGTGAAGCAGACTGCACAAGCAGAGAACAGGAATTAGCTGTTCAGAAAGAGAAGATAGCTAAACTCAATGAAGAACGCGTACAGGAACTCGAACGAATCTCCGGATTAACCTCCGAACAAGCGAAAGATTATCTTCTGAAAACTGTAGAAGATGACGTCAAACTAGACACTGCAAAATTAATTAAAGAATTAGAAAGCAAAGCGAAGGAAGAAGCATCCAAGAAAGCGAAGGATTACATTGTGACAGCGATTCAGAAATGCGCTGCCGATCACGTATCCGAGGCTACAATTTCTGTAGTACAGCTTCCGGGTGACGAAATGAAAGGACGCATCATTGGCCGTGAAGGACGTAATATTCGTACTCTTGAGACCTTGACTGGTGTTGATTTGATTATTGATGACACGCCGGATGCAGTCGTTTTATCCAGTTTCGATCCGGTAAGAAGAGAAACTGCGAGAATCGCTTTGGAGAAATTGATTGTGGATGGACGAATTCATCCGGCAAGAATTGAAGAAATGGTTGAGAAGGCGCAACGTGAAGTTGAGAACATGATGCGTGAAGAGGGTGAGAGTGCTACCTTAGAAGTAGGTGTGCATGGAATTCATCCGGAACTTGTGAAGTTATTAGGACGTATGAAGTTCAGAACCAGCTTTGGACAGAATGCATTGAAGCATTCTATCGAAGTGGCGCAGTTGTCCGGACTTTTAGCTGCTGAAATTGGTGTTGATGTGAAGATGGCGAAGCGCGCCGGACTTTTACATGACATCGGTAAGGCAGTTGATCATGACATGGAAGGTTCTCATATTCAGTTGGGTGCTGATCTTTGTAGAAAATACAAAGAGGGACCACTGGTTGTAAATGCGGTGGAAGCTCATCATGGTGATGTAGAACCAGAAACTTTAATTGCATGTATCGTGCAGGCGGCGGATGCTATTTCTGCGGCCAGACCGGGTGCGCGTAGAGAAACATTGGAAACTTACGCAAACCGTTTGAAACAATTAGAAGAAATTGCAGACAGTTTTAAGGGCGTTGACAAATCTTTTGCTATTCAGGCAGGAAGAGAAGTTCGTATTATGGTTGTTCCTGAACAGATTTCCGATGCTGATATGGTATTGTTAGGAAGAGACATTGCTAAGCGTGTTGAAAGCGAATTGGCATATCCGGGACAGATTAAGATCAGTGTAATACGTGAATCTAGAGTGACCGATTACGCGAAGTAATTATTTTTACATGATGAAGGTAATTAGGGTGTTGTATGTATCCGTAAGGGTGCTGGCAACGCCCTTTTTCTTTTGTAGTGTAAAATGATGCATAGTCAAGGAGGGCCTGTCATATAGTGTGAAAAAAGACCGGGAGGCGATGGTACGGTAAGCATCAGATGGAGAAAAAGCACAATTATAGCCGGGATTTGTATGTTGCTGTGTGGGGGTGGCGTAATAACCGGATTGTGCCTTAATGGTTCCGATGAAAATGTGCTTAGTCTTTGTATGGAATACTTTTTAGAAAATTTTCTGTATGAGGATATTATTCGGGAAGAATTGTTGCGGTATGTGCTTTTGCACCGCAGCGTATTGTTTTTTCTGGGAGCTGTGAATGGAACCAATCTTATGAGAAGTTCAACACGGTGGGGGCTTTTGGGGCTGGTGCTTTTCTTTGTTGGATATGGTTGGGGAATCCTGATTTTGCGATACCAAATCAAGGCGGTTGTTTTTCTTGTGGGAATGCTGACGCCACAATGGTATTTTTATGGGTGCAGTTTGTTTTTTTCGGAAAAAATGCGCAAGACATTTCAAAACGAAGAAACGTCGGAAATGTGTAGAAATACAGTGCTTTACGCGATTTTCTTTGGGGTCGGTGTCATGACAGAAGTAATAATAAATCCAATTTGGATGAAATTTCTTATTGAACTTCTGTGAGTTTTGGTGTAAAATGACAGTTGTGCACCTGTAGCTCAGGGGAGAGAGCAATGGATTCCGGTTCCATGAGCGGGGGTTCGAATCCCTCCAGGTGCGCTTCTTGTGTAAAAAAATGTAAAATACTGGATAGATTAGATACATATTGGGAAATATACGATAGGAGGATGCAAGATGGATAAGAAACAGAAAGAAATATTGATAAAATTTGTTAACAAATACAGAAAGCAATGTTACATCGGCGTTGGCGTTGTTGTATTGCTGGTTGTACTATGTTTCGCGTTGGGACGTGGTGGAAGCGATAACAAAGATAAGAACGGGGTGCTTAAGAATGAGTATCCGGAAGTGAAGACGTTAATTAGTAATTATTATAAAGCAGCAGCGAATGGTGATGTGAAGAAGCTTCAGGCGTATGCAACACCGATTTCCGATAATGAGAAAGCTTATGTGAAGCTGTTTGCAAAGTATGTAGAGAAGTACGAGATTAGAAATATCTATACGAAGCGTGCAGTTGATAGCAATTCCTGTTTGGTATCTGTAGAGATGGGAATTAAGTTTAAGGGCGTGAAGACAGAAGCACCGGGATTGGATTTCTTTTATGTGACTGGACTTGACAATAAAGAGTTATATATTGTGAACCTGTATAGTCAGTTCAATGCGAAGACGAAAGAGTATAAGACAGAGAAGCAGGTGACAGACTGCATTGAAGCATACGAGGGACTGGAAGATGTAGTAGCCTTGAAAGAGAAGGTGCAGACGGAATATGATAAGGCGATTGATGGTGATGAGAAATTAGACCTTATGATAAACAGTACCATTGAAGATTCCGTATCTGAGTGGATGGGGTCCATTACCCTTGCACAGAACCAGACACCGCCGGAATCTGTTCTTTACAGTGTAGATGATGAGAAGGAACAGATAGAGGATTCCAAGAAGGAAGAAGGAACGAAAGAAGATTCCAAGGAAGCTGACAATAAGAAGGAAGACGCCAAGAAGGACGACTCTAAGAAGGACGATTCTGAGAAGGATGATTCCGAGAAGAAAGAGACCGAGAAAGAAGTTAAGAAAGTTAAGGTTGTAGAATATGTTGCTACCAAGGAAGAAGTTAACCTCCGTAAAGGCGCCAGCACCAATACAGATAGCGTTGTTATGTTAAGAGGTGGCGCGAAGTTACGGGCCGTTGCAATGAGCGTGTATGGCGATTGGACGTTAGTAAAGACGAAGAGTGGTAAGAAGGGTTATGTTAGAAACGATTTCCTGAAGACCCTGGACAATAAATATACTACGGCCGGCAAGGATGGATATCCAAAGAAGAAACAGAAATGTAAATTGTTAGAGAAGAGCAATTTGTTGAATAAGATGAAGAAGTCAGGCAAGGTGATTTCTACACTTCGTAAGAAAACGAAAGTGCGTGTAATTACCTGCTATGCGAATGGTTATTCCAAGGTTAAAACCAATGGAAGAACCGGTTATATACTTACGGAAAAATTGAAATTTGACTAAGATTTTAAGCACCTCAGTGAAAGCTGAGGTGCTTGCACTATGGAGGAACCAGAATGGACGAAATCAGAATTAATAAATACTTGAGTGAAGCGGGTTTTTGCTCACGGCGAGAAGCTGATCGTAAGGTGGAGGCCGGAGAAGTGTTTATCGATGGCGAGTTGGCACAGATGGGTTCGAAGGTTCGCCCGGGGCAACAGGTATATGTGAATGGACAGAGAGTGGAATATGGGCAGGAACCGGCTGTGTTGATAGCCTTCAATAAGCCGGCAGGAATTGTATGCACCATGGAGAAAAGAGAGAAGAATAACGTTATCGATTTTTTACAATACCCTTACCGGATTTATCCCATTGGACGATTGGACAAGGAATCTACGGGGCTATTGCTTTTGACGAATCAGGGAGATTTGGTTAACAAGATGATGCGTTCCGGGAATGCTCACGAGAAAGAATATTTAGTTACGGTGAACAAGGAAGTTACAGAGGAATTTCTGAAGGGTATGCGTGGCGGTGTGCCAATTCTTGATACGGTTACTCGGAAGTGCAAAGTAGAAAAGATTGATAAAAAACGTATTCGTATTGTTCTGACGCAAGGGCTGAATCGCCAGATTCGTAGAATGTGTGAGTATTTTGGCTACCGTGTTGTGGCACTGAAGCGCGTACGGATTATGAATATTTCACTTGGTAATTTGAAAGAAGGAACCTACCGTAATGTAACAGAGGAAGAATACCGGGAGCTTTTGGCGATGATTGCTCATTCGTCAAATGAACCGGTGCGTTATGAGGGGGATTTGGAATAGGTATGCAGATGGAAACAGAAGTTAGAATGAAGGAATTGGTGCAGAGACTGAACGAAGCCTCTGAGCGTTATTATAATGGACAAGATGAAATAATGTCCAACTATGAGTGGGATGCGCTGTTTGATGAATTAACAAAATTAGAAGAGCAAACCGGTGTGATTTTACCGGATAGTCCCACACATTCCACCGGAGCGCAGGAAAAGGGTGGCGAACGTGAAACACATGAATATCCGGCGTTATCCCTTGCAAAGACCAAACAGATAGCAGAATTGGTAAAATGGGCTGAAGGAAGACCGGTATTTCTTAGCTGGAAATTAGATGGATTGACGCTTGTAGCTACTTATGATCAGGGAAAGCTGACGAAGGTATTGACGCGTGGAAATGGTTCTGTTGGAACGAATATTACCTATCTTGCCGGGGCAATTTATGACCTGCCATTGAAAATTGCGTATCAGGGGCATTTGGTGGTGCGTGGTGAGGCGACAATTTCTTATACGGATTTTGAAGAGCAGAATGCCATGATGGAAGAGGAAGAAGATCGTTATGCCAATCCACGTAATTTGGCCAGCGGTACGTTGAGTCTGGATGATCCGGCAAAGGTTAAAGAAAGAAAAGTACATTTTAATGCTTTTACGCTGGTACATGTGGATGAACCGATGGTTCCATGGGGAGAACGCATGGAATTTTTGAAAAAACAAGGATTTGTAACGGTTGAATACATTAAGACTTCCGCGACGGAGTTGCCGCAGGCGGTACAGCAGTTTACGGATAAGGTGGAACAGGGAGAAATGGATATTCCGGTGGATGGGCTGGTAATTTGCTATGAAGATACGGAGTATGCGGCTTCAGGAAGCGTTACGGGGCATCACGCTACGCGTGCCGGATATGCATTTAAGTGGGAAGATACGGTGGCAGAGAGTACCTTATCGTATGTGGAATGGTCCTGTGCCCGGTCAACCATTTCACCGGTGGCGGTTTTTGAGCCGGTGGAACTGGAGGGAACGACGGTTAGCAGGGCGTCTTTGTGTAATATTTCCGAAATGAAACGACTGGGAATTGGGGATTCCGGCACGAAGATTCAATGTATAAAGAGCAATAAGATTATTCCGAAAGTTGTTGGGGTGTTGCAAAAGGTTGGTCAACTGGAGATTCCTAAGGTGTGTCCGGCGTGCCATGCGCCTACGGAGATTCATGTCAGCAAAGGAAGTGGTACGGAGACATTGCATTGTACCAATCCGGCATGCCCGGCGAAGAATGTCCAGAAATTTACCCGTTTTGTAAGTCGTCAGGGAATGGACATTGACGGATTATCCATTCAAACCATCATACGGTTTATAAATCAGGGATATATGAAGGATTTTGCGGATATTTATACGTTATCCACGTATGAAACGGAGATTAAGGAATTAGATGGATTTGGAGAAAAATCCTGCGATAATCTGAAGGCATCCATAGAGAAGAGCCGACAGGTGCATCCGGCTAATTTTATTTTTGCATTGTGTATTCCGCTTATTGGAATTGACGCGGCGAAAAAGATCTTGAAGGCTACCGGGTGGAAAGGGTTTGTAGAGCGTTTGGAGGAAGGAACCGGATTTGAGGATGTGGATGGCATCGGGCCGGAGAAATCGGGATCCATCCTTACCTGGTATGAAGAAGCGGGAAATCGGGAAGTTTTTCAAAAACTTCTGAAGGTTTTGGCGGTTGAGCAGGTAGAGCCGGCAACCAACGAAAATGGAAGTCTTGCTGGGTTGACATTTGTTATTACGGGAGATGTCCATAGCTTTAAGAATCGAAGCGAGTTTAAGGCATATGTAGAATCTCAAGGTGGTAGTGTTACCGGTTCGGTGTCGAAGAAAACCAGTTTTTTGGTAAATAACGACGTGGAAAGTGTATCGTCAAAGAACAAGAAAGCCAAGGATTTGGGAATACCGATTTTATCGGAAGATGATTTTATCAACCGATTTGGAAAATAGTGTTTCCAAAATAGAATTGTTTTGCTATAATGGTTATATCTGTAAGGAATTATGATTATAGGAGGCAGATGAAGATGGCTGAAGATAGAAAAGCATTTGTTATAAAAGAAGATGACATGGGTGAAATTACCGTAGCTGAAGAAGTGGTTGCTATTATTGCCGGCATTGCTTCTACAGAGGTAGAAGGAGTAAGTTCCATGTCTGGTAACATTACGAACGAGATTGTAGCGAAACTTGGAATGAAGAATCTTTCCAAGGGTGTGAAGGTTGAGATGAATGGCAACAACGTGAATGTGCTTGTTTCCATCATCGTTGATTATCAGGCGAATGTTCCAGAAGTATCCCGCAGAGTACAGGAGCGGGTAAAGACGTCCATTGAAAACATGACAGGTCTTAACGTAGCAGAGGTAAATGTAAAAATTGCAGGTATTGATGTAAGTAAAGACAACTAGTAAGAAGAAAAGAAGGGTGTCTTAAGGACACCCTTTTTCGCTTTAGATAGCGTAGAAAGGAATTTTATGAAAAGAAGAGAACTGAGAGAACGAATTTTTTCCATGCTGTTTCGTGTGGAATTCCATGAGGAAGAAGAGTTGGATGCACAGTTAAAAGCATTTATCGATGAGAACGAACCGATGGAAGAGAAAGACGAGCAGTATATCATGAAGAAATATCAGGCAGTTAAGGAAAAATTGCCGGAAATTGATGAGCGAATTAATAGCCATACGAAGGGATGGAAGACAGACCGTATGGGTAAGGTGGAACTTGCAATTATCCGTCTTGCAGTATATGAGATGCTGTACGATGAAGAGGTTCCGACTTCCGTTGCCATTAATGAGGCTGTGGAGCTTGCGAAGAAATTTGGTACCGATGAAGCGCCTTCTTTTGTAAATGGAGTATTAGCTAAATTACAGTAATGATGAAGAATGTTTACAGCGTTTCTCAAGTGAATCGCTATATTAAAAATATGTTTTCCCAGGATTTTTTATTGAATAAATTATATGTTAAAGGGGAAATATCCAATTGTAAATATCATACTTCCGGGCATATTTATTTTACACTGAAAGATGCTTCGGGAACCATCAATGTGATTATGTTTGCAGGTAATGCCAGAAGTCTGAAGTTCAAAATGAAGGAAGGACAGAATGTAATTGTTCTTGGAAACGTGGATGTGTATGAGAAAAGCGGACAGTATCAGTTGTATGCAAAAGAGGTGGTTCTTGACGGGGAAGGGGTACTATACCAGAAGTTCCATCAGCTGAAACAGGAGCTTTTAGAAATGGGTATGTTTGATGCCTGCTACAAGAAAAAGATTCCGGCTTATGTGAAACGGGTTGGAATTGTTACAGCCAGTACCGGTGCCGCAATTCAAGATATCATTAACATAGCGCATAGAAGAAATCCGTATGTGCAACTTTATTTGTACCCGGCACTCGTGCAGGGGGAAGGGGCTGTTGCCAGTATTGTGAATGGTATTTCGGAGATTCAGAGCGTGCATCCGGATGTTATTATCGTAGGACGTGGTGGAGGTTCCATAGAGGATTTGTGGGCTTTTAACGAGGAAGAGGTAGCGTATGCTATTTTTCATTGCCCGATTCCGATTATTTCTGCGGTGGGACATGAGACGGATACGACCATAGCGGATTATGTGGCGGATTTACGTGCGCCGACGCCATCTGCAGCTGCGGAACTGGCGGTTTTTGACTTGCAACAGTATATAGAACAGCTTCGACAGTATGAGAATGCGTTGACGTTGTGCATGAGAAGGCAGTTAAGCGAGAAACAAAAGCGTATGCTGGCTATGAAGCTTCAGATAGAGAAATTAAGTCCTATGAGTCAGCTGCAACAGAAAAGACAGCAGGCGATGGACTATGAAGATGCCTTGATGCTTGGCATGAAAGAGCGTTTGGAGGCATATCGGCACAAGGTATCACTGTTGGCGAACACTTTGGATGGCCTTTCACCTTTAAAGAAGTTAGGGGAAGGCTTTAGTTATGTGGAGAGCATGGATGGACGGGCTATTAGCAGTCTTTCGCAGGTGCAAAAAGGGCAGATGGTGCGTATCCACGTGACAGACGGCGATATTGAGGCGGAAGTGAAAGAGAAGATAGAGAGGATTACAGATGGCGAAGAGCATTGAAGAATCATTTGAAGTGATTGAACAGACGATTGCTAAATTAAAAGATGCTGATACGCCTTTGGCGGAATCGTTTCAGTTATATGAGAAGGGCATGAAAGAGATTGCCTTTTGCAATGAGCAAATTGATGGCATCGAGAAGAAAATACAGATACTGACAAAGGAGCAGGAGCAGGATGGAGTTTAAGGCAGAGTTATTGGAGAGGACAGAAGCGGCAGAACAGGTTGTTTTTTCATTTCTTCCGGAAGAAGAGGGGCTGCAGAAGACGATTTTTTCAGCGATGAATTATAGCGTGCAGGCACCGGGAAAGCGTTTGCGTCCTATTTTGATGGAAGAAACGTTTCGGATGTTCGGGGGCAGAAATGAAGCAGTTTTGCATCACTTCATGGCAGCATTGGAGTTTATTCACACGTATTCTTTGGTGCATGATGACTTGCCTGCAATGGATAACGATGAGTATCGCAGGGGGAGAAAGACTACCCATAAGGTATATGGCGAAGCAATGGGAATCCTTGCCGGAGATGCGCTTTTGCATCATGCTTTTGATACTGCGGCGGGAAGTTTTCTTTTGGCGGATGTGGATCTTGGGGCAGCCGGAAAGGCGCTTAAGATTTTAACGGAAAAATCGGGAATTAATGGTATGGTTGGTGGACAGGTTGTAGACGTTGAGATGGAAGGCAAGACCTTAAATGATGAGCAGCTTGATTTCATTTATCGCCTTAAGACTGCTGCACTTTTGGAATGTGCAATGATGATAGGTGCTACCCTGGCAGGCGCAGATGAGAATACAGTTTCGCGGATTGAAATGATAGCAAATCGAGTGGGAATTGCTTTTCAGATTCAGGACGATATTCTTGATCGGATTAGTTCCACGGAAGAACTAGGGAAACCTGTGGGAAGCGATGAAAAGAATCACAAGATGACTTATGTGGTGTTACACGGTCTTGAAGATTCTGAAAAGGAAGTGGAGCGATTGAGCCGGGAAGCGGTAGAACTTCTGGATTCTTTTGAGCAGGAGCATACGTTTTTGAAGGAGTTAATCGTTTCATTAATACATCGTAGGAAATAAGAAGGATAGACGAATGTTTTTAGAGAAAATTGAAGGGTTGAATGATGTTAAGAAATTGCCGGAAAGGGACTTGGTGCCTTTGGCAGACGAAATACGAACCTTTTTGATTCAGCATATTGCAAAGACGGGAGGGCATTTGGCCTCAAATCTTGGCGTGGTGGATTTGACCATTGCACTTCATAGGGCATTTGATTTGCCAAAAGATCATATTATCTGGGACGTGGGACATCAATGCTATACCCATAAGATTTTAAGCGGAAGGAAGAATCAGTTCCAGACGCTGCGTCAATACAAGGGATTAAGCGGCTTCCCGAAGAGGGAAGAAGATATGGTAGATAGTTTTGATACCGGACACAGTTCTAATTCCATTTCTGCGGGGATGGGGTTTGTTGCGGCAAGAAATTTACAACACGGCGACGATAAGGTGGTTGTGGTGATTGGCGATGGAGCTATGACCGGTGGAATTGCTTTTGAAGCGTTGAACAATGCGGCAATGGTGAAGGGAAATTTCATCATTGTACTAAACGATAATAAGATGTCGATTTCTGAGAATGTTGGCGGAATGTCTACACAGCTTTCTAAACTACGTACAGGTGATTTTTATCGTGGATTGAAGCGCACAGTTTATGATTCTTTGGAAAAAGTGCCGGGGGTTGGTGGACCTATGATTCGAACCATTCGCAAGACAAAGGACGGTTTGAAGCAATTATTGATTCCGGGTATGTTTTTTGAGGAAATGGGGATTACCTATTTGGGTCCTGTGGATGGACATAATATTAGCAAATTGATTCGTACGTTTCAGGAGGCTAAGAAGGTGGATGGGCCGGTGCTTGTTCATGCAGTAACGACAAAGGGTAAAGGGTATGATGTAGCAATGCGTCATCCTGCCAGATTCCACAGTACGGGAGCTTTTGATATTGAAACCGGTCTTGGAAAAAAGGGGAAACCGGGATATACAGATGTATTTTCAACGGTTATGAAGAAAATGGGAGCCCGTGATGAAAAAGTGGTTGCTATTACAGCGGCCATGGAAGATGGTACCGGGCTAAAGCGTTTTCATAATTGCTATCCGGAGAGGTTTTTTGATGTCGGTATTGCAGAACAGCATGCGGTAACATTTGCGGCGGGGCTTGCAGTATCGGGTTATGTTCCGGTTTTTGCAGTGTATTCCTCATTTTTGCAAAGAGGTTTCGATGAGGTGGCGCAAGATGTTTGTATGCAGAATCTACATGTTGTATTTGCCATTGATCGCGCAGGCTTGGTTGGCAATGATGGGCCAACGCACCACGGTGTGTTTGATTTGGCTTATTTGACCATGTTGCCAAATATGACCGTGATGGCACCGAAGAATATCTGGGAATTATCTGATATGTTGAAATTTGCCATTGCCCATGATGGACCGATTGCACTACGGTATCCGCGCGGCGAGGCTTTTGATGGCGAGAAAGAACATCGCGCACCAATCGAAATGGGAAAGGCAGAATTGCTTTACCAGGGAGAAAAAGTGTGTCTGATGGCGTTGGGAGCCATGGTGAAGGTGGCGGTTGTGGCTGCGGAACAGTTGGCGGCAAAAGGAATGAAGGTAACGGTTGTAAATCTTCGGTTTGCGAAACCGTTGGATTATGCGATGATAGAACAAATGGCACAGTCCCATACCCATATTGTGACGATGGAAGACCATATGATTCATGGGGGTGTAGGGGTTGCCATTGCAGATTATTTAAAAACAAAAGAGAAAACCGATGCACACATTTATCATGTGGGTATTGGAGATAGCTTTGTGGAGCAAGGAAGTGTTCCACAGTTATATAAAGAGTGTGGCATGGATGCTGAGAGCGTGTGTGCACTGGTAGAAAACATTTGGAAGACTCCATAGGAGAGAAATGCATGAAAGAACGTTTGGATGTATTATT
>SVEW01000003.1 GCA_015057205.1 Lachnospiraceae bacterium | reverse complement strand
GTATGCAAAGCATCGGATACGAATTAGTAATTGACCGCGGAGACCCCGCGAAAGATAAAAGATAAGAGGAGAAATAGCTATGTATAATGTGATGTCATCCAAGGCAGAGGAATTTATTAACCACGAGGAAATCCTCGAAACACTGAAGTATGCAGAGGAGAATAAGCATAACGAGAAATTAATTACCGAAATTATTGAAAAAGCAAAATTAAGAAAAGGCCTATCCCATAGAGAGGCTATGGTGCTTCTTGATTGTGATATTGAAGAGAAAAATCAGGAAATCTATGCGTTGGCAAAGCAGATTAAATTAGATTTTTACGGAAATAGAATTGTAATGTTTGCGCCACTGTATCTGTCTAACTATTGCGTAAACGGATGCGAATATTGTCCGTATCACTTGAAAAACAAGCATATTGCAAGAAAGAAACTGACACAGGAAGAAATCCGCAAAGAGGTGATTGCTTTGCAGGATATGGGTCATAAACGTCTTGCATTAGAGGCAGGAGAGGATCCTGTAAATAACCCGCTTGAGTATATTTTAGAGAGTATCAAGACCATTTATAGTATTAAACACAAAAATGGTGCTATTCGCCGTGTAAATGTGAACATTGCAGCCACAACAGTGGAGAATTATAGAAAATTGAAAGAAGCAGGAATTGGTACCTATATTTTATTCCAGGAGACATACAACAAGGAACAGTATGAGAAACTTCATCCAACAGGACCAAAGTCTGATTACAGTTATCATACAGAAGCCATGGACAGAGCGATGGATGGTGGAATCGATGATGTAGGAATTGGTGTATTGTTTGGCTTAAACTTGTATCGTTATGATTTTGCCGGCTTATTGATGCATGCGGAACATTTAGAGCAGGCCAAAGGATGCGGACCACATACCATTTCCGTACCAAGACTTCGTCGAGCGGATGATATTGACCCGGATGTATTCGATAATGGTATTACCGATGAAATGTTTGAAAAAATTGTTGCCTGCATCCGAGTTGCTGTACCGTATACCGGTATGATTATTTCCACCAGAGAAAGCAAAGAAACCAGAGAAAAAGTTTTAGAATTAGGTGTTTCTCAGATTAGCGGTGGTTCTAGAACAAGCGTAGGTGGTTATGTGGAAGAAGAGCCGGAAGAAGAGAATTCCGCACAGTTTGATGTGTCTGATAATCGGACACTGGATGAAGTAGTGGGATGGCTGATTGACATGGGTTATGTACCATCTTTCTGTACGGCATGCTATCGTGAAGGAAGAACCGGTGATCGGTTTATGTCCCTTTTGAAATCCGGACAGATTCAGAACTGCTGCCACCCGAATGCTCTTATGACATTAAACGAGTATTTGGATGATTATGCTTCCGAGAAAGTAAAAGCAGCAGGTAAGAAGATGATTGAAGCAGAACTTGAGAAAATCCCGAATCCAAAGGTTAAAGAGACTGCAAAGAAATACATTA
The DNA here is from genome assembly GCA_015057205.1 of Lachnospiraceae bacterium. GTDB lineage: Bacteria > Bacillota > Clostridia > Lachnospirales > Lachnospiraceae > XBB1006. The sequence goes on along the minus strand of SVEW01000003.1, from coordinate 32,161 downwards.
ACAGTATTGATGCAGGGGAACGTGATTTCCGTTTCTAGGAGGAAAAGATGGGTTTAAATGAAACACCAAGTGCAAACCGGTTGCACATCGGCTTTTTTGGCAACCGAAATACAGGAAAATCAAGTTTATTAAATGCCATAACCGGACAGGAGTTGGCGGTGGTATCTGATGTAAAGGGAACCACCACCGATCCGGTAACCAAAGCGATGGAACTTTTACCCATTGGACCGGTGGTATTTATAGATACGCCGGGGTTGGATGACGAAGGAGAACTAGGTCAAAAGCGCATCGAAAAAAGCTTTGAAGTTCTTCGAAAAATTGATTTTGCCATTGTGGTATTAGATGGACAGGAGGCACAGCTATCAGAGGCGCAGGAACGTCTTTTAAAGCAATTAAAGGATAAAAAACTGCCCTTTGTTGTTGCCATTAATAAAATGGATGCGATGGCAGAATCCCAGGAAAAAAAGATTTTGCAGGCTTCCTGGGCAAAGGATTATCCCTACCTATTTGTAAGTGCTTTGACAAAATCAGGGGTGGAGGAACTGAAAAACTACATTGCCAATGCTATGAAAGAAAATGTGGAGCGTGACCTGATTAAAGATTTGTTAAAACCGGAAGATGTGGTGGTGCTGGTGACACCGATTGATGCGGCGGCACCAAAAGGACGCATGATTCTGCCGCAACAGCAGACGATACGGGATATTTTGGATGGAAATGCAATCTGTATGGTGACAAAGGAAACCACATTACCGCAAACCCTCGCGAGTCTAAAAGAACCGCCTAAAATGGTGGTTACGGATAGTCAGGCATTTAAAATAGTGGATGAAATGACGCCGCATGCGGTGCCGCTTACTTCTTTTTCAATTCTATTTGCAAGATTAAAAGGGAACCTTGAACAGCAGGTGCAGGGGGCATACGCTATAGGCGGGTTACAGGATGGTGCAAAGGTTTTGATTTCAGAAGGTTGTACCCATCATCGGCAGTGTGGCGACATCGGAACGGAGAAGCTCCCCAAACTTCTTAAGAAATTTACAGGGAAACAGTTGGAGTTGACCTTTACAAGCGGTACCGGCTTTGAAAGAAATCTAACACAATTTGATTTGATTATCCATTGTGGTGGCTGTATGCTAAATGAAAAAGAGATGAAATATCGGTTGGCAGAGGCAAAACGGCAGAGCGTACCAATGACCAATTACGGCGTAGCAATTGCGTATATGAATGGAATTTTGGAAAGAAGTTTAGAACCATTGAATCTGTTGTAAAAGTAAAAATTTGTGGTGAAAAATCAGTTAAAATCCTTACGGCAGTTTGACTTTTTGGTGTGGTGTTAGTATAATTAACACTATATCAGAATCATCAAACTGCCGTTTTGTGTGTATGTATGAATTGGAAGAGAGGAATACATACAGTTAGGGGGTGTAGGATTTGAAATTAAGAGCACCAATTACGGATAAAATTGATGTCCGAAATTTCAACGACGAACTGAAACATGCTATTGTGAAACGTAGCCGCGTTCGTTACATGCCTACGCCACAGGAGGATGAGGAAACAATGTCCACTGAGAGCGGGGCAGACGCGGAAGCGCTTGCACAAGCTAACGAAATATTCGAACGTTTGCAAAAGGAAGCGGAAGAGGATGAAAAGGCCAAGGAAGCAGAATGGATTGCGAAACTTTCACAGGAACAGGGTGTGAGTGATAGTGATTACAATGCAACCACCGGCTCATATTCCGGAGCTTATGGAAAAGGTAACGTTTCGGATGAAACAAAAGATCTGGCTGCGAGTATACTAGGAGAAAAGGCAGATGGCCTTGCCGCCTTGATTAGCCAGAATCAGGTAGATTAGCGCGGATTCTGAAAAATTGGAGTGAACAAGCAGGAGGAACTAGACAATTGGGTTCATTTATGATTAAGAAGTATCATGGGCTTGGGAACGACTATCTGGTAATTGATCCAAACAAGAATGATGTGGATTTGCAGGAACACCATATTCGTAAGTTATGCAAACGAAATTTTGGTATTGGTGCAGATGGTATTCTTTATGGACCAATTGAAAAAGATGGGAAGATCCATGTCCGATGTTTTAACCCGGATGCAAGTGAAGCAACCAACACTGGTACCGGTATTCGTATTTTTGCCAAATATCTGAAGGATGAAGGCTATGCAAAAGAAAATAAGGTAACATTTTATACTGTCAGTGGTAAGGCAGAGGTTGAATTTTTAAATGAGGATGCAACTTTAGTCCGAGCCCGAATCGGTAAGCCGGATTTCCATGCGTCAGCAATTCCGGTGATTGGCGAAGAGCGAGAGGTAATTAACGAGGCTATGTACTTTGGGGGTAAGCCTTACGAAGTAACCTGCCTAAGTGTAGGTAATCCACATTGTGCGCTACTTGCAAGAGAAGTGAATTATAAGCGGGTTATGGAATTAGGACCAATTGTAGAAAGTTCCGATTATTTTCCTGACCGCATGAATTTCATGTTGCTTCATGTTGTGGATGATGAACATGTAGAAATTGAAGTATACGAGCGTGGTGCCGGTTATACATTGGCGTCCGGAACCAGTGCGTGTGCAGCAGCTGCTGTGACCGTTCGGTTGGGACTTACGAAACGAAAAGTACAAGTAAGCCAGCCGGGAGGAGTATTAACTGTAGAACTAAATGATAACGATGAAATTATTATGACGGGAAGCGTTGACAGTGTGGGAATGATGATGCTAAGCGACGCCTTTTTTGCATAATGAGAATAGAGAAATAGGAAGGTAAGATTGTAATGAAAAAGATTTTGGATGAAATTACAGAAGTAGTATCCAAAGCGTTTAAAGAGTGCGGATACGATGAGAAATATGGAAAGGTAACGGTAAGTAACCGTCCTGATCTTTGTGAATTCCAGTGTAACGGTGCTATGGCGTGCGCAAAGGAAGCACATAAAGCACCATTTATGATTGCAGACGAAATTAAGGCAGTGCTTGATAAAGAAGCAATGTTTGAGACTGTAGATTCCGTAAAGCCGGGATTTTTGAATATCAAAATGGCAGATGTATACATGGCAAATTACATGAAGACCATGTTGACAGAAGAGCATTTTGGCGTTGAGAATGCCAAGAATCCAAGAACCATCGTAATTGACTACGGCGGAGCAAACGTAGCAAAGCCACTTCATGTTGGACATTTACGTCCGGCTATTATCGGTGAGAGTATTAAACGTATTTTACGTTACACCGGTAATACCGTTTACGGTGACGTTCATTTGGGAGACTGGGGACTTCAGATCGGTCTTATTATTACGGAATTGAAACGCCGTAAACCGGAACTTCCATACTTTGATGAAAGCTTTACCGGTGAATATCCATCCGAACCACCATTTACACTGGCTGATTTGGAAGAAATCTACCCGGCAGCTTCCGCAGAGAGTAAGAAGAACGCGGAATATAAGAAGGAAGCACTTGAAATTACCAATGAGTTACAGAATGGACACCGTGCATATACCGCTATTTTAAAGCATATTTTAACCCTGTCTCATGCAGATTTAAAGAAAAACTATGGTAACTTAAATGTTATCTTTGATTTGTGGAAGGGTGAGTCGGATGCACAGCCATATATTCCGGATATGATTGAAGATATGAAAAAGCGTGGTATTGCAGAAGAAAGTGACGGTGCGTTGATTGTTAAAGTTGCAAAAGATGATGATAAGCGCGAAATTCCACCATGTATTATTCAGAAGTCCGATGGGGCGGCCTTGTATGCGACCACAGACCTTGGAACCATTATTATGCGTCGTGAGGAGCAGAATCCGGATGCTATTATCTATGTTGTAGATAAACGTCAGGAACTTCACTTTGTACAGGTGTTCAGAACAACAAGAAAAGCAGGTCTTGTAAGAGACGATGTAGAATTGACACACATCGGATTTGGTACGATGAACGGCAAAGACGGCAAGCCGTTTAAGACACGTGACGGCGGGGTTATGCGTCTTGAGAATATGATTTCTGACATCGCAGACGAGATGTATAAGAAGATTACCGAGAACCATACCGTAGATCCGGAAGAAGCTAAGAAGACTGCTAAGATTGTTGGTTTGGCAGCATTAAAGTACGGCGATTTGTCCAACCAGGCTTCTAAAGATTACGTATTTGATATGGATAGATTTACTTCTTTCGAAGGAAATACCGGTCCATATCTTCTTTACTCCATTGTACGTATTAAGTCTATTTTGGCTAAATACGCAGAGACAGGCAAGAATGCTGCAGATTATGAAGTGCTTGCCCCGAAGAACAAGAGCGAGAAAGAATTAATGCTTGCCCTTGCTAATTTCCAGGGTATGATTGAGAATGCGGCAGAAGAATATGCACCGCATAAGGTATGTGCATATATTTACGAATTAGCAAACAAATTTAACCACTTCTATCATGAAACAAAGATTATGAGTGAAGAAGATGAAAAGGTGCAGGGAAGCTATATCCGTATGTTAGAGTTAACGAAAGGTGTTATGGAAACCTGTATTGACTTACTCGGATTTGAAGCACCGGAAAGAATGTAACTGGATATTTGGGGTCGGGGTTTTATCCCCGACCTTTGCAATGTGAGGGTGAATGCGATGAATATTTTTGATATTATTGGTCCGGTTATGATTGGACCCTCCAGTTCCCATACAGCAGGCGCTGCCCGTATTGGGAAAATTGCGAGCTTATTGATGAAGGAGAAGATTGTACAAGCCGATGTGGAATTGTTTGGTTCCTTTGCCAAGACCTATAAGGGACATGGTACAGACAAGGCTTTGGTGGGTGGTATTTTAGGAATGAATCCGGATGACGAACGGATTCGAAACAGTTTACAGATTGCCAAGGACGAAGGTGTGCAGATTTTTATCAGAGAAGCTTCGCGACCGGCCAAACACCCGAATTCCGCCATTATTACGTTGAAAGGCGAAAACGGAAGCAGCGTGGCTGTTACCGGTGCATCCATTGGTGGCGGAAACATTTTTATTTCTCAGATTGACGGAATGGAAGTATCCATCAACGGACAGAATGATACGTTGATTGTGGTTCATCAGGATATGCCGGGTATCGTAGGAAAAGTAGCCGAGTTTCTTGGAAACTGCGGTATTAATGTATGTAATATGGCATTATCTCGCGAAACCAAAGGAGGACAGGCTATTTTGTGCATTGCTATTGATGGTCATACCGATTTGGATGTAACGACGTATATTGACCGGTTTGTAGGCGTAACCCGTTGTATTATGTTATTGGCAGGAGGAAAGTAGCATGGAATTTACATATCGATCTTTACAGGAGATTGTGGAAATGGCGGAGAATCGCGGTATGAAGCTTTCTGACCTGGTACTGATGGAGCAGGCCAACGTGTTGGAGTGCTCACAGCCGGATGTACTGAATCGTATGAGAGAACAGTATAAGGTAATGAAGAGTGCGAATCTGCGTGGACAGAAAAAAGATATCAAATCCACCAGCGGGCTTACCGGTGGGGATGCCTATAAAATTAAAACGGCTCTGGAAGAAAAGCGCACATTAACCGGTTCTTTTATGGCAGGGGCATTGATGCGTGCAACGGCTATTTCTGAATTAAATGCAGCTATGGGTAAAATTGTTGCAGCACCAACGGCAGGCTCTTGCGGAATTTTGCCGGCAGCGTTGATAACTATGGAAGAGGAAAAAGGTGTAAGCGAAGATGATTGTGTGCGTGCACTTTTGACAGCATCTGCAGTTGGTATGGTAATTGCCAATAACGCAAGCATTGCCGGTGCAGAAGGCGGATGTCAGGCAGAGTGTGGCGCGGCGTCAGCCATGGCGGCTGCAGCCATTGTGGAACTATCCGGCGGAACACCAACCCAGTGTGCCCATGCGGTAGCCATAGCATTGAAAAATATTATGGGACTGGTGTGTGACCCGGTTGCAGGTTTGGTGGAAATACCTTGCGTTAAACGGAATTCTTCCGGTGTAGCCAACGCTATTGTGGCTGCAGAACTGGTGCTTTGTGGTGTGAAAAGTGCTATTCCGGCTGATGAAGTTATAGAAGCTATGGCGGAGGTAGGGAACAAGATGGATGTGTCCTTAAAGGAAACTGCAGAGGGCGGACTTGCCAATACTACCACTGCAAAATTACTTTGTAGAAAAGTGTTTGCTTGCAAAGAAAGAGAATAGTGTTATAATAGTGATTGGTGTACAAATGAGAAAGGTACTGGGAAACTATGTGGAACAATTTAAAGAACCTTGCAGGATACTATAAGCCATACAAGGGTGTGTTTTTTGCGGATATGTTTTTTGCAATGTTGGGAGCCGGAATTGCACTGGTTCTGCCATTGATTATCCGCTACATTACGCATTATGTAATTCATTTAGGACCAACGGAAGCGTTGGAGATGGTGCTAAAGCTTGGCGTTTTGATGTTGGTATTAGTCGGGCTTGAAATTTATTGTAATTATTTTATAACGTATTACGGACATGTAATGGGTGCAAAGATCGAATACGATATGCGACGTAAGATTTTTGGCCATTATCAGAAGTTGTCTTTTAATTTCTTTGATAATCAAAAGGTTGGTCAGCTCATGAGCCGTATTACCAACGATTTATTTGACATTACCGAATTGTTACATCATGGACCGGAGGATATTGTGATTTCTTTTATCAAGATAATTGGGTCCTTTATCATTCTGTTCCGTATTAACGTGCGCCTTTGCTTGATTGCCTTTGCATTGGTACCGGTTATGCTTTTGTATGCTTATATTTTCAAAAATCGCATGAAGCGAGCTTATCGCAACAATCGTATTAAGATTGCAGCGATTAATAGCCAGATTGAAGATAATCTATCAGGAATTCGTGTGGTAAAATCCTTTGCTAACGAATCTGAGGAGATGAAGAAGTTTAAGGAAGGCAACGATGGCTTTTTGTCAGCTAAGAAGGATAGCTATCGCTATATGGCCGGATTTAATTCCGGTATGAATGCCTTTGTGACATTGATTCAGGTATTGGTTGTGGTTGGAGGCACCATATTTATTACGGGTGGACAGGTGAAGATAGAAGATTTGATTACCTTTTTACTTTATATTTCAACCTATACCGAACCGGTAAGAAAGTTAATTAACTTTGTTGAGACGTTTTTAAACGGGTATTCCGGATACGAGCGGTTTTGTGAAATCATGGCCATTGAACCGGATATTCAGGATAAGCCGGATGCCACGGTAATGGAAACGGTTAAAGGTGCTATTTCCTTTGAAGATGTTTCCTTTGCTTATGAGAAGAATGACCAGATGGTATTAAATCATCTGAATCTTTCTGTTGCTCCGGGCGAGTATGTGGCGCTTGTTGGTGCTTCCGGTGCAGGAAAGAGTACTTTGTGCTCGCTGATTCCGCGTTTTTATGATGTTACCGGAGGCGCTGTGAAGGTGGACGGCACGGATGTGCGACAGTTTACCATGAAGAGTCTGCGCGATCATATTGGGATTGTGGCGCAGGATGTATATTTGTTTGTAGGAACTGTGCGGGAAAATATTCTTTATGGTAAGCCGGATGCTACGGACGAAGAGATTGTAAAAGCGGCCAAAGCAGCCAATGCACATGATTTTATTATGAGTTTGCCGGATGGCTACGATACCGATATTGGACAGCGTGGTATTAAATTATCCGGAGGACAGAAGCAGAGGTTGTCATTAGCCAGAGTATTTTTAAAAAATCCACCGATTCTCATTTTTGATGAGGCTACCAGTGCTTTGGATAATGAGAGCGAGAAAGTGGTGCAGGAATCCTTAGAAACATTGGCTAAGAATCGAACGACATTTGTTATTGCTCACCGTTTAAGTACGATTCGCAATGCGAAGCGAATTTTGGTACTGGCAGAAGATGGCAGTATCGCTGAAGAAGGAACACATGAAGCACTTTTGCAAAAGCAGGGTGTTTATGCAAATCTATACAATATTTCCATGTAAAGTGAGGTTTTAGTATGACAAAGATTGATATTATTTCCGGATTTTTGGGAGCCGGAAAGACAACGTTAATTAAGAAGCTGTTGGAAGAGGTTTTCAAGGGTGAAAAGGTTGTTTTGATTGAAAATGAATATGGAGAAGTAGGTATTGATGGAGGATTTTTAAAGGATTCCGGTATTACGGTTACGGAAATGAACTCCGGTTGTATCTGCTGTTCTTTGGTTGGCGACTTCACCAAGAATATGGGAGAAGTAGTTGACAAATTTCATCCGGACCGTATTTTGGTAGAGCCATCCGGAGTAGGTAAATTATCGGATGTAATGGCAAGTGTTGCAGACGTAGCTAAGACGTTGGATGTAGAATTAAACGGTCTTGTTACGGTTGTAAATGGTAAGAAGGCATTAAAACAGATGAAGGCATTCGGTGAGTTTTTCAATAATCAGGTTGAATATGCTACAACGATTGTATTGAGCCGTACACAGGATATGGACGATGCAAAGTTAACCGAATGTGTAAGCGTATTACAGGAAAAGAACCCGAAGGCGGCGATTATTACTACGCCATGGGATGAATTAAGTGGAGACGTGATTTTAAGTGCTGTAGAGAAGAAGGCTTCTCTGAAAGATGAGATTCTTCATGAGGTAGAACATGAACATCATGAGCATCATCACGATCATGAACATCATCATCACGATGAAGACGGACATTGTTGCTGTGGACATGACCACGACCACGAGCATGAGCACGAGCACGAGCATCATCATGACCACGAGCACGAGCATCATCGTGAGCACGAGCATGAGCATCACGAGCATGAGCACGAGCATCATCATGACCACGACCATCACGAGCATCATTACGATGAGCATGGCAACTGTTCTTGTGGACATCATCACGAAGATGGACATCATCATGCAGATGATGTGTTTATTAGCTGGGGTATTGAGACACCACATAAATTTGACCGTGCAACCGTTGAGAAGGCGCTGGATACCTTGTGTCATTCTGAAAAATACGAAAGTACAATTTTACGTGCAAAAGGAATGATTCCGGCAACGGACGGCAAGTGGATTTATTTTAATATGGTTCCGGGTGATTATGAATTGCGTGACGGCGCACCGGATTACACCGGTCGTCTGGTGGTCATTGGAACCAACGTAGAAGAAGAGGAAATGAAGACCTTATTTGGAATGTAGGAGAGCAACATGGATACAATTGGTGTATATCTGTTTACCGGTTTCATGGATAGTGGAAAAACTACCCTGATTAAAGAAACCCTGGTGGAAAATGGGTTTGGAATCGGTTCAAAGAACCTGATTATCGTTTGCGAAGATGGTGATGAGGAGTTTGACGAAGACAAATTGGAGAAAATGAACACGTCTATAGTGTTTGTTGAGAAAAAAGAAGAGTTCAATAAAGAGTTTATTGATAAGTGTGTGCGGGAATACTGGCCGGATAATATTTTTATCGAATATAACGGAACCTGGGAAGTTGCAGATTTTGCAGAAGAAGTATTGCCGGAAAGCTGTGAACTGGTGCAGGTGTTGACTACGGTGGATTCTACAACGTTTGAGAACTACCTGACCAATATGCGTGCCATGATGATGGAGCAGTTGTTTTTGTCGGATGTGGTTATTTTTAACCGCAGTGACGAGAATACGCCGAAAATTAAATTCCGTACGGCGGTAAAGACCAACAACCGTCGGGCACAGATTGTTTATGAGAAGAAGGATGGCACCATCGATGAAACACCGGAACCATTGCCGTATGATATTACGCAAGATACCATTGAGATTACGGATATGGATTATGGAATCTGGTTTATCGATGCACAGGAGAATCCGCGGAAATACGATGGCAAGACGGTGAAATTCCTTGCCCTTGTGTATAACCCGGATAAAATGAAAAAAGGCACCTTTGTGCCGGGGCGTTTTGCCATGACCTGTTGTGTTGAAGATATTCAGTTTATCGGATTTAAAGCAAAATACGACAAATCCAAAGAAATTCCACACAAGTCATGGATATGGGTAACAGCAGAGATGAAGACCGAATTTGCCAAAGAATATCGCGGCAAGGGGCCGGTTCTTTATGTAAAAGAAATCAAAGAGGCAGAAAAACCAGAAGACGAACTGGTATATTTTAATTAAATAGCATGTATGAGGGAGGAACAATTTCATGTATTCAATTTTGAAGGCCGAAAAGCTTAATGAGAATATTTATCTCATGGTTGTGAAGGCACCGCGTGTGGCAAAACATTGCTTACCGGGACAGTTTTTAATCGTCAAAACCGATGAGGAAGGAGAGCGCATTCCGCTTACGATTTGCGATTATGATCGCCAGCAGGAAACCGTCACAATCGTTTTTCAGCCCGTAGGCGCATCAACAGAAGCTATGACCGCATTAAAGGCCGGTGATAGCTTTATGGATGTGGTAGGACCTTTGGGAAATCCATCCGAGTTAGTCACGGATGACGTAGAAGAAACCAAGAAAAAGAAAATTCTTTTTGTTGCAGGTGGTGTTGGCACCGCTCCGGTATATCCGCAGGTAAAATGGCTTCATGAGCATGGCATTGATGCGGATGTAATTGTGGGTGCCAAGACTAAGGATTTGATTATCCTGGAAAAAGAGATGGAGGCAGTTGCCGGCAATCTCTATATTACCACCGATGATGGAAGCTATGGAAGAAGTGGTATGGTAACGAAAGTTATCGAAGATTTGGTAGCAGAAGGAAAACAGTATGATGTCTGCGTTTCCATTGGACCTATGATTATGATGAAATTCTGTTGTTTGACAACCAAGAAATTTAATATTCCAACCATTGTTTCCATGAACCCGATTATGGTGGATGGTACCGGTATGTGTGGTGCCTGCCGATTGAGTGTTGGGGATGAGATTAAGTTTGCCTGCGTAGACGGTCCGGAATTTGACGGACATCTGATTAATTTTGACGAAGCAATGAAACGTCAGCAGATGTACAAGACGGAAGAAGGACGCGCGTTATTACGATTACGCGAAGGAAAAACACATCATGGCGGATGTGGAAATTGCGGAGGTGACAACTAATGGATATGATGAAACGAGTACCGATTACCGAACAGGACGCAAAGGTACGTGCAACCAATTTTGATGAAGTATGTTTGGGATACACAGAGGAAGAGGCAGTTGAAGAGGCAGGTCGTTGCTTAAACTGTAAGAATCCTATGTGTGTAAGTGGATGTCCGGTATCCATTAACATTCCGGCATTTATTGAGCAGGTTAAGAACCGCAATTTCGAGAAAGCGTATGAAATTATTTCCGAATCCTCTGCATTACCTGCAGTATGTGGTCGTGTATGCCCACAGGAAAGCCAGTGCGAGGGCAAGTGTATTCGCGGCGTGAAAGGCGAAGCGGTTGCCATTGGTAAATTAGAGCGTTTTGTAGCGGATTGGGCTTCTGAACATGGTGTGAAACCACAACCGGCAAAAGAGAAGAATGGCAAGAAGGTGGCTGTTATTGGTTCCGGCCCTGCAGGACTTACCTGTGCCGGTGATCTGGCAAGAATCGGTTATGACGTAACCATTTTTGAGGCATTGCACGAAGCAGGTGGAGTGTTGGTATATGGCATTCCGGAATTCCGTCTTCCAAAAGAGAAGGTGGTTGCCAAGGAAGTGGAGAATGTTAAGAGCCTTGGTGTTAAGATTGAGAAAAACGTTATCATCGGTAAGTCTGTTACCATCGATGAATTGATGGAAGAAGAAGGCTTTGAAGCAGTATTTATCGGTTCCGGTGCAGGACTTCCGAAATTCATGGGGATTCCGGGAGAGAATGCCAACGGCGTATTTTCTGCCAATGAGTATTTAACCAGAAATAACCTGATGAAGGCATTTAAACAGTATGAAACCCCGATTCATGCAGGACAGAAGGTTGTTGTTGTAGGTGGTGGAAATGTAGCCATGGACGCAGCAAGAACAGCCCTTCGTCTTGGTGCGGATGTGCATATTGTTTACCGTCGTAGTGAAGCAGAGCTTCCGGCGCGAGTAGAGGAAGTACATCATGCAAAAGAAGAGGGAGTAGTATTTAATCTTTTGACCAACCCAACGGAAATTTTGGTTAACGAAGATGGCTGGGTAAAGGGCATTCGTGTTATCAAGATGGAATTGGGCGAACCGGATGCTTCCGGAAGAAGAAGACCGGTTGAGGTGCCGGGATCTGAGTTTGAAATCGAGGCGGATACTGTAATCATGTCTTTGGGAACATCGCCAAACCCATTGATTACATCCACAACCGAAGGCCTTGAGGCTAATAAGAAAAAATGTATTGTCGCAGATGAAGCAAATGGGCAGACCAGTAAGGCCGGTGTGTTTGCAGGCGGTGATGCAGTTACCGGAGCGGCAACGGTAATTCTGGCCATGGGAGCCGGAAAAGCGGCAGCGAAGGGTATTCATGAGTATTTAAGTAAATAGAGACGAATCAATAGACATCCTCAAAAGTGGGAGCGCATGCGCTTATAAAATCCCACAATTTGAGGATGTTTTTTTGTTCATACTTATCACGAAAGATTCATAGACTATGCTATGAGGAAGGTGATTTTATGGATATGAATTTTTCAGTTTATCAGGATATTCGAATGCGGACCAATGGGGAGATTTACCTTGGGGTCGTAGGACCGGTACGAACAGGGAAGAGTACGTTTATCAAGCGTTTTATGGAAGCGTGTGTATTGCCGTTTTTGACAGACGAAGTGGGAAGGCAGGAAGCGATTGATGAATTACCACAGGCGGCTCAGGGCAAAACCATTATGACTACGGAGCCGAAGTTTGTTCCGGCAAAGGCGGCGGAGATTGTATTGGATGAACAAACGAAATGCAGGGTGCGGTTAGTGGATTGCGTCGGTTTTATGATTGACGGCGTGGAAGGGCATATGGAAAATGGGACGGAGCGTATGGTTCACACACCCTGGTTTGACAGTGAAATTCCTTTTTCCAAGGCAGCGCGAGTGGGAACACAAAAAGTGATTCATGAACATGCGACTCTCGGGATTGTTATGACGACGGATGGCAGTTTTACGGACATTCCGCGGATGGCTTACGAAGTGGCAGAAGAAGAGACGGTGCAGGAATTAAAGAAAATTGGAAAACCGTTTGTTGTGGTGTTAAATACCAATCACCCCTACGCGGAAGAGACCAAAACATTGGCAAAAACCCTAAGGGAGCGATATCAGGTAACCGTGGTGCCGATGAATGTGGAGCAATTTTCGCAGAAGGATGGGCAGGAGCTTTTGGAAACCCTGTTGTATGAATTTCCGATTATGCGCTGGTACTTCGAAATTCCGGAATGGACCAGAACGTTGCCGGAAGAAAATGAGGTGATGGAATCGCTTTTGAAAACAGGGCGCCAAATGATTCAACATATGCAGGTCATGAACCAGGTGATGGGCAAAGAGCCCATAAGTGGAGAAGGGTTGGTTAGTGAGGTGCGTAAAAAAGAGATAAATCCGGCTGGCGGAGAAGTTGTGTTTACCTTGTTGGTGCCACAATCCTGTTACTATGGATACATCAGCAATCTAACGGGGGAAACCATCGCAGGCGAGGCAGAACTATTAAACTTGCTGGTAGAGTTATCCTCTCAGAAAAAGCGGGTAAGCAGTCTGGCAGAAGCTTTTGACAATGTGCATCGCAAGGGGTATGGGGTAATGAAACCGCAGTTGTCAGAAATTACGTTAAAAGAACCTCAGCTTGTGAAACACGGCAATAAATATGGAATTAAAATCAAGGCATTTTCGCCATCGGTGCATTTGATCAAAGCGAATATTGAAACGGAAATTGCGCCCATTGTAGGAAGCAGGGAACAGGCGGAAGGACTTCTTGCTTATATGAAGGAGGAAGGAAAGGAAAAAAGTGATTTTTTGAATATCAACATCTTTGGAAAAACCGTTGGAGAACTGGTGGAAGAGGGGATGCAACGCAAAATTGCCATGATGGATGAAGAAAGTCAACGGAAATTAATGGAGAGTATGGAAAAGATTGTGAACGATTTAAACGGTGGAATGGTTTGTATTATCATATGATTCACAAAAAAGTACAAAAGATAACGTAGGAAAAATGAAAGAGTTATGCTATAATGTAGTAATAGACCAAAGGAGGATAGCTTTTTTGAAAGTAGAAATTTATTCCGATGGCTCGGCGCGAGGCAATCCGGGGCCGGGAGGTTACGGCACAGTGCTTCGTTACGTGGATCCGAAAGGGGAAGAACACATTCGGGAGTATTCCGGAGGCTACGTGAATACGACGAACAATCGTATGGAGCTGATGGGTGCTATCGTAGGGTTTGAGGCGTTGAATCGTCCTTGCGAAGTTGTGTTTACATCGGATTCCAAGTATGTAATTGATGCTTTTAACCAGAACTGGATTGGTTCCTGGGTAAAGAACAACTGGAAGAAAGCGGATAAGAAGCCGGTTAAGAATGTGGATTTATGGAAACGACTGGTGGCGGCAACCGAACAACATCAGGTTACGTTTTGCTGGGTGAAGGGACATGCAGGGCATGTGTATAATGAACGATGCGACGAGTTGGCAACGGCCGCGGCGGATTCGGATGAGCGCATGGAGGATGTCGAGTTGAAATCCTAAGGGATTTACGCTATAATAAACGAATGTAGTTTTCTTAAGGAGGTAACGCAATGATCACTTTTTTTAATGCATTTTTTAATCAGGTAGTTTTGTTACTTGTATTTGCAGCAGTGTCTGCATTAGGCTTTTGGCTTGGAATGGTAGCCAGAAAGAGAAAGGACGCGTCACAGCCGGTGGAGGAGACAAAGAAGAATTAGACTTTAATACCGTTTGGAGGAAAGATTTTGAGTAAGTATTTTGGAGTAAATGAGTTACGACGTTCATTCTTAGAGTTCTTTGAATCCAAGGATCATCTAGCAATGAAGAGTTTCTCATTGGTACCACACAATGATAAGAGTTTACTATTAATTAATGCGGGAATGGCACCACTGAAGCCGTATTTTACCGGACAGGAGGTTCCACCACGCAAGAGAGTCTGTACATGCCAGAAGTGTGTACGAACCAATGATATTGAGAACGTAGGCAAGACCGCAAGACATCTTACATTTTTCGAGATGCTTGGTAACTTCTCATTTGGAGATTATTTCAAGGAAGAGGCGCTGACCTGGTCCTGGGAATATCTGACAGAAGTAATCGGTCTGGATCCGGAGCGTTTATATCCATCCATTTATTTTGAGGATGAGGAAGCATTTGATATCTGGACCAAGAAGATTGGGGTACCGGCAGAGAAGATTACTCGTTTCTACCGTGATGAAGATGGAAAATGCGATAACTTCTGGGAGCATGGTGCAGGCCCGTGTGGTCCATGTTCCGAAATTTATTATGACCGTGGAGAGAAATATGGTTGCGGAAGACCGGATTGCAAAGTTGGGTGTGAGTGCGACCGTTATATGGAAGTATGGAATAACGTATTTACCCAGTTTGAAGGTGACGGCAAGGGTAATTATGAATTATTAGAGCAGAAGAACATTGATACCGGTATGGGACTTGAGCGTCTTGCAGTGGTTGTTCAGGATGTGGATACTATTTTTGATATCGACACTATGAAGGCGATTCGTGATGCTATTTGTGATGCTGCAAAGAAGAGTTATAGACAGAACGAGAAGGATGATGTATCCATTCGTTTGATTTGCGACCATATTCGTTCTTCTACATTCCTGATTTCTGATGGTGTTATGCCGAGTAATGAAGGACGTGGCTATGTACTTCGTCGTTTGATTCGTCGTGCGGCTCGTCACGGTAAATTATTGGGTATGCAGGGTGAGTTCCTTGCAGAGCTTTGCCAGGTAGTGATTCGTGAGTGTAAGGATGGCTATCCGGAGTTAGAAGAGAAGAAAGAATTTATTCTGAAAGTATTCGCACAGGAAGAGAAACAGTTCTCTAAGACCATTGACCAGGGTCTTTCTATTTTGAATGACATGATGGGTGAGATGGCTAAGAAGAATGAGAAAGTTCTTTCCGGTGAGAATACCTTTAAGTTGTATGATACCTATGGATTCCCATATGATTTAACCGTCGAGATTCTCGAAGAGAAGGGATATTCCGTAGATGAAGATGGGTTTAAAGCTGAGATGGATAAGCAGCGTAAGATGGCGAAAGCAGCCCGCAAAGAGACCAACTACATGGGTGCTGACGCAACGGTTTACGAACAGCTTGATCCGGCTATGACCTCAACGTTTGTGGGTTATGATACGTTAACGAAAGAATCAAAGATAATTGCAATGACTTCTACTACAGAAGTAGTGGATACCTTAGCAGAGGGTAGTGAAGGAACCATTATCGTAGAGGAGACTCCGTTCTATGCCACAAGTGGTGGTCAGGCAGCGGATATCGGTGTAATTGAAAGTGCGAACGGTACCTTCGAAGTGAAAGATACCAAGAAATTATCCGGTGGTAAGATTGGTCATATCGGTGTGGTAAGTAGCGGTATGTTTTCCATGAATGATTCGGTTACCCTTATCGTAGATAAGAAGAATCGTTTATGTTCCGGTAAGAACCACAGTGCAACCCATTTGTTACAGAAGGCACTTCGTACTGTTCTTGGAACACATGTAGAACAGCAGGGTTCTGATGTTAATGCAGACCGATTGCGTTTTGACTTTTCTCATTTTACGGCAATGACTGCAGAAGAGATTCAGAAGGTAGAAGATCTTGTAAATGAACAGATTCAGAATGATTTAGAGGTTCGTACGGACGTTATGACCATGGAAGAAGCGAAGAAGACCGGCGCTATGGCACTTTTTAGTGAGAAGTATGGCGACAAGGTACGTGTGGTTTCTATGGGAGATTTCTCCGTGGAATTGTGTGGTGGTACTCATGTTAAGAATACCGGTTCCATCGTAGCGTTTAAGATTCTTTCTGAGACAGGTGTAGCAGCCGGTGTGCGTCGTATAGAGGCAATTACGGCAGACGGACTGTTTGCTTATTATAAAGAGGCAGAAGCACGCTTAAATAAGGCTTGTGAGCTTCTTAAGACATCTCCGGCAGAGGTGGAACATCGTGTAAGCAGCCTGCTTGCGGAAGTAAAGAACTTAAGCAGTGAGAATGAGAGTCTGAAGAGTGCAGCAGCGAAAGAGGCACTTGGTGATGTATTAGATAACGTTGTGGATGTGAAGGGTATTTCCTTCCTGGCAACGGATGTTAAGAATGTAGATATGAACAATCTGCGAGAGCTTGGCGACTCATTGAAAGAGAAGTTAGGCGAGGGCGTGATTTTACTTGCTTCGGAATTCGAAGGAAAAGTGAACCTGGTAGCCATGGCAACGGATGGTGCTATGAAGAAGGGAGCCCATGCAGGTATGTTAATTAAGAACGTTGCCGGTCTTGTAGGCGGTGGCGGCGGTGGTCGTCCAAATATGGCACAGGCCGGAGGTAAGAATCCGGCTGGAATCGCAGATGCACTGAAGAAAGCAAAAGATGTTTTATCTGAGCAGATTCAGTAAAAAAACTGCGAAAAAAATAAAAAACTACTTGACGAACCCCGCTCTTTGGGTATAAAATGATTAGGTGCAAAAAGAATACCCAAACAGTTGAATGCACAATTACGCAACTGGAGGGAGGTTAGGTGTGAGACTATGTCAAATGTAATCGTAAAAGAGAACGAGACTTTAGATAGCGCTTTACGCAGATTCAAGAGAAATTGCGCAAAGGCAGGTATCCAGCAGGAAATCCGCAAGAGAGAGCATTATGAAAAGCCAAGCGTAAGACGCAAGAAGAAATCTGAAGCAGCAAGAAAACGTAAATATAACTAAGTAACACAGAAGCAGGGTGAGTAATCATCCTGCTTCTTTTTGGTTGTGTAGCAAGGTTTTTAATAAACCCCCTGTTATGCAGGAGGACGAAGCGCTACCGTCTGTGCGTTGAATGGCGAAGGAACTTCGGATTAGCAGGGAAAATGGTGCCGGTAAAAGCACTTTAATCAAGAATTTGTTGATAAAGCCCATAATAAGGGGGTTGATGGGCATAGACGTTATGAAAAGAGAAGGATATGCCCATAATAAGAGAGTTGGTGGGCATAGACGTTATGAAAAGAGAAGGATATGCCCATAATAAGAGAGTTGGTGGGCATAGACGTTATGAAAAGGGAGTGCAATGCCCATAATAAGAGAGTTGATGGGCATAGACGTTATGAAAAGGGAGTGCAATGCCCATAATAAGAGAGCAGGTGGGCATAGCTGTTATGAAAAGGGAAGGCTATGCCCATAATAAGAGAGTTGGTGGGCATAGATGTTATGAAAAGGGAGTGCAATGCCCATAATAAGAGAGTTGGTGGGCATAGACGTCACGAAAAGAGAAGGCTATGCCCATTAGTGAAAAATTTGTTGGCTATCGTGGGATTGGTGTGAGATAAAGTAGGTAGTTGAAAACAACAGATATCAGAATTCTATATGTTTCCCAATAAGAGAGGAAAATACACAAAAGTGATGAAGGTGATAAATCGATAGGAGAGCCGGTGTAATGACTCCCCAGGGTGGAAATCTATATCCCTACGAGAGAGAATCTTTCGTAGGGATTTTTTGCGCTGTCCGGATTAATGGGCGGATAAGAGAGTGCACTTTTTGTATTGTCATAAGAAAATGAACGCTGGCATATAGTGAAAACAGAAGTGGACAAGGAGGTGTGGCATGGAGGAAGTGCTGGCAATTTTGCCGGATAAGGTAAGGGAGGCTTGCCTGCAACTAGACGAAGGGATGGAAGGTTTGCAGGAGATACGAATGGGAATCGGACAACCGGTGTACTTGAGGGTAGCGGAAAAGGAGTACGTGGTAGAACCATACCCGCTTACGAGGCAGGCATTTGACCGGGTGATAGAGAGAGCCACCGACTATTGCCTTTTTGCATACGAGGAACAATTGGAGCAGGGATTTTTGACGCTACAAGGCGGACATCGCCTGGGAGTATGCGGGGAAGGAAGAATGGAGGATGGAAAAATAAAATTTCGAAGACTTGGTTATGCTACTTTGCGCATTGCACATGAGGTGAAGGGATGTGCGAAAAATCTTTGGTATGCCCTTGGGTCAAAAGGAGAAGGAAGCGGAATCGCTTTGGTGTCACCGCCCGGCGGAGGAAAAACCACCATGTTGCGGGATCTTGTTCGGCTATTATCAGAGCAGGGGCACTACGTTAGTCTGATTGATGAACGTGGTGAAGTGGCAGCGGTCTATCAGGGAGTTACGCAACTTTCGGTAGGCAGTAGAACCAGTGTGTTGAGTGGGTGTAGTAAGGCCAAAGGAATGGAGATGTGCATCCGCAGTATGGGACCGCAGTATGTGGCGGTGGATGAAATAGGAAGTGCACAGGAATTTGCAGCTATGGAATATGCCATGCGAAGTGGCTGTAAGATTTTGTGCACCATGCATGGAAATTCGGTGCAGGAAGCGTATAAAAAAGGCATTCCGGAAAGTTTTGCGGTGGTGCTTTTGCATCAGGACGCAGGGGGATTTCATTATGATGTATGGGAAAGGTAGTGGGTGCGTACTGATTGTGCTGGCAACGGTAGTGTGGTGCCTGAAAATGCGCCAGGACATGGGGCGACGATACGCGGAATATCGGGATTTGCAGACGATTTTGGTGGAATTGTTACGCAATATGCGCACCGGAAGAATGCTTTTGTGGCAGGTGATGGAGAGCAGCCTTTCCCTTTTGGCGCCGGAATCGAGGGTAAAAGGGGCGACAGGTGAATTTCTGGCATGCATGAAAGAAGGAAAGGGCCAGCCGGAAGAGGCGTGGACCAATTATATGGGGCAACTTCAGCGGATTGTGGGAATGTCAGAAAGCCTGACTTTGCTACTTACTCGATTGGGAAAGGTGGTGACGAAGGCAGACGGGGAAACCATCGATCATTACCTTCGGGAATGTGTATCGGTTTTGGAAGAAGAAATGGGGCAGTACGGAAGGTGTTACGGGGCGAAGGCTAGGGTAAAAGCGGCATGTGCCGGGTTAATTGGAACCATGACGATGCTGGTGCTTTGGTAAGGAGGAGCTATGGAAGGAAACATTTTGCTGAAAATTGCGGCAGTAGGGATTGTGATTTCGCTGTTGGCACAGGTGCTGAAACATAGTGGCCGGGATGAACTGGCGTTTATGACGCAACTTTTGGGATTGCTTATCGTAATTGGGTGGGTGTTACCGTACATAAGGAAGCTTTTGACGGAATTTTCCAGATTGTTGACATTTTAGGAGGAGAAAATGAGTAGCATATCCCTATGCGCATTGGCATTGACCGGTTCGCTGGTAGCCATGCTTATGCTAAACGAGCAAAAAGTGTACGGCAAACTCATTGGTCTTATGGTTTGCGTCATGATTAGTATGGTATTGCTCAGCAGGACACGTCTGTTTTTTAGCTATCTGATACAATTGGGCAATCGTGCCCATGTGGAGAGTTTGTATGTGGAGATTCTAATAAAAATGGCGGGCATTACGTTATTGACGGAGGGGACGGCGGACATTTGTATGCAGGCAGAAAATTCGGTATGTGCCAAACAGGTAAAAGTATTTGGCCGATTCTGTATTTTGTCGGCGGGGTATCCGCTGTTAACGGAGTTGGTTGAGATTATGGAAGAGATGATGAGGTGACCATGGATTATCGGGCAATGAATGAGGTACTGGCAAAAGAGGGAATTTATACCGACGTGGAGACACTGCTTCAGGGCATTCACAGCCCCGGGTTTGTATTTGAACAAATTAGCCAGCTTTTCACAAAGGGATTTCTGGTGGATCGAAAATCCTTCGTCACGTTAGCGGTGTTGTGTTTATTATTTGGTGCCATAAGTCAGTTGATTTTGGCGTTTGGAGAAAATGGCTTCGGGCAGTATGGTGGCACCATGTTTTTCATTTGCGGAGCCGGAATTTGCATGCGGTTGTTTTTACACTGTTATTCGTTGGTGGGGGAGTGTTTAGAGGCAGTATGCCGCTTTATGACGGTGCTTACGCCGGTGTATGGAATGAGCATTTTATTTGCGGACGGTATGGGAGCGGCGTCCATGATTTACGCGGCACTGATGGGGGAAATAACCGTTTTTCAAATGCTGTTAAAAAGCGTTTGCCTGCCCTGCACCAAGTTGCTGCTGGCTTTTCACTTCAGCAATGCCTGTACCGGACAGCATTTGCTGAAACGATTGGGGCGATTATTGTTTGATGGAACTACATTTTTGATGAAGGGGATGCTGTCTTTGATTTGTGGATTCAACGTGGTACAGGCACTGGTAGCACCGGGGAGTGAAGCGGTGATTCAAAATGGCGTAAAAAAAGCGGCCATGCTGTTACCCGGTATCGGGCCGGTAAGTTCCGCTTGCTTTGGAATGATAACCGGAGTGGCCCATGCGTTAAAAAACAGCATCGGAGCGGTGGGGTTGTTGTGTGTTGGATTGATTTTTTTACCACCACTTTTGAGTATTTTGGGGTATTTGTTGGCGTTTCGCATTTTGGAAGCTTGTCTGCGTCCCTTTGCAACGGATAGTATGGTGACCATGCTTACCGGGGCATACGAGAGTATTTTATTGTTGTTTAAGGTGCTTATTTATGCAGTGACCTTTGTGTTTGTCAGTCTTAGTATTTTGACGATGCTAACGTAAGGAGAGAACATGGAAGTATTGAAAAATCTGGTGCGCGAGTGTTTTTATCTGTCTCTGCTGGTGTGTATGGTACGTCTGATTCTGGGGGAAAGTAATCTGAATCGGTACATACAATTTGTGGTGGGAATTTTGTTTTTACTGGTGATTTTTAATCCAGTGGCAAGGCTAATGGGAGCGGAAGCGTTGCCATCTGTGTTACGAATGCAGGATGTGAAGCGTGCATTTACGGAACAGAAAAGTTTTGAGCAGGTCATTAGGCAATATGGAAGCGAGCCGAAACAGGAAGCTGCGGATTTATTGGTGGATGGCTTTCGCAGGTGCATTCAGAATGAGCCTTACGAAATCAGACACTATGAAGTGAACTATGATGGTGATTGTCTGGAAAGTATGACGCTTTTTCTGGCAATGCCCGGAAAAGCAATCGCTGTAGAACCAACGACGGAAGATGCACAGGCAAAGGCGTGTAAAAAACGCTTGATGCAATTGTTTCGGCCGGAGTTTCGGTTGATTGTTAAGAAATGACAGGAGGAAGGTATGCAGTTCGAGTCGCTGAAAAAGAAATTGTTTTCCATGAAAAAGGAGACACTGTTGCTGGTGTTTTTGGCAGGCATTTTGTTGCTTATTGTAGGAGCGCCCACGTCCGACACGTCTGAGAAGGAAAAGGAGGATGCAGCAACGGATGTGACAACGTTGTCGGAATATGAAGCAGAGATGGAAGAAAAACTTAGAGCGCTTTTGTCTGAAATAGAGGGCGCTGGGGAGGTTAAGGTGATGGTGACGGTTGAAGATACCGGAGAATCGGTGATGGGAAAGGATTCCAGACTATCGGAAAAAGAAAGTGAGGAAAGCGCGGTATATCAGGAGCAGGGGCAGGAGCGAAAGCCATTTGTCGTTGCGAGTAAGACTCCCCGGGTACAAGGTGTGGTGGTGGTTTGCGAGGGTGCAGGCAATCCGGTGGTGAAACAGCGAATTTCCGAGGCGGTGCAGGCATTATTTCAGATTGCCAGTCATAAGATTAGTATAGTCAAAAAAGAAAAGTAAGGGGGCTCTTTCATGAAACGAAAACGACTAAAAAACCAATGTATGATAACAGCGCTGGTTCTTTTGATTGCAGCAGGCGGATTTGTGAGTTTTCAGCATAAAGATCACAATTTCCTGAAGGTTGCCATGGGAAAAGGCGCTGTGAAGGAAAAGCAAGGGCATGTAGAACCGACATCGGTGGATGATTATGAAGATGCGGGGGAAGCGGTGATGACCTCCGGAAAGGCGGCGAAAAATTATGCAGCGTCCGCACGTTTGAAGCGGGAACAGGCGCATGCCAAGGCAAAGGAAGAGTTGACTAAATTGTCCGAAAAACAGGGGATTTTGCCGCAGGAGAAAAAGGAAATTACGCAGAAGTTAGTGGAGCTGGCCACAGCGCAAGATGCGGAAGTTGCCATTGAGAATCTTTTGGAAGCAAAGGGATTTAAAAATGTGGTTGTTTCCATTGGGGGTGATAGCGTAGACGTTGTGGTGGATTTGTCGGTGGTTTCGGAAAAAGATCTGGCAAAAATCAATGAAGTAGTATGCCGAAAGTACGAATGTGATGCCCAAAATATTGTAGTGACGCCTTTACGGGTGGAGTAGTGGCTTGACAATGACGGATTCCTTTTATATAATTAATTGTTTGATGTTATTAGATAAATGGAGGAAGCATTGTGGCAGATTTGAAGAAAGAAATAGAGAAAAGACGAACCTTTGCGATTATTTCCCACCCGGATGCAGGTAAGACGACCTTAACGGAGAAATTTTTGCTATATGGTGGAGCCATTAATCAGGCGGGCTCTGTAAAAGGAAAGGCCACCGCGAAACACGCTGTTTCTGACTGGATGGCAATTGAAAAAGAGAGAGGAATTTCTGTTACATCCTCTGTTTTGCAGTTTAACTATGATGGATATTGCATTAACATTTTGGATACACCGGGACATCAGGACTTCTCGGAGGATACCTACCGCACCTTGATGGCGGCGGATTCTGCGGTAATGGTGATTGACGGTTCAAAGGGTGTTGAGGCGCAGACACGTAAGCTCTTTAAAGTTGTGTAATGCGTCATATTCCGATTTTTACCTTTATTAACAAGATGGACCGTGATGCTAATGATACCTTCGCGTTGCTTGATGAAATAGAGAATGAGCTTGGTATTGCAACCTGCCCGATTAACTGGCCGATCGGTTCCGGTAAGAATTTCCAGGGTGTGTATGATCGAAATACACGTAAGATTATGACCTTTTCCGATACCCAGAAAGGTACGAAGGAAGGTAACGAAGAAGAATTTTCCATAGACGATGAGGCTGCCATGAATCGTATCGGACAACAGAATTATGCGAATCTGTTGGAGGAGATTGAACTTCTCGATGGTGCCGGCGCGGAATTTGACCAGGAACTGGTAACGAAAGGTGAATTGTCACCGGTGTTCTTTGGTTCAGCACTTACGAATTTTGGTGTGGAGACCTTTTTACAGCACTTTTTAAAGATGACTTATGCGCCACTTGCCCGAACATCGGATAAGGGAGAGATTACTCCGTTTGAGGATTATTTTTCTGCCTTTGTATTTAAGATTCAGGCCAACATGAATAAGGCACATCGTGACCGTATTGCGTTTATGCGTATTGTTTCCGGTAAGTTTGAAGCCGGTATGGATGTATTTCATGTGCAGGGCGGTAAGAAAGTTAAGCTTTCTCAGCCACAGCAGATGATGGCTTCTGAGCGTAAGATGGTAGAAGAGGCTTGTGCCGGTGATATTATCGGTATCTTTGATCCGGGTATTTTTTCCATTGGTGATACCCTGACAACAGCACCGGACAAGTTTGCATTTGAAGGTATTCCAACTTTTGCGCCGGAGCATTTTGCCCGTGTGCGTCAGGTGGATACTATGAAGCGGAAGCAGTTTGTAAAGGGCATTAACCAGATTGCCCAGGAAGGTGCCATTCAGATTTTTCAGGAGTTCAACACCGGTTTGGAAGAAATTATCGTAGGTGTTGTAGGTGTGCTTCAGTTTGATGTGTTGAAGTATCGTCTGGAAAGCGAATATGGTGTGGAGATTCGTATGGAGAATCTGCCATATGAACACATTCGCTGGATTAAAGATAAGTCCTTGGATATGGATAAATTGATTGGTACGTCAGATATGAAGAAGATTAAGGATTTAAAAGGCAATCCACTGCTATTGTTTGCACATGAGTGGAGCATTAAGATGACCCTTGACAGAAATGAAGGACTTGAACTTGTTGAATTTAGCAAGGATTGATAAGGAGAACCGGGAAACCGGTTCTTTTTTGTATTTAATTTTCTGCTTTGTTGAAAAAATGTTAATTTTGTAGTACGTTTATAAAGTAGGTAAAAATACATGGGGGTAAGTAGGAAGTGGAGGTACGTAGTAAAAAAGAATTATATAAAGATGAAGTCGAAGGGAAAATGCGGTTTGGTGATGAAGATTTTTTTCTGTGGGATGAGGATTTGTGGGACTTGCAGTTAGTGGTTTACCCTAAAGATTTTTCTTTTGAAAAAGTATTTGGGGTTCGACAGTCAGATTTCGAGAGAGGAAAGCTGATTTTTCAATCCGAAAGGGAAGGGCGCCTCATTTGTATGGAAAACGTCAAGTGGTTCGAAAAAGAAGAATGTGTACTGATTCAGGAAAACGTATTTAATAATATTTGGAAGTATGTTAAAAACGGAGTTGCACTGGGAATTCAAATTGCAAAAGATAGCGGTGAGGACGTTTGGTGTGAGGAACCGGAAGATATATTGGATTTGGGATTCTTAGATAGAAGGGGAAGCCGGGCCGTTGTTGAGAATGATTGTATTGTTCGAAAAGCACGCACACAACTGAATGAGAATAAGCAAGCCTGGGGGCGTATGCAAAGTGCATTGGCTAATCCGCATAATCATTTCTTTTATTCCGAGATGGAACAAGTGTACCATGATAAGGAGTGCGAACTGATTCATGAAATTCCAGCGGAAGCTTTTCAGGCAACCGAAAAACGGCCGGAAGATCGTGAAATGTGTTGCCTGTGTGCACGAAAAAGTTATATACGGCAGATGTGCCATCCTTACGTGAAGCAAATCGGCAGGGTGGATTATATGCTGAAGAGTAGAAATTTACGAACGGATGATTTAGAACGCATGGCACTTAGCTATGGTTTGAAATTGAGAATGGAAGATACGAATACTCTATGGGTAAAAGGTGCGGAAGATACCTGGTTAATCAAGGGATTTGAAGAAGCGCAGCTGTCTTTATGGCATAATAATTACGTGCGTTTGTCACCAAAGGAACGCTACATAACATCCGGTTACCATAATCAGGGCATGGATGGGCGCGGACTATATGCCATGCTGGAAGTGATTCGTAAGTATACCTTTGCAAAGCATTTAGCGGCAGAAGAACGCGCAATTGATGAGCAGATAGCTGGGATTATGGAAGATGTTGCAGCTACTGTACGGGTAATTGTAAAGGAAATTGAAAAACAACGTGAAAAGGAGTGGAGACAGTTCGTGTATCAGCTAAGAAGAACTGTCTTTAAACTGCTTTTCTATGATCATATCGGTTAACGCATAAGGTAACAGGGTATTCGGGTCGGTAGTTGGCATAATCCATTCATTGATACGCTCCGGCGGTAAAATGAGTGGCATACGATCGTGAATCTCAGCCAAGTGCGGGCCGGGTTCTCTGGTTAAAATAACAAAATATGGAATGCCATCTTCGATGCGGTACAAACCACAAAGCCAGGTAAATTCCGAGTCGTAGGGCTGAATGGCATATTTGGCTCCGGTCTTTTCTTTGCCATCCGGACTCTTAAAATGCTGCCATTCAAAATAGTAGGAGGCAGGAATCACACAGCGATGTGACTGCCATGCTTCTTGAAAAGTGGGCTTTGTGCCGGCAGTTTCGGTTCGGGCATTGAATAGAATTGAATTGTGGTGGGGGTTCTGAAAGCCCCATCGCATGGGATAAATTGCCCGTTCACCCTTGGTATTCGGTGCGATTACCGGAACGATGTCAGTAGGTCGCACTTCCCCTACGGTAACCAGTGGTCTGGAAAATTTATTAATCATCTTATTGGTAAGCCGCGAATTCCTGGCGGTCATAATAATATCAGCCAATTGTCTTGGTACATCATCCATAAAATAACGTGTACACATAATTCTTCACCTCACATAAAACAGGATACCAAAAGGGAGGGCTTCTTACTCTCGCTTACGTAATTCCTCGGAAAATCCCTTTAGGGCATCAAAGGGATTAAAAATCTTTGCTCGACGTGATAAATCCATGGGTGGATGCTTCACGTAGAAACTATCTTTGTTGCTGTGGTCAGGCTTCCCGCGCTCATATACAGCGCGGTAGCGAAAGTCTGGAGGACAGAGGTCTTTCTTTGCTTTCATAACAAACTCCTAGGCGCGATGTCCACCGATCTGCTTATTGCGTTCCCTGGTGGTAGCACCTTCCAAAAAATTCATTCCTTTCAAAACTGCGTTCTCGCCATATCGTGTCCTAACTTCTGATGTGGCACGTTGCAGGCGGCGTTCTTTATCGAGGGCGTCGTAATCGGTAAACAAATCCAACTGAAAAATGCCGTTATCCGGTTGCAAATTGCCGGCATTGACACCGAGACGACGGAAGAGTAGACGATGGTCCGTCTTGGCATCAAAAGCAAGCAGCATAGCTTGACGAACCTCGCCGGGAATACTGGTCTCGTGAGGAAGGCGGACCGTTCCCGAGGCATGTTTCGGGTGCAAGCGTCCATAGTAATCCACAGTAAGAGGGCCGTCGTAGTGCGGACAGACTTCGAGGCTCTTGTAATCGTAACTGATGTACCAGCTAAACTGATCAGAAACAACGTGTTTCTTGTACATATCGGTACATAGCACCTCAACCATCTCTTTGAAAACCGTGCGAGCCTCCTTATAAGTGTAAGGACGGGGTAATACCTGTCCATTGGTAAGGGAAGAAGAGTCGCTTTGGTAATTCTTGATATCACACATGCGAACAGGCTCAATTCCCCAGGCATGATCGATTAGAATTTCGGCATCGATACCGAAGGTGCGGTAAAACCACTCTTCGTCAATCTGCGACTTCTCTGCAATGTCTCCCATAGTAAACAGCATATTGGTCTCGAGGCGTCTTGCCTTGCCGTTACCTATCTGCCAAAAATCTGTAAGAGGACGGTGATTCCAAAGACGAAATTTATACAAATCTTCATTCAAATAGGCAATGCGAACCCCATCCTTATCGGCAGGTGCATTCTTCGCAACAATATCCATGGCAACCTTGGCAAGATACAAGTTCGTTCCAAGACCGACGGTGGCGGTTATACCAGTATTTCTTAACACATCGTGGATGATGGACATGGCCATGATATGCGCCGGATGCCGGCCGGCCTTCTTCGCCTGCGAGTGATAAAGGTGAAGATAGGGCGTTGCATCAATAAAACATTCATCAATGCTGTATACATGAATGTCTTCCGGTGCAGCGTAGCGCAAATAGATGCCGTAAATATCGGCAGAAATCTTCTCATAGGTAGTCATACGCGGGCAGGCAATAAAATAGTCCACTTTCACATTGTGACACTTCTCATAATAATGAATGGCCTGCTTCGCCTCAAATAAACGTGGCCGGCTTGGTACACCCAGCGCCTTTAGCGCCGGCGATACAGCAAGACAAATGGTCTTATCAGAACGGGACTCATCCGCCACAAGCAGGCGCGCTGTCAGCGGATTGAGTCCACGGGCCACACATTCCACGGATGCGTAAAAACTCTTCATATCAATGGCAATGTAAATACTCATGCAATCACCTCTTAGAAAAACAAACAAGCGTTCGAATGATTTGGTAAGAATGATTATAGAACAAATATTCGAATTTGTAAAGAGGGAAATTTTGGATTTAGATTTTATTCTTATAATAGGTTAATCTGTAATTGTTTGAGGCTAGTTCTGATAACAGATGATATGGAAATGACGGGAAAAAGGAAATCAAATCTAGTTTTTCCAGTAAGTATAGTAAATCACTAAAAAAGTAGCTACGTTTATTTACAATGGATGCTTGTAAAAGCGCTTGCAAATATTTATTAATCATTTCCAAGTCTTTGAGGTTTAAGTACTCGTCAAGCAATGTGCTTAAAATAAGTTCGTTTCGAAATAGCCAGTTGGTTTGACGCTCGCTTTCTGAAAATTGGTTCATGTAATTTTCAAGGATGCGAAGCGTCTTCTTTTTGGAAAGGGAGGGGCACGCTCGTACATAATCCAAAAAACAAAGGAGCTCATTTTGTGTAAAATAAAGTTGCGAAGCATGCTCGATTTTTTCTAGCGGCAAAGTAAGCTCTAAGTTAAAACGTGCTGTTTCTTGCGAGTCCGAAGGCGGGAGATGATTTTTTTCAACGTGGCAGGAATCGTACATTCTAAGAACGGATTGAAGCGTATACTTGTCCTGCAAATCACATGCCGCAGACAGCTCGTCTAAGAGCTGTTTAGCCTCATCCCATTTTGCTTGATTAACAAGTTGGCGATAGGTAGACAATCGCTGGCGTTGCACGTCATTTTCTACAATTATGGAATCCTTCAAAGCTTCCGTAGGAAGACGTAGCTTTTGAAAGAGCAAGTCCCTGGTATAGCTGTAAGGGGAGGAATGACCACCTTCGATGCGCTTTAGGGTAGTCAGGTTGCAGATTTCCTCGCAAAGAGCCGGTCTTGTCAGACCGAGCGTTTTTCGACGCACGTGTATGGTCTGGCAGATGTCTTCAATGCGGTTAATGCTGTATATAATCGACGAACCGGTTGTTTTGAATGAACAGGCTAAGATGGATTCTATATAATCCAATGTTTGCAAAAGTAGCTCGCTTCTGTTTAGTAGCGACAAGTAAGCCGTATCGGCGGTTTGATTAAATAGATATCTTAATAATTTTATTAGATAATTATGAATTTCCACCAAAAAATAGGTAGAATTGTTTTTCTTTAAGAGTGTCAACGTGTCCTGGCAGAGGGAGACTAATGCGTGTGCTTTTGACAACTCCAGGGATTCGTTGGAGGTAAATGTGCATTGCAGGTAGTACACCAGGGCCTTGGGCTGAACAAAGGAAGCACATTTGCTATCGTAACATCGCTTGTTGACATAGTGGTAGATTTCTAAAAAGCGTTCGCTAGAGCTTTCGTTGCTATAATGGTAAAAATCAAGTAATAAATCCAATTCCTGATAGGACAGGCAGTAGGATAGGCAATCAATCTGTGTAAAGTTGGGAAGGGTGAGTGATAGCGCGGATTCTACGTAACTTAAAGTGATAGAATCAGCGTTGCCGTTTTGGCTGGATAGCATTACTTTTACCGTATAATAAAATTGGAGTAGTAGAGTGTTTGAATGGCATAAGGGTAGCCAATTGTTCTCTAACATATCGGAAACCGCAGAATACTCATGGCGGTTAAGGGCATAGACAATCTCGTTACGAAGGGATATCGCCTTAAAATCCTTGGAGTTTACGTATTGAAATAAACTATTGGTGTTGACGCCCATTCGTGATAGTAAGTGATTGGTAATCCAAAAGTTGGGCGTGTATTCATCGTTTAGAATGCGATAAAAGCCTTTTTTGTCGATGATTCCGTAATATATATATCTGGCAGGAATATTTAAGCGTGCCATACGTTGTTTCATGTAGTTTGAAAATTTGGTGCTTTTCATTTGCGCCCCCTTATAATCTTATAATATTTAACCCAGATTCCATTGAAACATAAATATAAGGTGAGAGTCAAGTGCTTTGGGAAAAGTGGCACAAAACGCCCCCTTGTGGGGAAGGGACGATTGTGCTAGTTTATAATTGCTTAAGCAAACCGAGGTATGAAGAGAGGATTAGGAATGAATTGCTGTATCTATACGCTTGATTGTAACCCGGGTAAAGAGTTTTGGAATTTCCTTTTTTCACATTTTGTGAAGGTAGGGGACGAATTTGAAATTCGGTGTTGGAATGATCAAGATGAAGAAATCAGGAAAGCTTTGAAATATGGGAAAATAAGCGAAGAAGACAATTCGCGACTAGAAATTTCCATTAAAGGTATCGTGTCAGACGAAATGCTTGAGGAACTCATAGCAGAGACAAAACCAGAAGATCAAGCAATAGATAGGAAATTTATTCCGTATTTTACGGTTACGGCAGGAAAGCGGTTTTCGTGTAGTCATTATGGAACGGAGATATATCTTGATAATGACTCGGTGGAGGCCAACGCCACCATTATATGGGCGCTGAGCTGTTTGGAAGCGCAGGATGCAGAGTATGTCTATGGTATTTTTTAGAATTGAATAGAGGAGAAATGTATGAGGATGTATCAAACTGGTGCAATCGGGATTTTGGCAACTGCAATGTCTTTGGTGGCGTGCATAGAATATAATCAGAATTTCAATGAGACATATTCGTGGATATTTTTTGGGGGACAAGGGGTGTTTGGGGCAATTCTAGTTAGTGCGATTTTTTTTACCGTTTTTAGATGGAGCGAAAAAGAGGGTGCTACTAAAATTCGTTTTATTCTATCCATAATAGTATTCTGCCTCATGTATATGATTGCATTCACCGGCTCAAAGTATTCTTTTATGTTAATTGTATTTGTGGGAGTAACCGAAACTTATTTAACGCGAAGACGGTTTGGGCTAATAAAAGGGAAACATAATTAGTAATGCGGAGATTGTTGGAAGATGACTTTTGGCAATCTCCGCATTTCGATGCTTAGGCAATGGTTGCATCCGTGGAAGGAATGTTTTATCATAAAGAGAAAGAATGGATGGAGGAATCGGTATGATTATTAACACCGGCCAACGGACGGATATTCCGGCTTTTTATGCGGAATGGTTTGCAAATCGGTTAAAAGAAGGCTTTGTTTGTGTTCGCAATCCTTATAATCCGAATCAGGTTAGCAGATATCGATTGGATCCGGCGGTGGTAGATGTGATTGGGTTTTGTACCAAAAATCCGGCACCTATGTTTCCTTATATGGCCCTGCTTAAGGAGTACGGACAGTTTTGGTATGTGACAATCACATCCTATGGCAAAGATATCGAGCCAAATGTACCGGATAAACATAGATTGTTGGCGGATTTTCGGAAATTGTCAGATATGGTGGGCATAGACGCCATTGGCTGGCGTTACGACCCGGTTTTTGTATCGGAACGGTATACGGAAGCGTACCATATTCATGCCTTTGAACAGATCGCATGCGCTTTGGAAGGATATACACAAACGGCGGTTATTAGTTTTCTGGATTTGTATCCAAAGGTTCGACGGAATTTTCCGGAGGCGCAGGAAGTGACGGAAGAAAAAAGGCTGCGGTTAGGGAAAGCATTTGTGGATATTGCTACGCGTCACGGCATGACGCTTAAACCTTGCGCCGAGGGGGATGAACTGGCGGTTTTTGGGGCGGATTGCGGTGGTTGTATGCGTATCAGCGATTATGAAAAAGCTATTGGCAAACGCCTGGATGCACCGAAAAAGAAAGGGGCGCGGGCAGAATGCGCCTGCTATTTGTCTTGTGATATTGGGGCGTATAATACCTGCAAACATCTGTGCAGATATTGTTATGCGAATGCGGAACCGGCT
>SVEW01000002.1 GCA_015057205.1 Lachnospiraceae bacterium | reverse complement strand
CAATTACTGACATGGTAATTACGTTGGTAACCGGGCGGGCGCATCCGAAACATACGGAGGGCGGTGATTTCCGCCAGGCTACGTATCGGGCGGTACGTCAGGGACTCATGAAAGCGGAAAATGTGTTGCTGGAGCCGATGTTCGCCTTTACTATGAAGGTGCCTACCGGACAGGTGGGGCGGGCTATGACGGATTTGTCTGCCATGTTTGCCAAGTTTGATGCACCGATGGTGGAGGGGGATTCATCGGTGATTACCGGTATTGCCCCGGTGGCTACTATGAATGGCTATCAGACAGAGCTTTTGTCCTATACCGGTGGATTGGGCAAGTTACATTGCAGGTTACAGGGATACGCGCCCTGTCACAACCAGGAGGAAGTCTTAGAGCAGCTTGCCTACGATCCGGAAAGCGATTTGCGCAATCCGTCGGCATCGGTGTTTTGCACCCACGGGGCAGGCACGGTGGTGCCGTGGTATGAGGTAGAGCAATACATGCATTTGCCGTTGGTTTCCGATGGCAAAAGTGCCGGTGAGATTCAGGAATACGAAATGTTCCTTGAAGCGGAAAAAGTGAAAGCCGAAGGCAAACGTCGGGAAGAAGAAAAGCGGATTCTTGGCATTGCACCAAAGGATGCGGCTATGACGGAGAAGGAACTGAAGGAGATTTTTGAAAAAACCTACGGCAGTATTCCGTCAAAATTTGAGGAAGATACCCTGGATGACAGTCGTGCCCGGGGCACCTGGAACGGAAAGAAGAAGGTGCCAAAGGAAAAACCTTCTGTGCAAAAAGAAAAACCGGCCGATTACGACTATGAGAAAGAGGCGCGGCATAAGAATAAGCCGGCGGCCAAGAAGGATAGTTATTTGTTGGTAGACGGATACAATATTATTTTTGCATGGCCCTCGTTAAAAGAACTGGCAGAGAACAATATCGAAGGGGCCAGAAACCGGCTGAAGGATATTTTGTGCAACTATCAGGGATATACGAAGCAGACGGTGATTCTGGTGTATGATGCCTATAAGACAAAGGGGCATCAAACGGAGATTCTGCCTTACAAAAATATTACGGTGGTGTATACCAAAGAGGCTGAAACGGCGGATCAATATATCGAGCGGTGCGCCCATCAAATGGGACGCAAGTACGATGTGACCGTAGCGACTTCGGATGGATTGGAGCAGGTGATTATTGCCGGTGCGGGATGCCATTTGTTGTCGGCTCGGGAATTTGAGGCGGAAGTAAAACGGATTTCCGGACAGATTTCGGAGCATATTACACCGGAGACACCGCAGAAGGTGACTACGTCATTAAAGGATTTGATACCAAAAGATTTACTTTAAGGACTAAAGGTTTTGACTTTTTGCGAGAGACTCATTATAATGAAATTTAAGTATGTTGAAAACGTGAAAACAGATAGAGCAAAAGGATGAGAGAGATATGAGTAAAGTTATTCTTACAGGAGACCGCCCGACCGGTAAACTACATATTGGACATTATGTAGGATCGTTGCGGGAACGCGTGCGGTTACAGAACAGTGGTGAATTCGATGAAATTTATATTATGATTGCGGATGCACAAGCATTGACGGATAACGCAGATAATCCGGAGAAGATTCGCCAAAGTATTATTGAAGTGGCGTTAGATTACCTTTCTTGTGGATTGGATCCGGAGAAATGCCATTTGTTTATTCAGTCCCAGGTACAGGAGTTGTGCGAACTGAGTTTTTATTATATGAATCTGGTGACGTTATCTCGTTTGGAGCGTAATCCAACGGTGAAGGCGGAAATTAAGCTTCGTAATTTTGAGACCAGTATTCCGGTGGGATTTTTGACTTATCCCATTAGCCAGGCGGCAGATATTACCTTATTTAAGGCAACCACGGTGCCGGTTGGTGAGGATCAGCTGCCGATGTTAGAGCAGACCAGAGAAATTGTACGTAGTTTTGGAAATATTTACGGGGAAGGTATCTTAGTAGAACCGAAGGCGCTTTTGCCGGATAATAAGAATTGCTGTCGTCTTCCGGGAACCGACGGTAAGGCGAAGATGAGTAAGTCCCTTGGTAATTGTATTTATATCTCCGATTCGCCGGCAGAGGTGAAGAAGAAGGTTATGAGTATGTATACCGATCCGGATCACATTCGCGTGGAAGATCCGGGCAAGATCGAAGGCAATACAGTGTTTACGTATCTGGATGCTTTTTGCAAGGATGAGCATTTCGAGAAATATTGGGATGAGTACAAGAATCTGCAGGAAGTAAAGGATCATTACCAGCGAGGCGGATTAGGCGATGTGAAGGTTAAGAAGTTCCTGATTAAAGTATTGGAAGAGGAACTTGCGCCGATTCGTGAGCGCAGAGCGAAATGGGAGCAGGATATTCCGGGTGTTTACGAGGTTCTTCGTAAAGGAACGGAGGCTGCAAGAGCCAAGGGACGTCAGACCTTGGCGGAAGTAAAGGCTGCAATGCAGATTAACTATTTCGAAGATGAAGAGTTGATTCGCCAGCAGGCGGAGCGATTCCGTAATAAAGAAGCGTAGAGGAAACTTTTTGCGTATTCACGCTACGATTTCGTAAGAGCAGTGGGCTAAGGGGACTGGAAAGTCCGGCAGCGTTGTGTAAAAATGCGACGACTGCCGGGCTTTTTTTCTGTTCTTGAGGTCTGGTAGGGGATGTAGTATGATAATATAAAAGTAGAGAAGGATGAGGAGGATGAAGGCGAAGTATGAAACTTTTAATTCATGATTTAAGCGAGGCAGAATGGGGAAAAGTTGCTGCGGAGTATGAAGGATGGGATGTTGTGGCACCGAATGGGGATATTAAACCTTGTGCCGGTTGTTTTGGATGTTGGATGAAGGAAACAGGCGTCTGTGTAATCAAAGACGGCTTTGAGCGAATGGGAGAGCGGATTCATAGGGCTGAGGAGGTTGTCATTATCAGCCATTATACCTATGGAGGGTTTAGCAGTTTTGTAAAAAATGTTATGGACAGAAGCATCGGCTATATTCTTCCGTTCTTTCGTATTTACAAGGGTGAAACCCATCATAAGCCAAGATATCGCGAAAAGAAGCCATTCCGGTTTATTTTTCTTGGAAAGGGACTGAACGATGCGGAAAAAGAAAAGGCGAGTCGTTATGTGAAGGCGGTTTGCAGAAATTTTAATGCGACGGTGAAAGAGGTCCGGTTCGAGGAAGCGGGTGAGCAGGAAGTCGAAGAGACGACCGCAAGTACACAGCAACCTATTGTGGAGGGAAAAACAATTCTTTTAAATTGCAGTCCCCATGGGGAGGAAGGAAATTCCAAAAAATTCCTGGATGTGCTTGCAAACGGGATGGAAGGCGATATGGAAAGCATTAATCTATATACTTATGGAAAACGACTTTCGGAACTTGTGCCAATGGTACAATCCGCGGAGAAACTTGTACTTGGAATTCCTTTGTATGTGGACGGCATACCATCGGTGTTGTTACGTCTAATGGAGCTTTTGGAAAAAACGCGCCTTCATAGCAATCAGAAAATCTACGTTGTTTCCAATATGGGATTTTACGAAAGCAAACAATTGGTGAATTTGCTTAGCATGGTGAAGGAATGGTGCGAAAAGAGCGGAGGGCAATATTATGGCGCGATTGCGATCGGGGCCGGTGGAATGATAGCACCGTTGCTTCATTATGGCAGCAATGGTCCGGGAAAGAATGTGTATGATGGCCTTACAGAAATGGCAGGAGTTGTGCAGACAGGCGGGGAGTTTGCGGAAATTTATACGAAGACGCACAAATTCCCGCGGATTGCCTTTTTGTTCGCAGCGAATCGTATTATGAAGCAAGGGATCGAGCGGGCAAAACAGTAAATCGGAATATCGTTTTGGGGTGCAGGGTGACGGCGAAGAGGAGCTGTCGCGGATGTATATTCACAGGTGAGAGGAAATGAGAATGCAGAACTTGAAATATTACGAAGCATACGAAGAACGATACAAAACTGCCCATGAGCAGGGTGTAAGCTGGGAATGTGGACAAAGCTCGCCGATTGTAATGGAGATAATTCGAAAGTACGGAAAGGTTTATTGCGCACTACCGTCCCAACGGGGAAGTGACTTCCTTTTGCATGGCGGAGGAAATTATTTGTTTGACGCGCGTCAAATAAAATGGTATAATGAATAAAAATTTTTGACGCACGTCAAATGGGAGGGAATCATTTGCTTATTAAAGAAAAACAAGATCTGACTTACTTGAATTGGTCTCATATTCGTAGTTCAAGTGGGACGGCTGGAACATTTTTAAAATCAGAGGGACGGCTGGACGGTAGGAAACAGTATTACAAATTATCGTTGTATGATTCTGTCAAAGGAATCATCGGCCATGAATGTGTAAACGAGCTTATTGTGGATCGACTGCTTACGTGCCTGGGTGTGGAGCATTTGCGATATGACTTAATCCATGCGGATGTGGAAATCGAAGGGCGGGAATACCGGACTTACCTGTGTGGCTCTGAGGATTTCAAACAACGCGGCGAGCAGAAAATAGCGTTGGACGATTATTATCTGGTGAATGCCGAAAAGGGTGAGTCGCATTATGATTTTTGCAAGCGCATGGGATGGCAGAACTACATTGATACCATGCTGGCGGTGGACTTTATCATTTTGAATCGTGACCGCCACGGTGCGAATATCGAAGTGTTGCGTAATAGTAGAGCCCATACTTTGCGGATCGCGCCGCTTTTTGACCATGGTCTGTCACTTCTATATTCGTGTCTTTCTAAGGAGGAAATCCGGAAGTTTGATATCAAGGAAGACCGAAAGTGTAACAATTTTATCGGAAGTACATCCTGTTATGAGAATTTGAATCTGATTGCAGACAGGGCAAATGTTTTTTCTGGAAAGTTGGAAGAAAAGGATCGTGCATTTCTGTTTGAAGGGTTGGACGGTGTGATTCCGGATCTGCTGATGGAGAAAATCTGGCAGATGATTTGTGAGAGGTATAAGCTATATGAAACTGTATGAGATTATCAATGATGAGACAGGCATGGCGGTTGCTGTGTTGCTGTATTACGAGAAACGCAAAGAATTCATTATTGAATTGCAGGAGGATTTGGATGAGTGGACGGCGCCGCTTTTATTTACTAATCTTGTGAAAAAAGGGATTTATACGGTGTCAAGAGACTTAAGCTTCCGATGGGTAAAAGAACGCGTTATTCCAAGCGGGCGGCAGAATATCAGCGAAATTCTTAAAAATCATAAAATGGAAACGTATGATGAAATGGAATTTTTGAAGGTGTCGAAGGGGAAGTGTTCTCAGGACAGTTTCTATATCAAGCCGTTGGAAAACTTGCCGGATTATGTTCTTCAAAGGAGAAAGAATGTAATCGATTGTGTACCTTGTGGGGGGGAGCAGATTCTTTGCTTTTTTGAGGACGATACGGTGAAAAAAGTGGATTTACATCAGATGGAGGATGTGGAAGGTGTCGCAAAGATTTTGAAAAACGACAGTCTATATCATTCCTGTGAGGTAGGAACCGGCGGATATTATATTACGTTTTATGATACCATTGACATCCCGGCAAAGCTGCTTTATGAGCGAGGACAGACGATTCCGCTTCGACTTGACGATTTTCTGTGTTTTGCCAAGGGGAATTTACTCGATACGTCGGATTGCTGTGAAGTTTTGGAATGTTCCCGGCAGAATGTTTCCTATCTGGTAAAAAAAGAACAACTTCTTGCTGTGAAAGAGGATGTGAGAGGAAACCTTTACTTGAAGGGGAACGTGGTTCGTAATTCGTGGTAGAAAAGATGGAAAGGGATAACCTATGTTTCGGATTTTTGATGCAAGCAAGGCATTTATTGTTTATGACGAGGAAGAGCCGGTTGGCATGGCGACCTATCACGATATTGAAAATTAGAAAGCGTATGAATTTGGCGAGTTTTTCATTGACTGTAGATACCAGGGGAAAGGCTTTGGTTACGAGGCGGCGTCCTTGGTTTTGCAGGAAATGGAGAAGAGATTTTAGTGAGGTAGAGAGAATGAGTGTTAAGCTGATTCGACCAACGCAGGATTATGCAAAACAGGTCATGAAATACAAAGAGGAAATGCTTGCAAATGGCGATCGGCTGGATGGTTGCGCAAGTTTGGAAGACGTGGATTCTTTTGAGGAATGGATTGATTTTGAAAACCGTCTGAAGAAAAAATTTGGAGAAGGGTACGTGCCTTCGGAGGTATTTTTATGTGTGCGAACAGAAGATGATAAGGTTGTTGGCATTATCGATTACCGACATCCCTTATCTCCGTTTCTGCTGCAATACGGTGGCAACATCGGGTACAGTATTTTGCCGTCGGAGAGGAAAAAGGGCTATGCCGGTGAAATGCTGAAATTGCTTTTACCAATTTGCAAGGAGTACGGTGACGACAGAGTTCTTGTCTGCTGTGAGCGGGACAACGAGGCATCTCGCCGAACGATTGTGAAAAACGGTGGTGTGCTGGAAAACGAAATAAAGGATGATATCGGACTAGGAGAATGCGGCACGATTCAGAGGTATTGGATAGACATAACGGCGTGAACGTAAGGAGGATGTATGAAAGAAATAACCAATGCTGCAATCGACTATATAACGACACTTTTTGAAAGAGAGCATTTAGAGGGCAGCATTGGACTTTTGCACGTGATGCCGAAGTTCCGCCGAAAAGGCTACGCTATGGCATTGCAGAAAAAGCTCGGATTGACACAGTCCGAGAATACGATTAGCTGGATGTGGAGGTAGCTATGAGCGGAGCAGAACTTGGTTTTATCATATGGGCAGTAGTTGGTTTGGTAATCATCGGCATCGGAATAAAAGCCATTTTTTCAAAGAAAGCGGTAGGCTTTTGGGCAAATGTTCGCGCGGTTTACACTGAAGAAGCTCACCGCAATCAGGGAATTGCCGGAAACCTACTGAATAGGGTGGTGCAGGGCGACGGGCTATGCGGTTTTGCAGGACGATCCGAAGGCGGCACTGAAGTTGCTTTGCGAAAACGGGGAAGAAGATAGTATGGTTGGAAGCAGGAGTGGTATCAAGCTTTACATGGTTCGAAGAATAGGAGGAGAGGATTTATCATGATTTTATTGGTAATGGACATTCAAAAAGGAATTACAGATGAGCGGTTGTATGAATTTGAGCGCTTTCAGAAAAATACCTTAACGATTTTGGAAGCAGCACGCAAGAATAAGCTGGAAGTAATTTATGTGCAGCACGATGACGGTCCGGGCTCCGGCTTTTCCATCGGGGACGAGGACTTTGCGATTGCAGAGTACATTGCGCCGAAGGGCGACGAGAAACGTTTTGTCAAAAAAGAGGGCAGTTGTTTCAGCAATCCGGAATTTGCGGATTATTTGGAATCCTTAGGGGATAAGCATTTGATGATTATTGGTCTGATGACCAATTTCTGCGTGGATGCAACAGTGCGGGCTGCCGATGAGCGGGACTTTTTTATTGTGCTTCCGGAGAGTGCGAATTCCACATTTGACAACGATTACATGGACGCAGAAACCACGTACAAATATTATAATGAAATGATTTGGCCCGGAACATATGCGGACTGCGTATCGTTGGAGGATGCGTTGGCGATGATTGAGGCAGCAAAGCGATAAGAGAGGAAAACAGTATGGAAAAGATTTGGACAGAGTTATATAATGCGGCAAAAGCGGTGCAAAATCCGCGGGAGATTTCGGAACGAATCGAGGCTGGTGGCGTAGCGGCGGCGATTGAAGCTGCAAGCGGCAGAATTTACACCGGTGTATGTGTGGATACCGCCTGCACCCTTGGGATTTGTGCGGAGCGCAATGCCATGTTTCACATGATTACCGAAGGGGAACATGAGATTCGCCGGGTGTTGGCTCTCATGCCGGACGGAACCACCGCGGCTCCCTGCGGCGCCTGCAGAGAATTTATGACACAGCTCATGCCGGGCAGATATCAGAATGTGGAGATTATGCTTGATTATGAGAAGGAAAAAATCGTGACTTTAGGTGAGTTGACGCCGGAGTGGTGGATTTAAAAGGAACTAAACAGAAGGTTGAAAAGAAAACAACAGATTGATAATTGAAACGCTCCACTGCACACCGTATAATGAAGTTACACCGGTGGAAAACGAAAAAGAAGGAGCAAAGCAATGATCAAATTAGGAGAAAGAATTAAAGAACTTCGTCTGAGAGACGGAAGAACACAGGATGTGTTGGCATCCGAGCTTGGCGTAACGGCACAGGCAGTGTCCCGATGGGAAAAGGAAATCTGCTATCCGGACATGGGAATGATCCCGTCCATTGCAAATTATTTTGGCGTTTCCATTGATGAACTGTTTGGATATGACAACGAGCGGGAGAAAAAGGTGAATGCCCTTGCAAAAAAGATTCATGAAATGAACCATCAGAACAACGGAAATGATGTCTGCATGGAGGAATGCATTTCCCTTGCGAGGGAAGCCCTGATTGAATTTCCGGGCAATGAGAAGCTGACCCTTGACCTTGCTTCGGTTCTTTTTAACGCCGGCTATGTACGACATGGGGAATTTCATATCGTTGGAGACGACGGATACAGCGTGTATGACACCGCAAAACACAAAACCTACCCTGAATGGCAGGAAGCAATCAAGATTTATGAGAAGCTTCTATTATCACTTCCAAGTGGGGAGCTACGCCAAAAGACGATAGAGGAACTGTCACAGCTTTATAAAAATACCGGAGAGCATGAGAAAGCCTTGCGTTTAGCAGAGTCGGCACCGGAGTTGACAGCATCCAGGCCATTTCTTCGCATCCAGGCATATGATGGAAAAGAGGCCATTGATGCAATGCGAGAGGCGCTTTGGGCAACGGTGCAGCAAAGCGCAGATTTGATGGTCCATATCGTTTTGGATGATACAACGATTCCGCCGATTATGGCGGCAGAACGTCTCCAAAATGCGGAAGGCTTGTTTGCACAGATTTTACCGGATCATCATTACGGAAAAGATTTTGGTCTATTGGCCTGCATCCAGATGCTCCGTTCCTATTATCTGTGGCGTGCCGAGAAAAAAGAGGAGGCTTTCCTGGCACTGGATACAGCGCTTGCCTATGCGAAGCAGTTGGATCAGTTGGAAGAAAAAGCGTTTTGTGCGGAACTGCCGGAGCTTTGGCCCTGGTGGGATGTTCCAAAGAGAGAAAACGTTTTGGCAGAAATGCAGGCGGATTCCCGCTGGACAGAATGGGTAGAGAAAACGAAAGAATAATGGAATGCTACGTAGGCGATTGCTCATGTGATGCATGGGCGATTGCCTATAAGGCATGAAGATAGAAGAAAGTGGAGGGAAAAAGGGGTATGCCTTGAAGATGACGGAGTTGTTTTTTGCAAAATTAAAGGAGGACGGAGCCTTCGAAATTTTTTCTTATGAGACGCAATATGAGCGATGTGTAGAAGAAATCGAGGGGACCGCGACCTACATGGAATGGATGGTGCTAAAACAGCTGAATGCAGAGCGGGCAGCAGCATACGATGTTTGCTATGGAAAAAACGGTTCCGGTTAAGGCGGAAAGTATCGCCCGGTATCAGCGCGAGGGAGGGATAGGGAAGGTGTTGCAGGAGTATCAGCAGGAAACGGAGAAAATGATTACGTCCACTGTTTCCAAAAATGAAATTTTATTGGAAGGTCCTGTAAAGCTGAGAAGTGTCAACGTATTTGACGCAAGACGGCAAGGGGATTATGTGACATCACGTTTCTTCCTGATGTATCAAGTCGGCGAGGAGGACCATGTCATAAAGGAGAATGTAGTTATAAAGATGCGAGATGAAAAAATAATTGATAGGGTGTATCGGATGGTGCGATTATTTTACCATTTTTGTGCACAAATCCGGAAATTTTATGGCTATTACGTGCACTAGGCTAGTTTTTATATTTTTGCACGTAGTCAAAAATTTCCGGATTTTATTTTTACCTTCAGATCATAGAATTTTGCATTGTTTGCACGTAGCATTTTCGGTTTTGTAAGGAGTAGACTACCATCGTATTAATTGATTTTGGCTTGATGGCACGTAATCACCCATCCGTGAACAGAGCGATTTACGGTCCATTCAAACAAATCAACGACTTTTGAAGGTAACCAACTTTTTTTGACTACGTTCAAAACCGTTTGAATTATCCGGACGGCACGTAAAAATAAAGTCCAGCAATTTTTTGACAATGTAAAAGGGGGAAAAAGGGCTAGCAATGACGATATATAGCCTCTCGGGCTACTATTTAGCAACTATTCGCCGCTATTTGATGCAATACGAAAACTATTTATCGATATACAATAAATTATAGTTGACAAACAATAAGAGTAGGACTATAGTAGAAAAAAAGGTGGCACTGAATAGGAGTCATCCGGGCGTGCTTTTGGGATCATTGGTTGTAGATTTTGTCGGAATTGCGATTGGCGTTGCGGCAGCGGCCCTGTCTCATCTGGTGTATAAGGCAGCAGAACTCAAAGAAGAAAACGAGCTTACCATATAGGAGGTGCCGATATGGAAGGAAACATTGTTTTTCG
Source organism: Lachnospiraceae bacterium (assembly GCA_015057205.1). Lineage (GTDB taxonomy): Bacteria > Bacillota > Clostridia > Lachnospirales > Lachnospiraceae > XBB1006. The sequence goes on along the minus strand of SVEW01000002.1, from coordinate 23,491 downwards.
CATTGATGTAATGCTTGCGAAGCGGAAAATGAGCGTGACGGAGTTGGCGGACCGGGTGGGAATTACCATCGCCAATATGTCAATTTTGAAAAATGGAAAGGCTAAGGCAATCAAAATGTCCACGCTGATAAAGTTGTGTGAAGTGCTGCAGTGTCAGCCGGGAGATTTGTTGGAATATTAGCCCGGCAATGAGAAGAATGAGGAGTGATGGGTATGCTGAAAGGGAAAAAGAGAAAAATTTTCTTGCTTTTGTGTCTAATTATAATTGTTAGTTCCGCCGCGACGCTGTGGTATGCAAGAGCTGGAAAGCCAGTTGTAAAAGTAAAGATACTGGATTCGAAGGATGGGAAAGAGCATTATTTTGTGGTCACAGATAATGGAAGACTGAAGGAGACGGCTTCGTTTGTGCCGGATAAAGCAGAGGTTTTGCAAGGGGTGGCCGGTGATTTTTCATCCGATATTGTGAATGGAAGGATTGTTGTTACATTAAAGGCGACGAAGATGTTGGATGCGGAGGGGAAGAAAGTAAAAGCAGATGCAAAGGTAAAAGCCATGATGAGGAAAATTTCGGAAAAAACGGAACACGATATTTACGGCTTTACGGCGATTGTTGATGCGGGACAGTATTTTGCTTTTGTTGAGCTTAATGTGAATTTGTGGAATCCATGCATTCTTTACCATTACAATGCAGAAACGGATGAATTGACAGAATTATATGAGTGGGATGGTGTGCAACTATGTGGGTTGGCCTTAAATGTAAAGGAGGAGCATGCGCAGAAATAGTAGGGTTGCGTAAGCAGATTACTGCGCTCAAGGAAGCGGAAGGAACCAAGTATCGGTACTTACAGTGCGGAGACTACGATGGAACGTCTAAATTATACCTTTATAATGAGTCTCTGAACAAAGGGTATTTGCTCATATTAGTTATTTGATAGGTAGATATTTGCGAATTGAAAAAGTAAGGTCTTCTATGATAAAATGAATTTCATAGAGGATTTTTTTGATTAAGAAGGTGATTGCAATGCTTGCTATCCGGAAAATCTTGGGCGCTTTGACGGTGAAGGGGCGCATGATTATTTGTACCAGTGAACGAGGTTAGGAAAGGGTTCATTATGCGAAGTAAGGAAAAATGGAAAAATGACAAGCGCGCAGTCAATGCGATTCTGGGAGCCATGCAAGAGGATAAGCATGTGCAGGAGATGAAGAAGTACATTCAGCATGGAACGGTATCCACCTATGAACACTGCGTAAATGTTGCCAAATTAAGCTATCATTTAAACAAAAAATTACATTTGAAGGCCGATGAGCAGGTGCTTGTAAAAGGCGCGATGCTGCATGATTTTTACCTGTATGATTGGCATTATGAAGGGGATGGAAGTCATCATTTGCATGGCTTTTCCCATCCGAAGCGTGCCAGCGAGAATGCAAAGGAGCTTTTGCATGTTGAAGCGGAAATACAACAGGTCATCGAAAGCCATATGTGGCCGTTGACGTTAAAAACGATTCCCAAGAGTCGCGAGGCCTGGCTGGTATGTATGGCAGATAAACTGGTTTCCACAAGGGAGACGATTCTGAATAGGAGAAAAAAAGATGTGGATTAGTCGTTATGTATGCTTGTTTATTGTGTATTGCTGCATGGGATGGATTTACGAGACCATCTATTGCACGGTAAAAGGCGGAAAATGGGAAAATCGCGGGTTCTTATATGGACCGGCCTGCCCGATTTACGGAGTGGGCGCAGTGGCAATTTCCCTGGTGGTCAGAGCGGTCGAAGCATCCGGCGCATCGATTGTGCCATGGCAGATTTTTGTGGTATCCGTGGTGGGAAGTGCGGTTTTGGAATATGTCACTTCCTGGGCTTTGGAGAAAACGTTTCATGCGTTATGGTGGGATTACAGCAATTTGCCCTTGAATTTGCATGGAAGAATCAGCCTTTTTACCAGTCTGGGATTCGGCTTCGGCGGATTACTGGTGGTGTATGCGATTGCCCCTTTTTCAGAAAAAATGGTGGACCGCGTGGCGCCAATTTGGATGGAATTCTGGGCACTTGTCGGGGTGGCGGTTTTTATCATGGATACGACGTTGACCGTAACGGCGCTTTTGCATTTTGACCGCATGGTAATTCGCGTGGAAGAGTCCTTTAACAAAAACATGGAAAACATCGTGGATAATGCCGTGCAGCGAACCGTTTCCATAAAGCAGGATATCCAATCCAAGCAGGCCTATATGTCGGAGCGCTTAGAGAGCATGGGGGTATATGTAAATCCTGCAATGCGCAGAGTTCGTATCTTGCGTTATAAGGATGAGGCTCGCAAGTTTGCGGGTAACCATATGCTTGAGATTATGAAAAAACGGCGATAACGAGAGAGGATGAAAGAAAATGACATTAAAACTGATTCGACCGACGCAGGCATATGCGACACAGGTCATGGCATACAAGGGAGAAATTCTGAAAGATGAGCTATTACGTATTGTTATCAAATAATAATAATATTTAGGCATCGTCAATTGCGAACCACAGCGATTGGCAGATGCCTTTCGGCTGTGGTTTTTCTTTTGGAATTTTTTAGAAAGTGAGACCACATTTTTTCGTTGGAAAAATGTGGTCTTTTTGTGCAGAACACTTAGCGAAGCTAGCCTAAAGGGCGCTGGTGAGGTTAGTGCGAGCCACGTCCAAACACTAGGCGACAGGAACTGGAGCCTTAGTGAGAGGACGACACCAAAATAAGGAGAAAAAAGCTATGGAACAAATGACGGAACAACACTTTCGAAAGCTTTTGCAAAAGCGTGATTTCCTACTGCATGAAGGAGGCATCGGAGGAGTTGGCCTTTTTTGACAAGTTTGTGGAACCGGGATTACTGGAAAAATTGCAAAAAACAGTTTCCCAGAAATTTGCGCGAATTACCTATAAAGAAGCCATTGACCTTTTAATGAAATCCGAGAAAATCTTTACCCTTCCGGCGGCGACCGACCTTCTTTTCCCGCAGATTGGCGAAATTGTGGGAGGAAGTCAGCGTGAAGAACGATTAGAGAAGTTGCTTACCCGCATCCGTGAGTGTGGACTTTCCGAAACGGATTATGACTGGTATTGCGATTTGCGTCGCTACGGAAGCGCGCCGCACAGCGGTTTTGGGCTGGGAACGGAGCGGTTGATGCGCTACATCACCGGTGTGGACAATATTCGTGACGTGGTGCCGTATCCGGGGACTCCGGGAGAAATTGAATTTTAGAAGGGGCGATGACAGGCAAGATTTCTATTGCCAATTGTGTGAAAATTCGGTAAACTAAGATTTGAAGTTTGAATTTGGATGGAGGGAAAAACGTATGTCATTTAGCATATTATGTAGCGGAGGAGCCGATGGCCCAACGACGGTATTTTTTGCAGGAAAATTGGGGATGGGCTGGCCAAATGTATGGGGATTATGCATCGTAATTTTGTTGCTGATTCCGAATATCATTTATGCGATAAAAGCGAAGGGGCAGCAGAACCAATGTAAGAACAAATGGATGAACTGTTTGGAGCAGGTGGGGCGTTATGGCTGCATGATTTTTATGATTTTTAATTTTGAGAAAATGGGATTTTTCTCTGCGGAAGCTTTTGTGGTGTATATGTTTGGAAACATCCTTTTGCTGCTTTCCTACGGGATCATCTGGATTATGTTTTTCTGCAAAAAGACGTATTGGAAACAGACAGCACTGGCGGTAATTCCGATTTGCGTATTTTTGCTTTGCGGAATCACCATGCGACATTATCTTTTAATTGGATTTGCGGTGCTGTTTGGCGTTGCGCATCTTTATGTGACGAATAAGAACAGGGGTTAGAAGGGAGCGATTGAGGGATGGACGTGAAAGCAATTGAGAATTTAAATATTGACCGGGTGCTGCAGCGCGGAACCGGGAAAATTATAGAACAAAGGCAGGATGCGTTTGCGGAAAAACTGGAGTGCTACCAGGTGGCCTATTATCATACGGAAATGGCTGGCTTTGTCGGGGAGCACTTGGAGGGCAGCATTGGACTTTTGCACGTGATGCCGAAGTTCCGCCGAAAAGGCTACGCTATGGCATTGCAGAAAAAGCTCGGATTGACACAGTCCGAAAACACGATTATCTGGATGTGGAGGTAAGCTATGGGAAAAACAGCGTTTATCTGGGATTTGGACGGGACACTGCTTGATTCCTACGAGGTGATCGTGGCAAGCTTATACAAAACCTATGAACACTACCATATCCTCATGAATAAGGGCGACATTTTGAAGGAAGTGATGACCACTTCAGTTCGCACTTTTATCAGTAAAACAGAGGAAGAAACAGGCATTTCCTTTGACGTGTTAAAAGATACCTATTCCGCTATTTCCGAACAGGAGAAAAAGAAGATTCGTCCGATTCCTCATGCAGCGGAAATCCTCGCTTTTCTGAAAGAGCAGGGGATTTGCAATTATGTATTTACCCATCGGGGAACTTCGACGGAGCCGGTGCTTAAGAATACCGGGCTATATGATTTTTTTGAGGATATTATCACCGGCGCGGACGGATTTGAAAGAAAACCAAGCCCGGAGGCGTTGCAGTATTTGATGGCAAAACACAATTTGTCGCAAGCTGATACGGTTTACGTGGGAGACCGGATGTTGGATGTGGAGTGCGCGCAGAATGCAGGGATTTCGAGCATTTTGTATCTTCCGAAGGGAAGCGTTGTAGAGCCTACCGGGAAGGAAACCTGTATAGTGGCGGATTTGTTGGAAATCAAAGATTGGGTTTTGGACATGAAGTGAGGGACAGCATGAACAAAAGCGAAATAATCAAGCATCTGGAAACATTTCCCTATGACCGCAGGGAGTTCTGGGTGATTACCGGAGCGGCTATGGTCTTATACGGAATCAAGGAAGAAACCGCCGACATTGACTTAGGCTGCAGTAGCCGGATGGCAGATGAACTGGAAAAGGCCGGATATTTTTACAAATACACGGAAAGTGGAAACCGGTGGTTCCGCTGTGGAGAACATATTGAGATTTTCGAAAACTGGTTGAAAGATACCGTCACGGAAGTGGAAGGTTTTTCCACGATTACCCTAAAGGGAATGGTGGAAATGAAGCGGGAGTTGGGGCGTGAAAAAGACATGCGCGATATCGCGTTGATAGAGGAATTTATGGAGGATTTACAGGCTAATGAATTATAGAAAAATGACAGAGCAAGATTTACCGTATGTAGTTGAAAAAAACATAGAATATTACAACACGGTGGAAGAGTGTTGCTGGACGTATGAAAAAGCATATAAAAGAATCCATCAGGTGCTGACAATGGAAGATTCGATGTGCTTGGTGCAGTTGGATTCTGAGGAGCATATCACCGGATATCTAATGGGATATTTCAAAGAATTTGATGATATTCGGGGCTATTTTCTGGAAGAAATCGTTATCTTTATGGGAAATCAGGGAAAGGGCTACGGAACCGATTTTTTGAAACATCTGGAAAAGGTAATACGCGAGAAGGGGGCATCTATTCTTGAGTTAAACAGTGTGAATGATGAAGAACACAAGCGGTTTTACGCAAAAGCCGGGATTTTGCCGGTTTCTAATTTTGTGATGATGAGTAAGTTTATGGAGTAGAGAGGATGGTCAAGGAAATTACGAATCTGGATGAAAAGAAGCGTGTAACACGCCTGATTCTGGAAAGTTTGCCGGAGTGGTTCGGAATCGCGGAAGCCAGAGAAGAATACATTTCTGAGAGTGCCGAATGCAGATGTTTTGCAGCTTACGATGGGAAGCAGCCGATTGGAATGTTGTGTTTAATGGAAACAGGGAAGGATACCATGGAATTGCATGTTTTGGGTGTAAAAAAGGAGTATCACAGAAAGGGTCTAGGTAAGGAGCTTTTTGCAAAGGCGAAGGAGGCTACGACGAATGCAGGGTATTCTTTTATGCAGGTGAAGACGGTGCAAATGGGAAAATATGAGGTTTATGACAGAACGAATTGTTTTTATAAAGCGTTAGGGTTTAAGGAGTTTGAAGTTTTCCCGACTTTGTGGGATGAGCGGAATCCTTGCCAGGTGTATGTGATGGCATTGAGATGAGATTACGGTTCACAGAGCGACCCTTCCGCTGGGCGGTAAAAATTTGTGAGGCGGAGTCAATCTTCTTGACCGTGGCGGTCAAGAAGCATCCCTCGCGCAAAAGCGCTCGGTCAATTACGGTTCACAGAGCGGGTCGGGGTATGGGCGGTAAAACTCGCCGCGAGCAGCACATAGTAATGAAGAATGAGGAGGAATTGACATGATATTTGAGACAGAACGACTTATTTTACGGCATTGGGAAGAAGCGGATGCGGAGGATTTGTTTCGCTACGCCAGCGACCCGGATGTTGGGCCGATTGCCGGTTGGCCGGCGCACAAAAGTTTAGAGGAAAGCAGGGAGATTATTCGGACAGTGTTTAGTAGACCGGAGGCCTATGCAATCTGCTTGAAAGAGGATAAGAAGGCGATTGGCGCCATCGAGCTAAAGGAACATACCAAAATGGCGAAGACGGATCAGGAATGCGAGCTGGGATATTGGCTTGGCAAGCCGTTTTGGGGAAGAGGAATTGTTCCGGAGGCAACCATGGAAATCATCCGACATGCGTTTGAAGACCGCGGAATGGAAAAAGTGTGGTGCGGATATTATGAAGGAAACGAGAAATCCAAACGCGTGCAGGAAAAATGCGGTTTTCAGTATCAGGGCAAAATGGACGACGTGGACGTGGTTTTGCTGCACGAAAAACGAAACGAATACGTAAATCTGATCACGAAGGATATCTGGAATAAAAAGGAGAAGAACTAATGGCTTCATGGATGGTGCATCTTCGGATTGCAGACAAGCTTGTGGAAGAAACGGCAGCGTGGATTCTAAATAAACAGTGAGAAAGGGAGAAGGGTTTATGCAGAAACTATTGGTAATGGATGCGCAGAATTATGCGCAGGACATGGAAGAAATTTACCGCGTGGCGGTAAGGGGCATCATTTTTGTCGATGGAAAACTGGCGCTGATTGAAAATGATTTTGGAGAAATGAAACTGCCTGGGGGCGGAATTGAAGAAGGCGAAAGCGACGAGCAGGCGCTCATACGAGAGGTCAAAGAGGAAACCGGATACGAAGTGATTCCGGAAAGCATTACCCCGTTTGGCGAGATAGAAGAAAAAAGAGCGTCGACCTTCGAACCGAAGATATGGCATCAAATCAGCCGCTTATATTTTTGCGAAGTTCGTTCTGAACGCAGCGCCTGTGCCTACACGGATACGGAAAAGGAGCTTGGGTTCAAGCCGGTGCTTTGTACGTTGGAGGAGGCCATTGCAAAGAATGCGCAGATGCTTGAAAAAGAAGGAAAGCAGGCCTGGAATCAACGTGAATACAAGACGCTTTTGTTGATAAGGGACGCAATGAAAAAACTTTTGTTATTTGATTTAGATGGGACATTGCTTCGTTCCGACAAAACAATTTCCGAGCGGACACTTCTGGCACTGGAGCAGTGTCGCAAGAACGGGTACCTTATCGGTGTTGCCACTTCGAGAAGTGAGCAAAATTGCCTGACTTACTTGGGAGCACTTTGCCCGGATATAATGATTGCCAGCGGTGGAGCCCTTGTGAAAAAAGGAAAAGATTACATACATAAGGCGTTTTTTACGGCGGAACGCACTAGGGAATTGATTACTACCGCTCGGAAAATCTGCGGCGCAGATGTGGAGATCACCATCGATACGCTGGATGCGCATTACTGGAATTACAAGACGGATCCCCTGAAAGAGGACAAAAACTGGGGCGAGAGTATTTGGACGGATTATCGGGATTTTTCTGAAGAAGCGTTGAAGATGTGCGTGGAAATTTTTGATGAAAAAGAGGCAAAAGCGCTGGCGGACAGATTTTCGGACTGTGATGTGATTCGATTTTCCGATGGTTGTTGGTATAAGTTTACAAAGAAAGATGCTACAAAAGAAAACGCCATTCGGGTTGCATGTGAGCAGTGCAGTATTTCCTTGCAAAATGTGATTTCCTTTGGGGATGATTTTGCCGACATCGGTATGTTAAAAATGGCAGGAACAGGTGTTGCCGTGGGAAATGCGCTGGATGAGGTAAAGCAGGTCGCAGATGTGGTTATTGGTTCGAATGATGAGGATGGTATTGCGGAATATTTAGAAAAGTTCTTTCCTTGACCATAGGTCTATTTGAGATGTGGACACGAATGGATTAATGCAGCCGAATAACGTCTTTGCGCAATAGAAATGACAACGATTGATATGAGGAGGGTGTGACATGAAATTAGTGTTTCCAACACTGGAATACAAAGACAAGGCAATCGAGTACATCAAAGAATTTTACGAATATGGTTCCGAAATCAACGGAAGCGGAAGTCTGGACCGCTTTTTAAAGGAATCTACCTACGAGGAGTGGCTGAAAAAGGTGATTGCAAGTCTGGATATCGCCAATATTCCGGAAGAAAAAGTGCCGGCCATTACCTATTTTTACGTTCGGGAGGAAGACGAGCGGATTGTGGGTATGGTCAACATCCGATTGGCACTGAATGATTTTATGCGGCAGGAGGCGGGACACATCGGGTATTCCGTGCGTCCTACGGAGCGTAGAAAGCATTATGGCACGGACTTATTAAAAGCGGCGCTTGCTGTTTGCGAGCGAATCGGTATTCAGGAGGTATTGCTTTCCTGCGATAAGGAAAATCTTGCATCCGCGGGCGTTATCAAAAACTGTGGCGGTGAGTTGGTAAGAGAGTTTTACAGCGAGGCCTTTGAGGAAATGACACAGATGTATGTGATTCGGTTACGTGAGGTATAAGATGGGGAAAACGATATTGTTAATGAGACATTCCATCCCGGAGAAATGTGCTCTTCCAACAGAGTATATTCCGCTTTCTGAGGAGGGGAAAAAATTAGCCAAGTCGAGAAAAGAGCTGTTTTCAAAAGTTGATAAGTTTTATACATCGCCATACAAAAGAGCGCTTGAGACAGCAAAGATTCTTTCCGACGAGCCGATAATCGTGAAAGAGGAGCTGCATGAACGACTTATTGGGGATGCGACAGAGGACTTTTGGCTAAAACAGTATCAGGATTATGATTTCTGTAATCCCGGTGGGGAATCCCTGAATATGGTCAGTATGAGAATGAAGAGTGCGATGGACGCAATCATTAAGGAGTTGGCAGATGGAGAGACAGCACTGGTGGTTTCCCATGCAACCGCAATTTGCGCTTTTTTTCTGAACTATTGTGAAGTTGCGGTGTTGGAAGCTGCCAACAAATCCAGACGTATCAGATACCATAATCAGGAAGTGTTGCATGGAAAAATTAACCCAACCGATTATTTTGAATTGGAATATGTGAATAACGAGATTTCAAAAATCACGTTCAGGAGGTCGCGATGAAAACAACCATCATATCATTTAGTTCTAGACAAAACGGAAATTGCGCGCAGATAGCACGAAGAATTCAATCGCTGGTGAAGGAGCCGGTTTTATTCGATTTTTCGGAACTGGATATTCACCCTTGCGGAAAATGCAATTATGAATGTTTCAATGAGCGGGAAAAATGTCCCTACATGCAGGACGCGGAATACGGCATGCTGGAGGCTATCACGCAGAGTGCGATGGTCTATTTTGTCTTGCCTAATTATTGTGATTATCCCTGCGCGAATTATTTTATCTTCAACGAACGCAGCCAATGCTTCTTTCAGGGAAAGCCGGAGTTGCTTGACCTTTATGAAAAAGTCCCCAAAAGAAGCATCGTTGTCAGCAATACCAATGAGACGAACTTTGTGACTGCGTTGTCCTATCAAACCGCGGATGCGCCCGATGTTTTGTTTTTATCGGCAAAAAGCTATGGTAAAAGGAGCATCTCAGGCGATTTGCTGTCAAGTGAAAAAGCGGTGGCTGACCTTACTGCGTTTGTGAAGGCAAAAGATGCTTAATGAATACGTCATCCTCATTCAATTCTTTAAATAATCCATTCCATAAATTGTTTGAGACGGGTGCTTGTGGCGCAAGTACCCAGTTGTTTTGGATAAAGGTCTTGTATGAATATCTCGAAAGAACAGAAGATTGTAGAAAATAAAAAGCCGTGGCTAAGAAACCACGGCAAATAGAGTTCTGAAATCTTGCTAAATTGCAATAGATGAAGTTAAAACGCGTCGGTTTTGGATTGCTTTTCTAACGTATTTAGTCGTGCCTCCATTTCTTCTAGTCTTTTCTTGGCATCATCAAGTTGTTTGAAAGCGTCATCACGTTGTTGAAAGGCGTCATCACGCTCTTTGAAGGCAATGTCCCGCTCACGCTTTACTTCGTCCACAAACAGAAGCATACTATTTTCATCCATTTCCTTTAATATCTTTGAAAACATGTTGCATACCTCCTCTGGTTTATGTAAATAGTTGGCAGTTTCTTTGTAGATGTCGGCTAGCCAGGGATAATCACGGATAACCGTATCAATATCCGAAACATTTTCTGTTGTAAGAAACTTTAACCATCCATTTAACGAGTTTACTTCCCTACTTTTAGTATAGGCGTGATTCTTGAAAATATCAAGGTTAATAATTGCAAATTCTTGTAACAAGGTAAGTTGAATCCCACTGTCGAATGTGACTTTACCACGATGAATATAGGTGTCAGCGAATTCAGGATCAGTATACGGAGATTTGGATGTTTCGTAAAGAATAATGGTGTAGACCTTGTTGACATCGCGATAATCAAACGATTTTGATTGACTCTTTTTCTTGGCGGCATGATACTCCTGCATCAGGGCGTCTGCGGAATAGCAACTGATGCGTTGGTCCGGGAATCCAGAGGCGTATTTTTGGATTTCTACATTTGCGCGAGACCCATCATCTAACCGGACAAGAATATCCATGATAATAACACTTTTTCCGTCGTGTAGGACGTGTTCTACGGGAATGGCGGTGACCACTTCGACGTCGCGGCCAAGAATCGCACTTAAGAAGCTGGACAAGCGCTCTGGATGGGTGTCGGGATTAAATACTATTTTGAAAAACGGATCATAGGTGAAAGGTAAGGTTTTCTTACCGGTCATGCAGTCTAGTAATCGCTGTTTCCAAAATGCGTGCATGCCCGTTACCTCACGGGATAGGTCTGCATTTGGTGTTAAATAAGCATAAAAGTCCTCTTCGGATGCAAAATATGGGTGTTTTTCAGTTTTCATAAATCATATAACTCCTTTTTTGTTAAAATTCGATTGATTGTTGTAAGAAAATCTTACTTGAAAAATAGAAACGTGCGGCCGCACGAATGTGAGGGGGATGCCCTCGTAATGATGGCATTCATGATAACACGAAAATCGGCTTGCGTCAAGTGGCACAGTTGCATTAGAATGGTCTTAGTTTATTTTGGAAGGGAGATGGTTTCAAATGAACAGAGAGGAGGAAAAACGAAATGAGAATCGAGCAGCGAGAAATTGTACTAAAAACTGGTGAAACCGTTGTTATTCGAAGTGCGAAGCCAGAGGAAGCCGAGAAGATACGAAAGCTTCGGGAAACGACAAGTGCGGAAACACATTTTATGGCAAGAGAGCCGGAGGATGGGCAGATGGATCGGGAGCGAATCCGTAGTATTACAGAGGCGGTTTATAATAGTGAAAAGGATTTTTATGTCACGGCGTTTCTGGGAGAGGAAGTAATCGGTGATTTAGGCGTAGTGATGATTCGCCCGCAAATCAAATTCCGTCATCGCGCGTATCTGGGCATGTCGATTTTGCAAAAATATACCAGCATGGGGCTTGGCAGTGTGATGATGGAAACAGCGATTGAGCAGGCGAAAAAGAATGGTTTTGAGCAAGTGGAGTTGGGCGTGTTTGAAGATAACGAAAAAGCCAGAGGCTTATACAAAAAGTTCGGCTTCAAAGAGTATGGTGTAAATCCGCGGGCTTTCAAACTTCCGGATGGAAGCTATCACGATGAAATAATTATGATGAGACTGTTATAAGAAAAGGGATGGAATTGTTATGATATGGGAAAGCATAAAAATGAGGATGTCGCACTAATTGTGCAAGGTCCCTTATTTGCATAAAGGTATTGACCTTACAGCGCACTGCAATGATATAACGGTTTTGGAAAGGAGAGGTGCGATATGACGATTAAAGAATTTGCTCAATTGTGTGGATGTAATCCTCAGACCTTGCGATACTATGATCGTATGGAGCTTCTGAAACCGGTTAAAGTGGATTCATGGACAGGGTATCGGTATTATGAGGAGGAGCAAGCGTTAGATTTTGTCAAAATAAAAAACTTGCAGACGGCAGGCTTTACTATCGAAGAAATTCGTGGCTTAGCAGATGCTTCGAATGAGGAGATTTATTCTGCATTTGAGGAGAAAATCAAGGAGGCGGAGTCCAGACTTCGGAATATCAAGAGAATTCAGCAGTCATATCAGTACGAAATGACAACTATGGAAAAACGAATTGAAACATGGCGGGAGCAGATTACGAAGACTTTGATGGAGTACGACCCAACAGAAGAGTTTGGTGTGGATAAGGAGTTTTACGAAGATAAGGTTATCGGAAACGTGAATGCATTCTTTGATGATCTTATTCGAAAAAAAGATGATGCAAACTTTTCTTTGACGGGATATCCGGATGGAGAGGAGCTTGAGTCGGAAGAAGAGGAAATTGATTTTCTGAAGGATCCACATTATGAGATGCTTTACGAAGTTCACGGTTGGGAGCATGTTAAAGATTTCCTGGGTGAAATGCCGAGATTGGAGAGTAATACAGAGTATGCCTTGCTTTTTAAGGTTAACGAGGAAAAGAGGAAGACCGGATTTGCCAACACCATGCTGGGTGTGCTTTTGGCAAAATACGCAAGAGGTGAAAATCGGAATCTGGGTTGTAATGTGACAGACACGGAGGATGGCGAAAATCATTTCTGGTTGTTTAAGGCGATTCAATAGCATTGGCTGGAGAGGGTAAGCCCCTCCTTTTCTCCGTAAAATACAAATAAGGGGATGTCGCACTAGTCACTTAGTGCTACAGCCCCGCAGTAATCGGAAATATTAATGAAACATTTGGAAGTCGATTTCGGTTAGAGACAATTCCGTGGCCCGACTCGGTATACAGGATTTGGGAGTTCTATGTACCGTTGATTTGTAGGAAAAATGAAACATTTTCGGTACATGGGATTTCCCAGGCGTATATACCGAGGAATTCCCCTAAGTGGCGTGAAAACGTAGGTACATAGGCTTCTGGAAATGCATATGCCGAGAAGTGCCCAACACAAGTGAAAATCGTAGGTACATAGGATTTGAGAAATCTATGTGCCGAGCACGCCCCAAAGCCCCTTATTATTGGATCAAATAGCTTCCCATTCTACCGGATTTCGAAATCCATCTTTTATGTCATCATCTGCATTCCAATGGTGCCAGATGCCCGGGGTGTGTCTTACAAAATCCAACAACACTTCGTTATCCTCGTAGATGCCCACGGTTCCTTCAACCGGCAATGTCTCTACCATAACTTTTCTATCGTCATCCAAGAAGAAAATATCGGACAATGTTGCTAACTGATAATCTATATCAGCCTCATCTCCGATATAATTGTACCGTGCCTGCACTACTTCGCCACGTTCTAGATAAATGGTGTCGTAAAAAGAAAGGAGAATGGATGATGTTTCTGCACAGTATATTCTAATTGGCAGAAAAAAATAATTTAGACATTTAACTTGACTGGTACGGGGATGCGGTTGATTGTGTGAAAAAAACATGATAAAATAATACTATCTTTGCTTGATAAAAAACTATTATGGGATGGAAAGATGAAAAGTAGGAAGAATGCAATTCGAATTGGAATCTTGTTATTGGTAATTGTGGTATTTATTATATTTCGATATGTGTTAACACCAAGGGTTTATAGTGGAGTAGATTACGCTGGAATTCATTGGGAATATAATACCAAAACTCGTACACTGAAATTTAAGCCAACACAGGAGAGTAATGGAAAAATGGGATATTATGAGGAGGTAGATTGTGAGGGAGAAGATGAGCACGGGAGCGCCGCTCCGTGGAGGAAGTTTGGAAACGGATGCTGGTGGAGACTTATGCCAAGTTGTAGAAACGTAGTTTTTGAAAAAGGGATCAGGGAAATAGGTGCCGTCACTTGTAAAGGATTTCAGAGCCTTTCTCAAGTTAAAATGTCAGATGATATTCTTAAGATAGACGAGTATGCTTTTATGGATTGCACGCATCTTTCGAAATTTCAGTGTCCGCCAAAGTTAAAGACAATTGACGAAATGGCATTTTTTAATAGTGGAATAGAGAAAATTACTTTAAATGAAGGGCTTGTGGAAATAAAGGAATTTGCATTTTCGAAGACCAATATTGAAAAGGTAGTTATTCCGGATACTGTAAGTTCGATTGAGGGTTCGTTTAAGGACTGTACATTTTTGAAATCAGTTACTCTTTCGAAAGCGTTAAAAAAAATAGGCGAATTGACATTTTGCGGATGCATAAACTTGAAGAGTATTAATGTACCCCAAACGGTTTTGACTATTGGAGAAAGTGCATTTTATGGTAACAAAAAACTTGTGCATGTTCGGTTAGAAGCAAAAGAGATTGAAGAGGTTTCAAAAACTGCATTTAAAAAAATTAACTCTGAGGTAGTTGTCGAAGTCCCTAAAGAAAAATACGACGAATACAAAGAAATGCTCTACAGCCATGGATTACCCGAGACGGCGAAGGTGGTGGCATATTAATCTGCCAAAGCGTCGTTCGTGAAGTTATCCTTAAAAACACATAGCTTCCGCGCCTATTAACCGGCGTGGAAGTTTTTTTCTGTTTTTAATAAACGAATCAAAGGAATAGTTCGAATATAGGTTGATTGTGTGAAAAAACAATGATAAAATAATACTATCTTTGCTTGATAAAAAACTATTATGGGGAGGAGTAAAACATGAAGTCATGGAAAAGATTGACGGCGGCAGCACTTGCAGTAGCTGTTGCAATGTCCGGATTAGGAATATCCGGAAATGTATGGAAGGGAAAACAGGCGTAAGCCAAAGAAAGAACCGAAACGGTGTATGAAGTAGAGGGTTATAAGGTTACCTATTCGGTGGAAGGCAAATGGGAGGATGGCTACTTTGGTTTAGTAGATTTTTCAAAACATATGGGAAATAATGAAAGTTATTACAGAATGGAAATAATGGTGAAGAAGAAACTTATAGCAGTGGGCGTGCTGGGGATTATTGTTGCGGTGGGAGTAGTGTGTCGGTATATGCTCATGCCTAAAAATTTTTCCGGTGTGGATTCTGTTGGAATAGCATGGGAATATAATACAGGAACCCGGACGCTGACATTAGAAAAGACAACAGATAATAAGGGCGAGATGAGAGATTATGAAGGTGGATGCGAAGATGCTGATGATCCGGAATTTCTTCCACCATGGCATGTATTCCAAGGAGAGTGCCAAAAAGTAGTTTTTGGAAAAGGAATTACGTCTATAGGGGCTTTAACCTGTAGCGGTTTTGGGAGGCTTTCGAAAGTTGTATTTTCAAATGATGTTAGGAAAATAGGTTATAGTGCTTTTGAAGAATGTAAATGCCTAAAGATAATTACATTTCCTGAAAAACTGCAAATGATTGGTGCGTCAGCATTCGAAAAGAGTGGACTAAAAAAAGTAAAATTAAATAAAGGCCTGCGAAGCATCGAGGAGTGGGCTTTTTGCGAATCGGATATTGAGACAATTGGAATTCCTGAAACAGTGGAAAGGATAGGGGACTGTGCATTCAAGGATTGCGAAAAGCTTAAAAATGTAACGATTACGGGAGAAATGCAAGTGATAGGATCGCATGCGTTTCAAGGATGCTTACAATTGGAGAAAATCGGACTGCCAGATAAGATATTGACAGTAGAGGAGTGTCTTTTTGCTGAAAGTGGTATAACGGAAGTATGTATCCCCAAGAATGTGACAACAGTCAAAGGCTACGTTTGGAGAAACACGCATTATATTGAACGGCTTCGAATTGAAGGAACAGATATCCAGAATGTTTCTTTGCATGCGTTTGAAGGAATCAATTCTAAGGTTACTGTCGAAGTTCCCAAAGAAAAATACGACGAATACAAAGAAATGCTCTACACCCATGGATTACCGGAGACGGCGAAGGTGGTGGCGTATTAATCTGCCAAAGTGTCGTTCGTGAAGTTATCCTTAAAAGCACATAGCTTCCGCGTCTATTAACCGGCGTGGAAGTTTTTTCTGTTTTTAATGAACGAATCAAAGGAATAGTTCGAATATAGGTTGATTGCGTGAAAAAGCCATGATAAAATAACACTGTCTTTGCTTGACAAAAAACTATTATGGGGGAGCATGAAGTCATGGAAAAGATTGACGGCGGCAGCACTTGCAGTAGCTGGTGCAATGTCCGGGTTAGGAATATCGGGAAAAAGGTGCAAAATACTATGCGGATGTAACGATAGTCGCGCAAAAGAGATTCAGCAAGAAGACAATATTTAGTTGAAGCATATGGACTAGTTGATTTCGAAAAAAATACTGGAATAAAAAGCGAAAAACTTGATAAAGATGAGGTTCTGAAAATTGTCAACGATTGGAGGTAATATGCATGAGCAATAAGATAAAATTAGTAAGATATGTTCTCCTTATAGTGATTATTGCTGGTTTTATTTTGTATCATTATATATTACCACCTAGAATTTATAGTGGTGTAGACTATGCAGGGGTTCATTGGGAATATAACGTGAGAACAAGGGCTTTGAAATTTGAAGCAACAAAGGGTTGCAATGGGGAAATGGCAGATTGCGATTCGGGGACATGTGATGAGACTGAAGAAACAGATGATTTAGTTCCGTGGTGGAGGTTTCGAAAACATTGTTGGTGGAAGTTAATACCAAGTTGTAAGAAAATTATTTTCGGAAAGGGTATTGCTTATATAGGCCAACAAGCATGTTGCGATTTTAAGTGGACGACTAAAGTTGAATTGTCCAATGAGGTTGATAGAGTTGGAAATGCAGCTTTTATGGATTGCGAGCGCCTTAAGGATATTAAATTTTCAAAACGAGTAAGTGTTATTGAAAGAAATGCATTTTCAGGATGTGATCTAGAAAAAATAGAATTCAATGATAATATTCAAGTGATTGAAGAAGCGGCCTTCGCAGGCACCCAGGTTGAAACACTTATAATTCCGAGTTCTGTTAGGAAAATTGAAAGGTACGCTTTTGGTTACTGTACGATGCTTAAAGAGGTAAAGTTTTCAAGTGGGTTGCGTAAGCTAGGTGATGATATATTCGGTGATTGCATTAACCTGAAGAAGATTAAGGTCCCCAAAGAAAAATACGACGAATACAAAGAAATGCTCTACACCCATGGATTACCGGAGACAGCCAAGGTAGTCGCTTACTAATGAAAAAGTTCAATGGTGGCAAAATGGCATCAATAATTCCGAAAAAGAAAATACGGCATGAAAAATGGTGGGAATATCGTGAGATGAGCCACGAGAGATAAAGTATTCCGCAATCCTTGAGAAATCGTGGGTTGCGGTTTTTTACATTAAAACTTTATCGTAAAACGATAAATTATGATTGACATACGAGAAAGGATGATGTAAAATGATCATAAAAGGAAAGGAAATGGAGGTACTTGGATATGAAACAGAAACATTTAGCTAACTGGTTGAAGATTATGATTATCGGTGTCGGAATTTGTGCGATTTTGGTATATACCGTGGTTCTTCCGGTGTGCGGGCAGGCAGTGGTGGATGAATACCCGGAGTTCGCTAATCGATTTAGACCGTGGATGATTTTTTTGTGCAGTACAGGGGTACTCTTTTTTACAGCGTTAGTGTGTTGTTTTCGCATCGCCACAAACATTGGGAAGGATTGTTCCTTTAGTTTGAAAAATGCGAAATTACTCCAGTGGATTTCAAACATGGCAATCGGCGATACGGCCTATTTCTTTGCCGGAAATTTCGTGATGTTGGCATTGAATCTTAGTCACCCGGGGGTAATGTTAGCATCGCTGATGGTGGATGTTGTTGGAATTGCAATTGGTGTGGCAACTGCGGCTTTATCCCATCTTGTATATAAAGCTGCGGAGATGAAAGAAGAGAACGACTACACGATTTAAGGAGTTGCGATACATGGAAGGAAAGATTATTTTTAACATTGATGTAATGTTGGCGAAGCGGAAAATGAGTGTAACGGAGTTGGCAGAAAGAGTTGGGATTACGATAGCAAACATGTCGATTTTGAAGACGGGAAAGGCGAAGGCGATTAAGGTGTCAACCTTATTGAAACTATGTGAAGCGTTAGAGTGTCAGCCGGGGGATTTGTTGGAATATCAGCCAGGCAATGAGAGGACAGAGGAAGGGGGATGAGCGGGGGGAGAAAACGTTGGGAATGGTGCAGTCTGAGAACACGATTGTTTGGATGTGGAGCATACGACAATTATGCGCAGCCAATGCTTCTTTCAGGGAAGGCCCGAGTTGCTTGAGATTTATGAAAAAGTCCCCAAAAGAAGCATCGTTGTCAGCAATACCAATGAGACTAACTTTGTAACTGCGCTGTCCTATCAATCCGAAGATGCGCCCGATGTTTTGTTTTTTACCTGCAAAGAGCTAATTACTGCATTTGTAAAGGAAAAAGATGTTTGATGAATACAGCATCTTCGTTTTTTGCGCGGACTCCGTGGGCACGCTGATAGCCATGTCGGAGATAAAAATCCGGGGCAGTATCCGTGGTCAAAATGCTTGTGCAGATTTTTTGAGAGCGGAAATGGTTTTCAGCAGCGGCCAACAGAGTGGAACCATGCCCCTGACCGCGAAATTCCGGAAAAATAAAGAATTCCCGGATAAATCCGCAGGTTTCTTCAAAAAACCAACTGGTGGTGGGCAGTGGTGCCAACATTAGAAAGCCAATTAGAGAACCGTCTTTTGTTGTGGATAAAATGGCGCTGGTTGTCGTATCCTCGCTCATTTCCTGAAAAAGTCCGGTCCAGTCGTTAACGGTTATACCAAGCTCGGCAAAATACTGTTTGAACGCTTTCTGAAACAGAGGACTGGAAAAATCCGTAATCATTTGATAAATAGGCTCATTCGCATGTTTGTGAGGAAGTGTTAAAGAGAGCTCAATTTCCTCGTCGTCTACCGCTCCGGTCTCTATAAATCCTTTGCTTTTGTACAAGTGCAGCGCCTGAATATTGTCTTTGTTGCAGGTCAAGGTAACTCGGTCGGAAGGACCGAAAGGCTTGGTTTTGATATAATCAAGAACCAGATTTAAGGCAAGACTGCCATAGCCCATATTCTGCTGCGATTTATCAATCATCATGTGCCAGATATCGTATTCTGGGATGTCATAATCGTAAATGACCATCACATAGCCAATCATCGTATTATCCTCATAGATACCAAAAGGTTGGCATTGCTTCCGATAGACATAAGCCTGGGCAAGACTGCGGACCGGATGGGAAACGAAGTTTTCCTGCCCCGGCGCAAGGTTTAAGTGAAAAGCGTCAATAAAGTTTTCTTCTGTTATTTTTTTAAGAATCATCATAGAAATCCTCCATAAAAATGTTTAGGTTGGGCGTTCGCGGAATTTTTAGCCGCAATTGTCCAACGGTTAATGGGTAAATTAGTCTTGTATGAATATCTTAAAAAGAACAGAGAAAGGTAAAAGAAAAAGCCGTGGCAAATAAACCACGGCAAAATAGATTCTATCTTACAATACAACCGAGGTCCTTAAAAGATATTCAGATTTCATATTCGTTCTGTAGTTTTTCATAATTTAAGCACCTCGCTTTCTATCAGATTTGTGGGTCTTGCAACCCCAAAATTGCGCTTGAGAAAATGCACAATCTGATACTAACCATGCTAGCACGAAAATGGGCTTGCGTCAAGTAGTGCAGTTGCTTTAAAATAGACTTAGTGTATTTTTGAAAGAGGAAGAATGGTAAAAAGCATGGGAGGAAGAGTCAATGAAATTAAAACATTTGGGAGTATTTGGGATAATCAGTTTACTGTCTTATGCGGCAATGGTGTTTTTTTCACCACTTGCATATCCGGGATACGACTGGCTGAGTATGGCGGTTAGCGACTTGAGTGCGGTGGGGGCGCCGTCTGCAGAATTGGCGGAGCGACTGAATGCATTGTTTGGTCCCGGTGCGGTCATATCCGTGATGGCAGTCTGCGTCGGTGTAGCCGATTGCAAGTCAAAACTATTAAAGATGGGTGTCGGTTTTTTTGCGGCCATGGAATGGATTACCGTTGTGGGATATAAAATGTTTCCATGGGTACAGGGAAGCGCCCCAACCGATTTTCAGAATGTCATGCATCTACTGGTAACTATTTTGGTAGTGCTGTTTTCGGTGGTCTCGCTTATTTTCGTTGCAATTGGAGCGCGAAAGGAGGGTATCCGTTCACTTAGCAACTGGGCAATTGTATGCTTTGTGGCCATGTTGCTTGGCGCAATTGGAACGGGAGCAATGCCCAAAGCGGTGTTTGGTCTGTTTGAGCGATTCAGCACGTTTTCAGCGGTCGTTTTTAATGCTATTTTGGGAGTTTATCTGGTGAAAGGTGCATTTCAGGTTGATTAAGGAGACGCTATGCATTTTGTAGAGGCAAAGTCCCTGCTTACGAAGTGGGGCGGCATGAATATATACCGAGGATGCGCTCACGGGTGCGTGTATTGTGATTCGCGAAGCGATTGCTATCAGTTTACGCACCCGTTTGAGGATATTGAGGTAAAAGAAAATGCTCCGGAATTGTTGGAAAAAATTCTGAAAAGCAAGCGGAAGAAATGTATGATCGGTTCCGGGTCCATGTGTGACCCCTACCAGCCATGCGAAAAAGAGCTTCAGCTTACGCGGAAATGTCTTAAGCTTCTTGACCAATACGAGTTCGGTGCAGCAGTGATTACCAAGTCGGATTTGGTGCTGCGTGATATGGATCTTTTTTGCAGTATTCATGAGAAAGCGAAGGCAGTTGTGCAGATGACACTCACGATTGCAGATGAGGAATTAAGTAAAAAACTTGAGCCGGGCGTCTGCAACACCAAGCGACGCTACGAAGTGCTGAAGGAGTTTCAGAAAAATGGGATTCCGACGGTGGTGTGGATGAGCCCTTTTTTACCTTATCTTACGGATTCAAGAGAAAATGTGGAAACGATTATGGAGTATTGCTTTGATGCCGGCGTAAAAGGCATCATCAATTACGGAATCGGCATGACACTGCGCGCAGGTGACCGGGAGTATTATTACCAGGCACTTGATAAGCATTTCCCGGGGTTATCCCAGAAGTATCGGGAAAAATTCGGGTATAGCTATGAGATTAACAGCGAGCACAATGCGGAATTGATGCGAATGTTTCATGAGCAGTGCGAGAAACGCGGCGTATTGCATACGCCGGAGGACTGCTTCCGTTATATGCAAAAGATGCCGGAGCGGTATGAACAGATGACATTGGATTTGGAATGAAGAGAACCGTTCTAGTTACCGCCTGCAGAAAAAAGTTTGGCTTCCGGGAATTTGGAACCGAGCAGTTTGATGAGGTGGAACTGTGTGTGACGGTTTTGGAATTAAAAAGTTAAGGGAGAAAGACCACAACAAGAAAGGAATGATAATAAATGAAAGTATATCATATGAGCGAGACCATTCAGACGGGTCAGTCATTTACAACAGATTACAAGCATTATGGGGCGCTGGTAGAACCTTTTGTTAAGGCAATGAAGCACAGCTTTGAAATGTTTTATGGGTTGATTCTGAGCGCGGAATACAGCGGAAGCGTGCTTGCACAATATAATTTAAAAGGGATGCCAACGCATGAGATAAAATGGGCAACAGAGGGAATTTTCGAGTATGTGAGACGAAATGAATTTCCGGATGCGCCAAGCAGAATGAAGGCAAATTATTTTTTTAAAAGTATAGAAGAATGTCAGAAATTATATGACGAGGACTGGGAAAATGCAACTCCGGAAGAAAAGCAGAAAATCAAGTTGTATGAGGTAGAGCTGACCGGGAAGTATCTGGAATGTGATATGTGTTTGTTTGACGAGGCATTCGAGATTATGTGGGAATTTGAAAGCCCTATGCAGATGATGAATGTGATGAATCTGGCGCGTAAGTATTACCGCGGGGAGCAGAGTGAGCATTCCGTGATGGAAATTATCAGCGAAGAAGCAGCTGTTGTGGGAAAAGAAATAGATTTAAAAAAGTAGAGGAGTTAAAGGAAAAATGTTACATTTAGAAGCAGTGAACCCGGATAATTGGAGAGTAGATTTGAGTGTGCGGGAGGACCAGAAGAAGTTTGTCAGTGATACTACCGGAATCCTTGCGCGAGCGTTTGCATATAGAGAATGTGGAAGCAGGGCATTTTTTATTTATGATGAGGAAGTGCCGGTTGGTATGGCGATGTATTATGATATTGAGGCGTGGCGTGCGTATGACTTCAGTCACTTTTTCATTGATCAAAGATATCAGGGGAAAGGGCTTGGATACGAGGCGGCAGCGCTGGTTCTTCAAGAGATGGAGAAGGATGGCAGATTCGATAGAGTTGTTCTTTGCTATTTAGAGGGAAACGATGCAGCTCGGAACCTCTATAAAAAACTGGGGTTTGTACATACCGGTGAGGTGGACGAGGACGAGATTATTATGGAAAAGAAATTGCGGTAGGAGAAAAATAAGATGAGAAAGGACAAGGTTGAAAAAGGAAAATGAATAAGGACATGACAGTGCCATGCGGCGAGGGCGTAATCAACCTGCGTGTCGGTGCAATTATTATGAAAGAGGGGAAAATCCTGATGGCCGGCAGCCATAATCATCCGGATTATCTGTATACCGTCGGAGGACGAATTCAGTTCGGAGAAACCGCTGAAGAAGCAGTAGTGCGGGAGGTGTATGAGGAAACCGGTGTAAAAATGGAAATTGACAGACTGGGGTTTGTCGAGGAAGGCTATTTTTACGGGGATTCCGAACCATATTTGGGTAAGGAGATTTACGAGATTGTCTTTTTCTTTTATATGAAGGTGCCCAAGGATTTTGAATTAAAAAGCGAAACCTTTATGGAGGGTGATAAAGAGGAGTTTTTACGTTGGATTTCGCCGGATATAGAGATGAAATATTATCCGGAATTTTTCCGGACAGAGTTGTTGCATCCAAGCGATGGGGTAAAACATATGGTGACGGATGAACGAAAATAGAAATGAGCAAAATTTACACCTAATATATTCAATAGCAAGATATTGGCGGTACGAAAAATCATGACAGAAAAATAACCTGCCCCCTACACGGAAAAATTAGCAAATAGGTGGTGCGTTTTCGGCAATATAAGCTCATTTTAATCTAATAGATGGTAGACTGGGAACATTTTTAGGAAAGAAATCCATAATTTGTACACCCTCCAGTCGTCTTTTGGGTTTTATAGGGGTAGTTGTTAAGAAAAGTATATAAGTTTGTTGCCGCTTGAAATGCTATATTTGCAAACAGGGGGTGGTTGTTAAGAAAAGTATATAAGTTTGTCACCCC
>SVEW01000001.1 GCA_015057205.1 Lachnospiraceae bacterium | reverse complement strand
TCCTGTCTTTGACAGTTTTGAAAAGCGAAAACTGCAGTAACCCCAGTAAATACAAGGGCTGCTGCAGTTTTTTATGATGTTTAAGAATGTAGCGTCGGAACTATTTTTTGGTAGAAGCAATGATTGATTTCAGCTTCCTTGTTGGAACAATCTCGGTATCGGTACGAAAGCCGAATACTTCGTGTAAGCGGTCTGTTAATGGGGTTCTTCTATACTCCGGGATGTAGCCCTCACCGTTTACTTTTAGAAGATTGTAATCGCGTAATGTATAGATGATTTCATCGGAAGTAAAGCCATTTCCGACTTTCTTTTCCAATATACGGTAAATCAGTAAGGCAAGGTAGCAAGTTAGGAAGTGTGCGCGGATTCGATCCTCTCTGGATACGTAAACCGGTCTGGACTCAAAATCCGTTTTCATGATTCGAAACGATTCTTCAATCTTCCAACGTCCTTCACTTACGGAAATGATATCTTTTACGCTGTCGTCAATGAGGTTCGTACATACAGCATAAAAACCATCATAGAAAGCTTCTTTTTCAATGGCTTCTTCATCAAGACTATACAGTTTCTTTTGGGCAATTTCACCGTCATCAGTAACAGATGTAACTTTCACGAAACGAGCAGGGTCATTCGGATTTTTTCTTTGCTTTTTGGCATTTTTTAATGCAATCATTTTCTCTGCTCGTTCAAGCTGGGCTTGGCGAACTAACTTCTGGTACAGTGCATAGGCCGGAGAATAAGTAATAATCATAAGTTGTCCAAGTACGCTGTTTCCATCGTGTATCCGCTCTTTGTAAAAAATCTCATCGGCGTATTCTTCTGGATTTTTGCGGATTTCCTCAAAGTTGCTGACAGGTTTTCCGTCAGAAAGACGATGCCAGTTGGTGTTGTCCATTGCTGATAGGCGTTCATCTTCTTTCAACTTTTTTAAAGACTGGGTCACCACAAAACTACGTCCATTTATGTCATTGAATCTTCGGTTTGCTTCGGAACCAAGTCCTGCATCCGTACAAACAACGAACCGGTCAAAGCCGAACTCCTGAATGAGCTTCTTTTCCGCCGGCTTCAAGGATGGCTGTTCGTTGGAAGCGCCGTCAAATAAGTTAAATGCAATGGGAATACCATCTCCATCCATGAATAGTCCCATTTGAACGATTGGGTTGGGGCGGTGTTCTTTGCTCTTTCCATATTTTCGTAAATCATCGGCCTGTTCTATCTCAAAGTAAAAGTTGCTACAGTCGTAATAAAGCACATGATTGTTCCGGTTTATAACAAAGTTCGAATTCTTGTATACTTCTGCCTGTATGTAATCGAGTTCCTCTGCAAGAATGCTCAATCCACGGTAGATATCATGCTCCTCGTAGTTGGGTCTTTCGAGAAAAGTCTCAGCAACCTTGTAGGAAGCCCTTTTACTGGTTGGTTCAAGAATGCGAGCATAGATAAGATCTGATGTAATCGCATCAAGATCGAATTTATAACGATGCCGTTTTTCGATATTTCTAAAAATATTTTTCATCTTCATGGAATAGTAAATGTCCTGTAAAAACAGGTATCCAGCACGAAATGTACGCTGTTCATCCATAGAAATCGGTGCTGTTGGTGAAAGTGAAAGCAAAAGCGGACTGGAGGATTCATTTAATTCATCAACACGCTGTTTGGCCCAAGCAATGACTTCGTCACGAGACATTCCCTTGGATTTCATAAGCTCATCAACCCGACCAAGCTTTTCTACGTTCTGTGTAGTAACTTTAGTCTTGCTAATTCGAACTGATTTTTCAATATAAAGTCGTTCAATTCCGTTATCATTCTTAATTCTTAAACGCATGTAATCACCTCTCCCTCTATTATACCACAATCACGCGACATACGCTACATAAAAATACAAAAAATTTGACAAAAAAATAAGGCTCAAAGCCTTGAATTTACTGAGGTTATAGAACCGAGAGGGTTGAACAAACTGTCAAAGACCCGCGACTGATGTCAGTATATCACCAAAAGGTTACATAAATTGTTACATTTTGAAAGTCAGCTTTCATTTTTCGTTTTTTTCCGTCTCTGAAAAAAATTCACTTAATAGAATTTAAAATTAACTAGTACATTGGCAATTTTTACTATATAATTAGGAGTGTTAACATATCAAATACTATTTTGCTGGCAGGAAACGCATGATGGAAAGAAACTATAACGAAAAAAATTATAATAGCCTGGATTTGTGGAAATTCATTATGTCACTGGCCGTAGTCGCTATTCATACACAACCACTAATAAATGTAACGAATACCTACGCGCAGACGCTTTGTACGATTTTTGTATCAATGGCAGTTCCATTCTTCTTTTTAGCCTCCGGTTATCTTTTAGCGAAAAAAATGGATTGGAATTATGACACCAATGATTTTATAAGGATAAAACTACTGTGCATTAAATTTGTCAAACTGTATTTCGTTTGGACAATTATCTATTCCCCATTAGCCATTTACCATTACTACAAAGAGGCAACACCTCCGCTGAGAGCTGTTCTCGTATATATCCGGGGGCTCTTTTTTGTGGGAGAACACTATAACTCCTGGCCTTTGTGGTATTTGCTGTCAGCCATTTATACGCTGCTTGTTATTTTGCTTTTTATGAAGCTATGCAAACGCCCGTTAGGCCTAATCGTCCTGAGCCTTGTGGCAAGCATTCTCTGTTTTGGCATTACAGCATATGTAAATTATAACGGCACTTACGATACTCCTCCGGAACTCATAAGAAAACTATTTGTTTATAGCATTGGAAGCGGACGCATATTTACCGGCCTGATCTATATCCCTCTGGGGATGCTATTAAGCCGCAAAGAAATACCCACTATTCTCAACTGGTCCTTGCTATTGCTTTCTTCTCTGCCTCGCTTCTTTTTCGGCAGTGATTTTTTAGCAGGCTATTTGACAATCCTTTCAGCAGTCGGCCTATTTGGAATAATTAACAACTTTTCTTTGAAAGATAATGGTCTCTACCGCAACTTAAGAACCTATAGTACGACCATTTATTTCATACATATGTACGTTTGGAGCATCTATTACATGCTAATATATGGAAAAAAGACCTATGGACCCGATAGCTTTTTCGTGACCGCACTTTTGTCAATTACTTTAGCGATTTTATATGCGCATCACGTCAAAAAGAAGAAGCACCACTCCATTCAAGCAACTACTACCAACGAATTATTAAACTAGGAGGCATTTTACCGTGACATACTCTATCATTGCAGTCATTATATTGGGAATTCTCTTATTTGGAATCGTATACAGTATTTATTGTAAAACTTACGAGTATCTTTTTGTAAGCATCTATACATTGTTGCCTGATTACTTTTCATTTGAAATTAACGAGCATCTTCCCCTTTTTTCCGTAAGTCGCATTATGCTCCTGATTTTGCTTTGTTATACCCTTTTAAGGCCGCAAACCAGAAAGGCACTCTGCAATTACCGAACCTTTTTTGTACCATTTTCATTGCCTTCCAAATTAGTAATCGGTTACGTTGTTATGCGCATCATTTCGAACCTATACTACGTTACGACTTATAACAGTTCCGTTAAATCCATATTAAGCGTATTGTTCGAAGAAGGAATGATGCTACTCCTTCTCGGCGTCCAATTCTCCACCTATGAAAAAATAGAGCGCGCCATTCGTTCCATAATTACCGTGTCCGGTTTTGTTTTTGCCCTTGCAATTTACGAAAGCATTTCCCGCTTTAATGTTGGTTCCTTATTTTATTTGGCGCAGCGTCATCTATTGGATGAGTACTATATCCGTCTTGGGTTACTGCGCGCCGACTTGACCTTCGGACTCCCAAGCTTTTTTGCGACCTATTGCGTCGTAATGGTTCCTCTTATTTTATATTTATATGAAAAAAACTATGAAAAGCGTTACTTGCTTATCCTAACATTAGATGTATTTGCCGTAATCCACACCGGAAGCCGTGCACAATTGCTTTTTCTGGGATTTATGGTTATTCTTATGTTCCTTTTTCAGAAAAAAGAAAGTAAACTACACTATGTAAAAGTATACGGTCAGCTAATTGCTATATCCCTTTGCATTGTTATACTTCTTAGCGCAGTTAGCTCCCATTTACGCTATTTTTATATAGGCACCGGCAAATCCTTACTAAACGAAGTTGGTTTCCATTTTGATTTAGATGAAGACGCACCAACAGGTGTTGCCGGCTTTGGGGATAACCAAAAGGGCACGTCCTCCCGGCTTTGGCAACTTTCCGGTATAACCTATACATTAAACAAAAACCCGCTTTTTGGACTCGGTGCTAAAGCCCAAAATCGCGGCGATGTCCATTATTTATATAAACCCGGTAAATGGGTTCCTGCCTATACGTATGATGTAGCTTATGTTGGCATCATCTGCGATGGCGGCCTGACCGGGCTGGCTGCGTTTTGTATGCTATACCTTGCAGCCTTTCTATTTCTATTTAAAAATACGAATAAGCTAAGCAAGGCTCTCTTATTCGCATTGCTCAGCTATCTGCTATGTCTTCTGTCCATTGGTACCATGGACCATTTTAACTGGTTATTGTTTTCGCTTATTTATGCCAATCAATGGATAGCAGCAGACACCAAAAACTTACCAAATCATACAACAGCGAGGTCCTAAATGATACGTGTATTACAAGTTGTCAGCGATATGAATCGTGGCGGAATCGAAACCATGTTAATGAACTATTACCGTAATATTGATCGGGAGCAATTGCAATTTGACTTTCTGATTAATCGTCCAACAGCCGGTGCATACGAAGAAGAAATCCGTAGCTTAGGAGGAAAATTCTATTTTTCCCCCGGACTAAACCCATTTCATTTTCAACGCTACCAGCAGTTCATGACTGAATTATTCGTTGCACACCCGGAATATAGAATTATTCATGCCCAAAACGAATCCATGGGATACTATTCCCTTTATGGTGCGAAGAAAAATAATATCCCGGTTCGCATTGCCCATAGTCATAACACGCGCTTGCAAAAAGATTACAAATATCCCATCAAGGCGTATTGCAATGCGCATATAAAAGATGTCTGTAATTACGAGTTTGCGTGTAGCCATGCTGCCGGCGCTTTTATGTTCCGGGATAGAAATTATCAAGTTATTCAAAATGCAATCGATACCGATAGGTTTTCTTTTCACCCGGAACATAGAAACTCGATTCGTTTAAAGCATCAACTTGAAGGCAAATTTGTGGTTGGAACAATTGGGCGTCTTACGAAACAAAAAAACCAGAGCTATCTTTTGGATATTTTTAAGGAAATTTTGTCTATTATACCCAATGCTTGCCTATTAATCATCGGAACCGGCGAACTGTTAGACTTCCTTAAAAAGAAGAGTTTTACCTTGGGCATACAAGATCACGTTATTTTTACAGGAAGCATACCAAATACCTATGCCTACTACTCGGCAATGGATGTCTTTGTCCTTCCATCCCTCTATGAAGGCTTACCGGTTGTGGGAATTGAAGCACAGTGCGCAGGTCTTCCTTGTTATGTTTCCTCCACAATTACCAAGGAGCTTTGTGTCACCGACGCCATACATTTTTTAGATATCCATCGTCCGCCCAAGGATTGGGCAATTCAAATCTGTGATGCCATGGGATATAAAAGACGTGACATGAAGCAACAAATCATATCCTCCGGATACGACATCGCAACACAAGCGCAAAAGTTAACGGCACTATACCGCTCTCTCTATCAAACACATTCATAAAAAAAGGAGCTGTTGCACCAGGTAATTACTTCCTTTGTACAACAGCTCCTTCACTATGGGTTTTACAATACAATGCATATTCCCCATAATCTCCGGATTCAAATAATTTCCATATAGAAGACTCCATTCTTATCTCTGGCGCAAAATACGTCTCAACTAACGCACCGGTAAGTACAAAAATGGCTTCCCGAACCTCTCTTGGCATATCTTTGACTCGTTTAGCATTTAATAGAATCTGCTCCATCACTCTTTGGTAAAAACAAGCGTCAAACGCCATTCCCATTTCCTTGCGTTTTCGCAATAACCGCGCTGTAACCCAATAGGTATCGATGCATTTCCGGCTCATTTTCGAAGATTGCGAAATACTTGACAGCTCTAAACGGTATACATATACCACCTCCGGTATCAATATTGTCTTCTTTGCAAGTTCATATACCAAAAATCTACCAATTGTATCCTCAAACCAATACCCTTCCGGAAATCGTATCTCTTCAAATAAACTACTACGAATTACCTTTCCCCAAGGCTGCCCAATTAATTCTTCCGCCGCATTCGCCATCCGGTATGCATCCACTCTCCGATACATACTTAAAGAACAATCAATCTTTCGTTGTATCGTTCCTTCCACAATATCTGCGTTCTCTTTATACGCCACCTGCATGCAAGCTTCTATTGCCCCCGGCGCAAGCATATCATCGGAATCAACAAACATTACATAAGGCGCTGTAAGAAGTGCCAAACCACGATTTCTTGCAGCTGCCACTCCCTGGTTTTCTTGAAAAACAACTCTGACGTGCTCATTCATGGTATAGCGCTTGGCAATTTCGCGCGTGCAATCCGTTGCACCATCCTCTACTAAAATAACTTGAAAGGCATAGCTTGTTTCCTGTGACAAAATAGATTCCATGCACGCTTCCAAATATTGTTCAACATTATATGCCGGAACAATAATCTGCAAATCGTATTCCGTCCTATTATTCTCCCGTGCCATATAACTGCTTTCTGCCTTCGCCAGCTTCCGAGCCGGGTCCGGATAGAACTTCTGCAACAAAGCTTGCGCATGTTCTCTTGTTATCTTTACCGTTCTATGGCAAAATGGTTTTTCAATATAATATCGCACCCTATTTATGGTGCAATAAATCTTTTCAATTTTATTTTTATGGTGAACAGCATATTTTCTTACGCTATTTCTCATCTTCATAAACACACCCTTCTTCCCCCATTCATTCTTAATAATTTAACACATACGTCACCATAATTCAAGGACTTATTCTAGACATTCGTCTTCCTATCTTGTATAATGATTACACGAGTAATTCGAATAGGAGGTGACCAAATGAAACTCTCAAAACCTCGGAAACTCCGGTTTCCACATGCACTACTTATACTTGCGACCCTAACACTAATTCTTGGTGTTTCTATTTCCTATCATAAAAATCTCGAAGATCCAAGAAACGCTACGGAAGACCCGTCATCCACTACTATTACAGATGATGATGTGCCACTAGCTGAGCTAAAGAAAGTATCAGCGGAGTTCTACTTGAATCAGACCTCACGTAAGACTGCAAACATTTCTTTTCTTTTTTGTTCCCACGTTGGTAGTGGTAAAATCTACCATCCCGGTAACAAGCCGAACAGTTTAACGCCGGATCAGGTATCAACATTAATATGCTCTCCGCCTGACTGCTCGCGCTACATGAAAGAAAATACAACCATTCAATGGACCCGTGTCTACAGTTCCCTTTTCCGTTATCGTGTAATAGGTGAGCTGATTGATGTCGAACCGGAATGCTTATCCGATTCATCAACCGATGAAACAATCGTTTCTTCCTCATCAAGCACCCCTGACACGGTGAACTTTGACCAACGCAGCACAACAGTACTTAATCGTAACGATATATTAAATTCCGTTGGCAATGCTTATCAGTCCCATAGTGTGTTGCAATGGGCTGACTTCCGTATCGGGAAGAAGGATAAAAACGATGGTCGTATACCTACCGAATGGCTAAACGACCCTGTCTACTTGTCCATGAATCTACCTTCCGAATCCAGATCGGATTTCATGATAGAAGCATGGCGTGATAATGGCCATTTTATTGATACCTTCTCCGACGTACATACGCAAACCATCTCTATTGGTGCCATTTATCCAACCCATGGTGCCCAATTGCCGGATGAGTTCTCGCTATGCATTGGTAAGATGAAGTTGTTTGCTTTTTCAAAGAGCCAAAATAAGTGGATTACCCTTGATTCCAAGCCATATCCACCGGGTATTTACATTTATACCTTGCCTTGGCCTACTGCAACTGCAACAAAATGTCAAAACGTAACTTACCATGACGATTACGCTGAGATTAAGCTTACTGCCGATGAGTTAAACGGTAACGCCCTTCATTTTTGGGGCAAGCTACAGCCTCTCGATAAAGAGGATTATACGCAATTTGCCGCTGCATATGAAGTATGGACGAATGATTCAAATGTATCGGATTTATTAACCGCAACCATCGGTGTTGATGTCAAGGATCAAGACATGAACCACAATGTTCAATTGTTCTGTGGCCGTGGTCTTTCCATTAATAAAACCAAGAAAGTCCATTGGGGACACACCGTCGCTAATGGTGATTATTCCTACTATCGTGACGGCGTAGAACTTTTGAAACTGTTTAACGAACCCGCACCGTAGAGGTCGAGCAAACTCCGTATAAGCCATGCTTATACGGAGTTATTTTTTAATGTGTTCGCCAATACCATCTATACGCCAAATAATCCTTCGTCTTTAAGGCAATATACAAGCTTGAATTCTCTATCTCTTGATAATCCTCCGCAAAATACGTGTCTACTAACGCAGCCGATAATGCAAACACACTTTTTTGGATACTTTCTGCTTGATCACCAAGTCTGTGGGCATTTATAAGAATCTGCCGCAAAAACATTTCGCAATATTCTTTTTCCCTTTTTCCTCCGCATTTAGCATATTCTTGCAAAAGCAATTCCGAAATCCAATACGTATCCAGGCTTTTGGCGTTTTTCTTCGTCATATGCGTTATACTATCGCGACGCATACGATAGATATACACTCTTTCCGGTATTTTATAGACGCTTTTTGCCTTCGGAAAAACACGCATCATATTCACCGTATCTTCAAACCAATATCCTCTTGGAAATATAATATCTTCGAATAATTCACTTCGAAATACTTTTCTTGCAGGCATACCGTCCAACGCCTTCAGCGGGCAAACTTTTTGCATCTGCCCTACCCCCAATTCCTTACGTAACGAGTTTTCATATAACGTATAATAACCACCCTCCACAATATCGGCCTGCATACGAAACGCAGTCTCCATCAGGGTTTCAACAGCCCCTTCCGCCACCATATCATCCGAATCAACAAACATAACATAGGAAGCCTCTATCTTTTTAAGTGCCGTATTCCTAGCTGCCGACAGTCCTGCATTTTGCTGATAAATCACGCAAACGCGGTCGTCCTGTTCGTATTTTTTCAGTATATTGGCGGTTCCATCCGTAGAGCCATCCTCAACAACAATGACTTTATAGGTATATTTCGTCTTTTGATTTAAAACCGACTCCATACATGCTTCCACATACTCCTCTACATTGTAGGCTGCAATAATGATCTGTAAATCATATTGAAATGGACGACACAACTGATTCTTCCCCATGCTGGTTCCCCGAACATTCGGACGAACATCCGTAAGAGTTCTTTCTGCTTGTTCTATCTGCATCACAAGCTTTTTATGTTGAAATGGACGCAACACAAAATAGGCTATTCGCAAAAAATGCTTCTTCACCACACACAATTGCTTCTTTCCCCAACGAAGAACTGTTATGATTCTTCCACGTATATCCATTTTTTATCTTCTCCTTTTCTTCAAAAGACTTTGCACAAGTTGTTTCATTTCCATATACTCTGCAGTTCTGCAGTAGGCTAACCAAAATAGCCCATTTGTTACCGCCACGCAAATACATGCACGGACAGCGACAATGAAAAACAGATTGCCTTTAACCAAACCACATATAGTGTACGTTATGGCAATAGCCACGGTGGATACCAAGGCATAGTTTATCAGTTTGGCAACGTAACCGATGATATACGCTTTTGCAAACAGATTTGAAAATACATTATGCATTGCCCACGGCCAACCTACAAACAAAACAGACAAAACCGTTGAAAGAATGACACCGTATAAGCCGCAAATGTTTACCAGCGTTATGTTCAACCCCAAATTCACACCTGCTGCTATTAACGGACGAAACCGGTCTTCATGCCAAATTCCTGCAGCATCTTTATAAACGTTAATCAAACGGTATAATTCCCATATCCAAAAGAATACGCCCAGCAAAAGCACCATTCCCATTGGCAGCAAGCCCTTCTTACCTACCCACAACTCCATAAATGGTTGAAATAGGCAAATAAAACAACAACTGCAAAATCCTGCTATCCATGCAATGAAAAAAGTCAACTTACTAAAATCTCTATAATTCTTCTCCTTCGTTTCCGTTATGATACTATTACCAATTCCCGCTGTTGTTGCCGAATAAATAATCTGTACGAATCCAATGATTGCATTCACAATATAATAATAATTCTGATAGATACCCAATATCTGCAATCCTAAAAAGGCAGAAATTACCACAGAATCCGCTGCTGAAAAAACAACACCGCCTATTTTGGATGTAAACAAATCTTTTATCTGGGCATTTATCTTTTGCACTTCAGCTTTTGGTAATTTTCCCTTTGCCACGTACTGTGGATACATACGATTTGCAATCACTGCGGTTGTAATATTCGTAATCACTTGCATAACCAAAACCGTAATAACAAACGTGTAATAATTGTGCGTTAAAAATAACAAAAGCATCTGTACGCCATTCTGAACCACAACAATTATCAGTTTTACTCTGCTGACGATATCTTCTCTTTGATGGGCCGATAAAATACTGTTTTTGTATGCAAAAAGCCAATAGGACAACACAGTTGCTGCTAAGTTCAACAAATATAATGCATAAACACTTACATCTGCCGGCACATCACCTTTGATTAAGCGAGGAATAAATGGCAAAATCAGCATTCCTCCAATAGCAACAACCAGTCCAATGATTCTATAATACACCTTATATAATCGCATTAGTGCACATAGAGTATCTTCCCGATTCTCAGCGATTGGCTTGTACATACTAAATACCATTGCTCTCCCCACACCAAGTTCAACCATGTTCAACATATCCAAAATGGAAGCAAACAAGCCGGATAATCCCAAATATTCCATTCCCAACACATGAATCATTACCGTTCTTGTTAAAAATGGCAATAAAATCTGGGTAATTTTCATGGCAAATCCAGCCACCATATTTCGAAAAGCATTTACGCTTCTGTTATTTTTCAAAATTTACGTCTCCTTGCTTTGTGTGCTTTTTGATTCCAAGAATGCGTTTTATTGCAAACTTTATCTTTCCCCCCATGCGTGCCCGAAACCAGTTCTCTACTGCATTATATCCTTCCTTCTCGTATAAGTTCATAAGTTCTTTACGCTCTTTCGGTTCCTTTAGAGGCATTTTTAACTGTTCATTTCTTTCCGCAATTTTTTCATACTTCGACGGAACCTTACTTAATTTCTTTCCATACGTTTCAAGCAATGCCCTTCCCTTCATGGTATTTACCAGGATTGACGACCATGATTGTGATAAATTTACAACACCTTCTGCAATTTCCTTTTCGTGTTGATTTTCAATTCCCCAATAGTCGCCTATGGTCAAATCTGCCACTCTCTGCTTTGTGGCAAATGGACATTGATAACAGCTCTTGCGGTTAATCTTTCCATCTAAAAACAACTTATAAAATGACAATAATCCATGGGGAATTCCATAAATTTTCTTATTTCTTTTCGGAACAATCTCCGCAATATAGTCATTTCTTCCAAACACTTTGCTACGGAAATAAAACGCTTCCATCTGAATCTGTAAATCTTTTTCCAATCTTGCAATAAAATCACGGAACATTTTCTGAGATGGAACTCCATGACAAACCAGATCCATTGTAAACAAATTATCCGGATTTCCTGTTACTTTCTTGATTGCAGCCACCTGACACGGTGTTCCGCAAAACAATACCTGCGTTCCTTTTGCCAATGCCTTCTTTACCCCATCAAACACTACATAGGCATCCGACTGTACATACTTCGATCCCTGCATCTTTCCTACATCTTCCACCGTTTTTCCAATAACGTGGCATACCCGTATCCCCTGCTGTGTATTTTTCATTACAGCCCCAACAGCCACGCCTCCTGCCTCAACAATCTCCGTTGCAATCGTTGCAAAAATACCGCCCGAAGCACTGTTTATCTCTATCTTTCTATCTCTGGCTGATGCAGCCCACGCCTCTAGCGGTTCCGTTTCAAGGCAAGTTTTTTGATAACCACAGCTTTTCTGGCACTTCCCACACTCTATGCAACGATTCGCATCTATTTTCGGAAATAAAAACCCTGTTTTACTTTCTTGCATAGAAATAGCCTGAACCGGACACACTTGTGCACACGCTCCACAACCGCAACAGTCCGCTTCTCTTTCAAACAAAATCATAGTTCTCTCCCTCTGCACAGTGCTACACAATGCTTCAAGTAGTTTTCTGAGCGTTCTCGTTCCTTTTCAATTATCGCATCTGTCTTCTCATAATTAATTTCACTCTCAAGTATCGTCGCCAATTGCTCCATATCACAAACCATTCTTTGTGATAATTCCAAATCTGCCAAAAGGGTTGACATCTTGTTTTTGTTGGTCTTTCTTTGAATAGAAACAAATTTCTTATGACAAATAATTGAAAAAATAGTTCCATGAAATGTATCTGTCACCACATATTCTGCACAGCTAAAATAATCCAGCAAGCGAAATGGATCTGCTGGAATAAACAAATCACACCAACTCAAAACACCCCCAAAACAAACTGTTTTTAGGTTATGTTCCTTAGCAAACCCGCGAATAGCATCTATTTCCCGTTTGCTTCGTATTCTATCATTGTAGGCATAGATAATCATGTATTTTGATAACGGCACCGGTTTTCCCTGTCTTTTTGCAAGTGGACCTACTAATACCGGATCCAGATGGTGCAAAATTTGTCCATCATACAAATACCTTACGTACTTCTCCGTTCCTTCATCACGCACAGACATGGCCTTAAAATTTTTCATGCTTTTTCTAATTATAGGCACAACCTCTTGCGGAATTCCTTCCGAAACTGCTGCCCCACAGGATGCAGCGTACGTGACAGCCTTTTGTGCTTGTCGTATGCTTCCATACAATTGCAATCGTATATGGTCTGTACATTTAAACACCTCGTCGCTACCAACAATTACCAAATCGTATTGCTGCTCATTATCCTCCCTTCGAATAGCAAGCTCATCTTTCCAGAAATGCTCAATTTTCCTAAAGAAAATCCATTTCTGAACACAATACATCATAATTTTTTTGACCCTTCGAAATCCTCTTACGGAATACTCATATTCCCCCTGATAATCTGCACCATCCTGCACCGGCATAATGGCTTCTACCGATGGTGAATCTTCAATATCAAGAAAAGAAGCCTCAATTCCTGAGACCTTCCTTACCATTTCTCTAAGAGAATACGCCTGCAAAACAGAACCGTAATTTATAACTTTCTGCATAGACAAAATTGCAATTTTCATATAGTTCACCTGATTAACCTATTTTCCTCTTTTTTATCCCACGCAAACGCCACCAGGGACAATACCACTACAAATTTCAAATTAAGTGTCACTTCCACAGCTGCAAGGGCAATAAACATATACATCATGGCATAAAATCCATACCCCTGCTTAACATTTCCTTTACGCATACACAACGCTATCAAGATTAACAGCAAAGACACTCCCACCAAACCATACGATAGCATCATATCCGCCATTCCATTCTGCAGATCATCCATTCCAACATAACGTCGCGAAATAATGTAGTTGTTTAGTGGACTTACTCCCCATATGGGATCTAGTAAAAGTGGTCTATGGATATTTACGAATCCTCCCATTCTACCGGTCAGCGTTATATCCTCATTTAGTACTTCTTCAATTACAAATCGTATCGGTTTCCACTTCACAATCTCTGAGAAAATCAATAAAACAAAGGTAGCAAGCAACAATAATCCATATGCCACCGGCACTTTTTTGATTAGCTTAGCCCCCAACGGACGCACCACATGTGCAATCAATAATATTGCGCATCCCAGAAGTCCTGTGGTACATTGTGAGTAAATGCAAATCAACACAGCAACTGCATAATGTGCTATCAAAAGCAGGTAGGACCTGCCTTTCCTTTGCCAAAGAAAATAAAAAAAGCAAAGCGTGTAAATGTGTAAATAGGCAATACTAAACTTATTTCCTACCAAATACGTTCCAATAACGCCTATATATTTTGCTCCGGTCAATACCGCATGAAAATCCGCCAACACACAATAGAAAAGCGCACAGTAATAGAATGTCTTCACGACCGCGACTATATTTCCCGATTCATGCAAACATTCCATAACCAATAGAACCATCATATATTGAAAAATTGTAAGCATACCACTTCGAAACGAATTGGGGAACACGCGCATATTTCTGTAAATCGTTATAAACATTCCCATGCCAAACATCAAAACCACTATGTTAAATAGAATATTTTTTTTCAGAAATAAACACCGCAAATGCAGTAACAAATATGCCGTCAATACAATTACAATTCCCAACTGCATTCTCGGATAGTTCCGAAAATATGCTTCGTTTATTTTTACTATCGATAAGTGAAACAGCAACACTGCAATCGCCATTGTTGCC
This sequence comes from Lachnospiraceae bacterium, assembly GCA_015057205.1. Classification (GTDB taxonomy): domain Bacteria; phylum Bacillota; class Clostridia; order Lachnospirales; family Lachnospiraceae; genus XBB1006. The sequence goes on along the minus strand of SVEW01000001.1, from coordinate 22,071 downwards.
AATTCCTGTTTTTTAACCTTAATTATCCCTCTCATTTTTTGTACGCCTCACCTCTTTATGTAGACTATACACCATCCACGCGCTAATCGTCCACTTCATTCTATGCCTCATCATAACAATCTGAAACTTTCTTATTAAGCTTTCCTGCCCAAAGGAGTAATCCTTTAGCATTTCCCGCAATTTCTCATGACGTAGGATTTCATCAATGCGGCGAACACAATTCCGATATCCTCTATCGCTATATCGAACCAATTCATTACGCATAACAACATAGAAATTCTTCCAAATATAGGAATACTTCAAGTCCTCCGCAAAAAACTCTTTTACCCCTTTCTTATCCGCATATGCTTCCATCCTTACTTGCAACTGATAATATTGTTCAAAAAGAGCCGGCCGATACCTTCTTGATAAGCTCCCTTCTCTACAATCATAATCATACAGGCACTCTGCAATCACCTGCATGCGATTTGCACATAAATACACTTGAAAGTTGAATAAGTAATCTTCACTTCCGATTTCTCGTTCGGAAACAAACTCGATTTTTTCCCTTTTTAAAAGCTCCGTCCGATATACATGGGACCATGCCGAAAAATTAATCCTTCCCGTTTCCTTAATTGCTTCATGCATAACACAATTGGTTATTTCATCTTTTTCATAAATCCCCGTCGAAATACTCGATATGGTTTCTTCTCCGGAGGGTTGATTATAAAAATTAAATTTCAGAACATCGCAGGGATTGTTTTCTATTTTTCCATATAGACACGCCAATGCTTCCGGTTCAATCCAATCGTCCGAATCCACAAAGAAAATGTAGCGTCCTCTCGCCTTTTTCATTCCTGCATTTCGCGCACTGGATAGTCCTCCATTCGCTTTATGAATTACTTGTATACGTTCATCTTGCTTAGCATATGCATCACAAATTGCTCCGCTTCCGTCCCCAGATCCATCATCCACCAGAATCATCTCATAATTGGTAAAAGATTGGTGTACAATAGATTCTATACATCGCGCCAAATATGTTTCCACATTATACACCGGCAAAACAATACTAAAATATGGCTGTTCCATACCCGTTTCCCTTCTATCATCCATCTATCAATTCACAGTATTTCTGAATTTCTTCGCAATTATCGTATTTATGAGCACTTAAATACGAACTTAATTCCTGTTGCTTTTCCTTATTGTTCAAAAGTTCCTCTATTCCATCGGCAATTCCTTTTGCATCCATCGAAACCAAAATTCCTTCCTTCCGGTTCTTCAACTGATCCTTCACCGTCGGATAGTTTGTTGCAATAATCGGCTTTGCCAAAATCTTTGCTTCATCCAGCACAACCGACTTCCCCTCATAACGGGATGTTTGTACAAATATTGTACAATTTTCTATATACGGATAGGGATTCTCCCGTACTCCCAGCAGTACAAAACAATCCTGTACTTTTCTAGCGTAAATACGCTCCTTCAACTCATTTTCGATGTCACCTGCTCCAATAACGTACCAGCAAAAGTCAATGTTTCTTTCTTTTAAAATTGCAGCAGCATCAATAGCCAAATCGAATCCCTTCTGTTCATGCAAACGCCCTACCGAAAGTATTCGCATTTCAGCGGTATACTCCTTTGGCATAAACTCCGCAGCTTTTTGACGAATCACTTTCGCTGACGTAATGTTCTCGACCATATAGGTTTTTGTTGCAAATTCAGGAAACTCTTCCTTGATAATTTCCACGCAATGATTGGAAATCGACACGATTCCCGACATCCTTTCCAGATGCGGATAGTCATACTTTCGCGAATAACCGGCCGAACGATAGTCATTATGAATCCAACCAATTTTACGTTTTGCCTTTACCTTTTCATCCACATACCACAATATTTCATCTGATAGATAAGCGATAGCCACATCATACGACTGTTCTATATTTTTAATCGTTGGCGAATAAAAATATTTCCAACGCATCCCTCTCATTGTATGAACATTTCTTGTAAATATCCGGGCAATCAAATTTCCCAAAAGCCGCCAGGGTAGCAGTAATCCGGAATCCTTCGCCGTTCCAAACATTCGTTTCAAATCTTGCGGGGTTTCCAATACATTCACATATGACGGCACCTGTTTAAGGAACATGCCACGCTTCTTAAACAATAATAAATCTATTTCATATCTGTCGCTTGAAAACTCATTCAACATATTAACGAGACTCTTCTCTGCTCCCCCGTTATACAAGGTTGCCATAACGATTAAGACCCTTTTCAAAAAATCCACCTCTCAAAACAAAAACCAAGTATCATTTATGATACAGCTTAAGCGTTTCTTCCACCACTGTATCCCAATGATATTTTTTCAAAATATAAGACGCTGCTTTACTGCGATACTCCTCTACCAACGTCTTATTCTCGCATAGTTTCACTAATTTATTCTTTAAATCTACAACATTTCCTTTTTCAAAATGTTCTGCATTTGTTCCTACTACCTCAATGCATTCCGGAATATCGGAAGTAAGACAACAATTTCCATAACTCATCGCCTCTAAAAGGCTAAGTGGCATCCCCTCCACATCGCTTGGAAGAACGTATACATAGGCATTGCTATACAGTTCCTCTAATACAGCCCCCTGAACAAACCCGGTCATAATTACGCGCTTGTCTTTAGCCGCTATTTTCTTAATCTGTTCTAAATACTCACTCGTGTGGCTTGCCCCGCCAGCAATTACAAGCTTTTTCTCCGTATCAATATCGCGAAAAGCCTCCAAAAGATAATGAAGTCCTTTTTCCGGCACAATTCGTGCCAAATACAAAATGTATCCACCTTCCGTCAATCCGTACTGCTTCGTTATCTCTTTTGCCCCTAGTCGTTCCACAGCTGAAACACCATTCGGAATATAGCGCACTTCTCTTCCGTATTTTTCAGCAAAGTATTTCTGAACATTACGCGAAAGAACGATTACTTCATCCGCATATTTTGCTGCAATCTTCTCTCCCAGCAATAAGTAACGTGTTGCAAAGCCCCCCCATTTCGAACGTTGCCAATCCAATCCATGAATGGTTGCCACCGTTCGAATTCGAAACAAGTGCGGTAGCATCAACATAACGCAAGGACCTTCCGCATGATAATGAATTACATCATAGCGTCCAAACAACGCCTTGATGGTTGCCAGAGCAGAATATACCATTGCGTTCAGACTTCGTCGCTCCGAAGTTGGCACACGTATCAGGCGAACACCTTTGTACGTTTTTAAATTTCTTTTATCTAAATCGGCATTGGCATCTGCCACGTTTTTACCTTTACGATTATATACATCCACCTGGTGTCCCAACGCTGCCAATCTTGTTGCCAATTCTTCGACTACAACTTCCACACCACCTTCTCTGGATGGGATTCGTTTATGGCCTATCATCGCAATTTTCATACTGTCACCCTACATCTTACGTTTACGAACCACCTGCACGATTGCTACTACTACCAAAACTACAACAAGAATAATAGCCAATCCAATGAAAAACTTATGCATATCCACATTACTATTATTTTCACTTTGACCATTATCAGTAACACCGCTGCCTCTTCCCTCGTCTACAACATCGTTGTCTTTTGAAACCATAACTGTATATTCCCCACCATTTGCAACATATGAATTCTCTTTCTCATCCTCATAGACCAATGAGATTTTAATCTTATTGGCACCTTCATGTTTATATACAACGTACGTTTCAAAATATCCGTTTCTCTGTGCGGTAACATCGCCAAGTTTTGTTTCTACACGTTCTCCTTCAACATCGCCACTTACCACAAGTTTTACGCCACGGATTAGCGATTCACTATTGTTTGTATAATTGACACCAACTAAGGATTTTGCACCTATGCTGGCATTCGTAGCAACATTTACATTTTTAATGTCCAAAACACCGCTTTCCGTAAACGGAAATACTATATAACTTTGATTTGTAAAAGGTTCCCGATTTTCAACAGAATATTCGATTGTAAAGGATGCCTGTCCAAAAAAGTCTCCGGAGTTATTAAACACAACCGGAACGTCTACTGCTGCCGTTTTTCCCGGTTCAATGCTGGTAATATACACCTGGTTAGATTTTCCTTGTGCAGGCACAATTGTATTATTTTCTGATACATAGGTAATTAAAATTCCCTTTACGCCAACACGCCCGCTCTCATTTGTAATGTTTAAATGCAAATTCGTTTCTTTTCCAAATTCAATTTCATCATCTAACGTATAGCTACTTATAATTACCTGTGGCTTCGTAGCTGCTTTTGCCTCCAAAGTATGCACGCCAACCATTACCATGAGAAGCAATGCCATCATCAAAACGACTCTCTTTTTCATACCCGTCCTCCAATTTTCTTTTTCATGTATTTATGCTTTTTAAAATAATCATAGTTCTTCATCGACCGGCGATACTCTGCCGGTTCTACCTGGTTCACAATGATTCCCAAAACGTTTGCCCCAACTCTATCCAATTCACGTTTTGCCTCACGGATTGCTTTTATTGTATAACCTTTTCGCTGTGATGTTACCATTACCGTTCCATCCACAAGGCTGGCTACAACACTTCCATCAACCGCCGCTGACATTGCAGGCACATCCACAATTACGTAGTCATACTCTTTTTCTACCTGCTCTAATAATTGCTGCATCCGCACTGAACAAATTCCACGCACAACACTGTTAGACTCTATTCCACTTGGTAGATAAGACAAATGGTCGTGATTTGTATCGTATATTACTTCCTCTATCTCTGTTTTTTGATCCAGATAATCTGACAGTCCATAATCTTCTGTTTCATTGAGGTGTTTATGTTTCCCTACCTTTCGTAAATCTGAATCGATCAACAAGGTTTTCCACCCTGAACCTGCCATAGCAATGGCAAGATTTATGGCCACCGATGTGGTTCCCACCCCCGGTTGCGTTCCGCATACCACAAACGTTGACATCTTATCTTTTTGCTTTTTCATATGTATCCGTGCAACAATACGATCGAATGCATCATTCAGCATATAGTTCTTCGTCTGATAGACCTTCATTATCTTAGCCATTGTTTCGTTCCCCTCTTCCTCTCATTGTCTGCTCGGGAATAACCCCTAAAAGCTCCAACTCGCCATCAAGTTCTGCATCTTCCACATGATAAACGCGATCAGACAAAATTTCTACGCCTGCAATGACTGCAGTTAACAGTAAAAATCCTACTGCAAACAGCAATACCGTGTTTTTTACATATCCTTTGGATACCCGCTCCGCAGTAACCGCCTTGTCAAAAATCTGTACTCCGTCATTTGCAGAGATATTGGATGCTTCAATAACAAATGCCTCCGCAACCGCATTTGCAACCGACACGGCAACCTTCGGACTGGCATTTACCGCTGCGATTCCAAGAACAGGCGATTCCTCTGAAAAATCGACGGAAATCATCGCTTGCACATCTTCTGCTGTAATGCTATTATTACCCATAATACTCACTGCTCGTGTGGCAATTTTATTACTGTTTACAAGTTTCGCATTCAATTTTACAATCTTCATGCTCTCAGCTGTTGCCGTGTACGTTCCGTTTATGGCACAATATATGGTTGTGTATCCCTGATACAATTCCTCTTTTCCATAATTCATGCCAAACACAATTCCAACGCTGACTATCCCCAACAAAATGTACAGATACCATTTTTCAAACATAGCCCGAATGCAACGAACTACGTCGATTTTTACTTCGTATTCCATTTTTCCTCCTAAACATCTCATACCCAGCTCCGCTTGGTTGCATTTCCTTCTTTCCTGTATTACAATAACAACTAGAACACTTAATCCTCAAGGAGCTTTGTTATGAATAAACTTATGAAAATTTTATTATTTCTCGCCATGATTTTTACTATCATTGCGATAATATTTTACTTTTCCGACCAAACGGTTACACAATCTCATAGCGCAAGCCGCCAGGTTGCAACAGCCATCACCAACCTTTGGGTTTCCAAATTCCCAACCAATATACACACAAGCGCAGATGTTACATTCCTTGCCAATTGCCTGGATGGCCCGGTTCGGAAAGTTGCGCACCTGTTTATTTATAATTTATTAGGTTTTTTTGGCTATTATCTGCTGTGGCGTCTTGACCACCGTCGCAACAGCTTCAAAAAAATTCTTGCCATCCTACTTCTAATCGTGTTTGTAGCAACTTTGGACGAAATCAACCAATACTATAGCGGTGGTCGCGGCTCATCCATTCACGACGTACTCCTGGACCTCTTTGGGGGGTGCATTGGCATCTATATCGTCTTTATGCTACGTGATTTCAAACGCCATATTCAAAACGGATTATCCGCTATAAAGCACAAGTCCTAGCGCTTGTGCTTTTAATATGCCTCGCTACGCCCCAATACCACAAACACTGTCTTCACCATTATCTTTAAATCAAGCCATAAAGACCAGTTATCAATATATTCAACATCCAGTTCCACCACGTCATTAAAATCCTGTATAGAACTTCTTCCATTTACCTGCCACATGCCGGTAATCCCCGGTTTAATACTGATTCTTCGCCAATGATTCTTCTGATACTTCTCTACCTCATCCATTGTCGGTGGCCTTGTACCAACCAGACTCATACTTCCGCCCAGCACGTTGAAAAACTGTGGCAACTCATCTATACTAAGCTTACGAATCACTTTCCCCACACGGGTAATACGAGGATCTTCTTTCATTTTAAACATCAGTTCCCCATTCATTTCATTCTGATCCATTAGCTCCTGTTTTCGTTTCTCCGCATCCTGATACATGCTTCGAAACTTGTACATTTTAAATTTGCGCCCATTCTGGCCGGCTCTTTCCTGCTTAAACAGAATCGGTCCCGGTGAATCAATCTTGACCGCAATGGCAACAATCAACATAATTGGCGAAAATACAAGAATTCCAACCAATCCCCCAAAAACATCCACCATTCGCTTAATCAACTGCTCATTTGTATTAAGGGACACTGTATGATAGGTAATAACCGGATAAGTTCCCACGGAACTAACGTAACTATCCGCCCCACGTCGCTTGTAGAAGTCTACAACCAAACGCACCGTTACCCCCATGTCTATGCACAAATCCACATATCGCTGCGTCACCCGCAAGTCATCTTCATCGTTCTGCATGATGTATATCTGGTCAATAGCATGCTCACGAATCAACTCCTCCAAATCATCCACGCACCCAATATAGTCTTCATGAGAAGCATTCTCATAGGCTTCTCTACTCATGGCAATAAAGCCAATCTGTTGAATACAAATGCTTGTTTTACTAATATAATAATTAAATTTTCCAAATTCTTCCGGATTTCCTACATATGCTGTTCTTGGCGCATTTTTCTGCTCCAGATTATCCATAACAGATTTTAACAAAATAGATTTTATACATATCAAAATGTATCCGATTGCACAAAAAGCAAAAAATACCATTCGATTGTTCCACATCTGTGGCATAAAAACGATTGCGGCCGACGTTGCAATAAATGCTCTGATAAACGATTTCAAAATCTTACGTTGTACGCGATCAATGTAGTAAAACATTGTCACGTTATAAAGGTACTGTTCCTTATTTGACAACAGAAAAATTATTGCAAAAATACCAGCTAGAATAAGCATATTTCCAAGAGATTTTACAGACATACCACGTCCAAGCCATAATACGTCTCCCACAAATGAAATGGCAAATATACAAGCATCCAAAATCATCTGAAAGCAATTTGTATTTGCTCTAATATTTGATCGATTCATACCTTTCTCCTCTTCCATATCTACCCGACAACTATAAACAATTTATTATATCATGCAGCCTATTTCGCTGTAAAGATACAATCAGTTTCCTTAGCCACCTATGGCTGCTTCATGGTATCTATCACTTCTCCATATCGTAATCTCCGATACCAATTATACACCCACAAATATATGCGTTTCCACCGGGTGCCTTTTGTCAACGCAACTTCAAGTGCCACATAACTTCGCCAAACATTTTTCCATTTATTGGATCCGTAGTTTTCTCGAAAGCACTTACGCATTGTTGCAATTTCCTTTATCTGCTCCAGATAAAACTCTCTATAAGACAGTTCTCCTATCACTTGCGTAATCTCACTTATGCTATGTCCCCGCACTGGGTTTTCCATAGCCTTGGCAAATAACAATGGATAGTGACTTCGTAAAAACTGTAACCTCGATTCCCTTTCCAAGGTATCATACACCCCCTTCAAAAAACAGATATACCCTTCCATGTTTTTTTCAAATACATCGGCTTGCCCCATGGCCGAATTCTCCCGTATTACATAATTATAATACTGTCCTTCCATGCAAAACATGGACTTCGCATATAAGCAATAACGCATTACAAATCCCAAATCTTCACCCATTTTACAATCTTGCGTAAATTCGAGTTTCTGGTTCTTAATGATATCCATCCGGAATAATTTATCCCAAACTTCATATCCAACCCGATAACAAAGCAGCCTATCCAGTAGAAACCGAAGTTTTTGCTCCTCTGTCTCGAGTTTTTGCATTCCATGAAGAAAGGTATAAACTTCCTGTATTTTTCCTGTTTCATCCACCTTTCGGTATGCAAAGTTCACACAATCCGCATTGGAATCCTCTAGCGCTTTTACTGCTGTTTCAATGGTATAATCGTCTATGTAATCATCCCCGTCAACAAAAGCACAATATTCTCCTTTTGCCTGTGAAAGCCCCAGGTTTCGCGCAACCGAAACACCTTTATTCGCCTGATGAATCACCAAAATACGCTCATCATTTTCTTTATAAGCATCGCAAATTGCTCCCGTTGCATCCGTCGAGCCATCGTCCACTACAATAATTTGCAATTTCTGATAGGTTTGCACACATAAAGAATCCAAACAACGCGCAATGTATTTTTCCACATTATAAGCCGGTACAACAATACTAACCAACGTTTGCATCACTTTTACTCCGCCTTCCTAATTCCAGCATGGAACGAAATGCCTTGGTTTTGCCCCACACAAGCATCATCCCTATATTGGGTACAACCAGACAGACCCCTGCTTTCATAATGAACCCCACAATCCCCGTTTTCTGAATCAGGGAAACCACTTCCAGAGTTCCTCCACCTAAAAGCAGAAACACCACCAGTTCCAGAACGTACATCCCATAATACGGTAACGCCGAACATGCAAATCCCTTTTCATACAACACCCTTGGTTCAATGGGTAGACATATAACCACCATCGTTATTACCGTTCCGGCAAAAATACCAATGGTTCCAAAAAAGTGTCCCAACACAATGGATATCAGCAAGTTGCCGATTGCCTCACCTATCGCCTTTTTGTAATCATAACGAAATAGCCCCATCGCATCGCGAAACATTAATATTACCATACGTCGTCCACTGACATAAAAGCACAGGGCCAGCATCAGAACCGTCGGTTCTGCAAACACATACTTTTTTCCTATCCACAACCGAATAAAGGGATTCCATAATCCGGCCAGACTGATTGCGCAAAAAGACACGATCCAATACTCAAAGAAACTCAATTGTTCCAACAGTGCCCGTTGATTTTCTTTTTCTTCTACCACCGTATAATTCCCAATGCTTGCCGTCATAGAGGCAAAAATCATAGTCAATACGCCGTTAATGGCATTGGATATCATGGCATAATTGGCATAAATTCCAGCCACCGCCATGCCAACAATCTTAGACAGTAGCAGATTGTCTGTCCCCTTCACAATAATGGTGGATACCTTATGCACCAACATAGCGCTCGTGCCTTCACGGATATCCCTGCTCGCCTCCGATGATAGCGGTTCATGAACCCTGTCGCGCAAATAAGGAAACATTTTATTCGCTCTAAGATTCACAAGAACATCAAACAGTACACCGGTTATTATCTGAATTGCCAAAAATCCAATATAATTTCTTGTTTTGATAAGAAATAGAATTCCCAACACTGCCCGGGCAACTTTCCCTGCATTGCAGTAGGTATCCACAATATATTTCTTTTGATTGGCAATAATCAACGATTTTTTATACGAAAAAACGTATGACACTGCCGACTCTAACACAAATAGTATGTATATTAGATAAATATGGGGAATATTAATTTTGTCTTTTGCCAAATAAGGCACCACCGGCGTAAGCAACAATCCAAGTACCAGTACCACTCCGCCAATTACAAGGTATGCTTTTCGGAAAAATGCCATATAGGATTTTACTTTTTCCACATCCTCTAAAGCAATCGGTTCATACAATTTGTATACAATCGCAATTCCAATCCCTAACTCTGACAGTGAAAGAATCGCCATTATATTATAAAAAATACCGCTTACACCTAAATATTCTATACCAAGTGTTCTTACAAAAACCGCACGAACAATCAACCCCAACAGGGACGTAACTATCTGCCCTACTCCTGCCACAAATAAGTTCCTAAGAACCAGTTTTCTTCTCATTTCTTTACCTGCTATTTCTTATGTTTTATCAAATCGTTGCAGGCATACAACCACCGAACAAATTTACTTCCCGCCCGTTCTCCTATCAGGCGATTCAACCCCTGCGTAATACGAATATATCGGCGTTCCTTTTTCGTATGCCACGACCCACGAAAATGGTGGATGCTATAGGTATTTTTTGTAACCCGAATTCGTCCGGTTTGGAAACTCTTTGGGCAAAAATACTCTACCGGATATATTTCTGCATCCCCAAGCTGCTGCCTTCTTCCGGTTAATTGCAGTCCCTTTTCTAAGAGAACCTCCGTACGATACTGTGGCGATTCTTTCAAATTGTATCTACCTTCTTCCGTAAAAAACGAAAGTTTTTGATACTTCTCCAGCATCATCTTAATAATTGGATGTCGCGCAACGGCACCTACTCCCTGCCCGTCATTTACACGTTCATTGGTTTCAAATCCAATAAAAAATCTATGTTCACGCAAGGGGTCCAGATTTTTTAACATTTCTACGTCGGTATCAAAATAAAAACCACCGTAATCATACAGTACCTTCAAGCGTACATAGTCCGTTACAAATCCCCACTTTTGCGCCTTCGCCGCTTCCACAGCGTAACGGCAGTCCGAAAAATCAAAATTGGTTTCATTCCAACATTGAATTGTATAATCCGGACAGCACCTTCGCCAGCTCGCTATGCACCTTTTTTCCTGTTCCGACATTTCTCCATCACCGAACCAACAATAATGGATAATTTTCGGTATCTTTTGCATTTCCATTCTTTTTCTCCCCTTGTCAAAATGCTTTTTTACGTTTACTATTATTAATAGAGAATTCAAAAAGGAGACTTCCCCATGTGTCAGTTATCAATTATTGTTCCCCTATACAACGCTTCCGCCACGCTACCTGCATGTATCACCAGCATACGCAAGCAAACCCTTACAGATTGGGAATTATTGCTCATTGACGACGGTTCTACGGATATGAGTGCTGCCATCTGTCAGGAAGCGCTTCAAAGGGATTCCCGTATTCACTACTATCCACTACCCCATAACGGTGTTTCACATGCAAGAAAGACCGGCATTTCCCATGCCCATGGTACCTTTCTATGCTTTGTGGATGCGGATGATGTGCTTCACACAACCTATGCAGAGGCAATGGTTTCCGAAATTATTCGTAGCCATGCAGATATCTGCATCTGCGGTTATCGAACAATCAAAGATGGCATCATCACTCCCTACCTCCCTTCCGAATCGGACTCAGCCTTAGCATCCCTTTTTACCGATGAAGGAGTAGAGGGTTTTCTATGGAACAAGTTGTATCGTCGCACACTTCTTACGGAAGATCTCTTTGCCAACGACTTACACCACTGCGAAGACTTATACCTGAATACGCTGCTTTTAACCAACAGCAACCTTCGCGTATGCTTTCTAAAAGAAACTTTATACGATTACTTTCAGCGTGATACAAGCGCCACTCACGGCCCTAATTTCTTCCCGGACGGACATACTTTTTCGTATGCCCCTGCTTTCGAGAAGCTTTTTGCCATTCTGATACAACAAAAAACTGACAACGTCTATCGGCTTGCAGTAAAAAAATTTGAAACAATCCTCACGTTTTCTATGTACACCGCACTCACAACAGACGCCGGCACCCATTCTGACGTAAAACGCCTACAGCATACCATGCGTAGCTACTGCGGTCGCATTTTTAAGCACGCCGACCTTTCCATGCGTGAAAAACTGCATTATCTGTTTCTTACCTTCGCACCACTTCTATACCGTGCTATACGTCTCTAACGCCAAACAGCTTTTTGTATATTCCGGGAAAACGAAGGTACAAACTGTACTTTACAATTCGTTTTCCTGCCACAAATGCCTTCGCTTCTTTTAAACCTTCCTTATATTCTTTTCTTAAACGGCATCTCATTTCGTCGGAAATCGTCATATTTTTTGATTCTAAAAACTCAATGCAGGCACTCATCCTATTTCGCCAGGCATTTGCAGCCAACTCCTTGTAGCCTGCTTTAAGCAACTGCTGTTGCCTATGTTTATATGCCCAAAGCACATCGCAATGCTGTTCATTTTTCTTCTGACTCGCACCGGTTATGCTATCAGCTCTTTGAAAATAAAAATACAGCCCCTCTTCCATCCACACTATACGTTCGCAAGCAAGCAGCACATCCATAATTACGTATTCATCTTCATGAATACATCCCTCCGGAAATTGAATAACATTGCGCAAACTAACATGATACAATTTATTCCATGCCACCGTCATTTTCACATAAGCCTCTTCTATTCGGTTATCAAGATAATGCATTGCCCTTTCTTTTGTCAGAATCTTTTCAGAATTGTTACTTTCTATCTTACTGCTACATCCATTGCTTCTAACAAAACTGCATATTGCGAGATTGCAGTCGTATTCCAAACATTTTGCAAGCATGCTTTCACAATAGTCTTTGGCAATCCAATCATCTGCATCCACAAAGCAAAAAAACTCGCCCGTAATCCATTTCATACCTACATTCCGTGCAGAAGACAACCCACCATTTTCTTTATGAATCACCTTCACACGCCAATCCTTTTCTTTCCATTGGTCACATAACTCCCCACTTCCATCCGTAGAACCGTCATCGACCAAAATTATTTCCAAATTAGGATAGCTCTGCTCTACTACTGATTTTAGACAACGTTCTAAATATTCCTTCACATTATAAACCGGAACAATGACTGATATCTTATTTTCCATTCCCTTTTTTTCCTCGTATCAATCGATAAACTCTTCTTAGCAAAAAATATAAATCGAAGCGTTTTGTTCGTAGCGCCAAATAGCGCACGGTCGTAATCTTTTTACCCTGATGCACTTCCTTTAGCAGTTGCTGATATTCATCTTTTCGTATTTCTTCCCTGGTAATGCGATGTTTTTCACTAACCGTAAACATCCCGTTATGATTATCATAAAGAGCGGTAATGCGCCGGGTCCAATCTGCCAAGTAAATCGCCTTCAACACCATAATATCGTCGTTGCTAATATTCTCAATGTCTTGGGCAAATCCAATCAGTTCTTTGTAAATCTCTTTCGTATGTGAAATCGCATTTTTATAATATACCATAGATAAAGAATTTTCTGTTCTCCGCACATAATGATAAAGCGGTTCGTTCACAACACCCAGTTCTCCGCTTACCGCTTTTAAATAGTCCAGATTAAAACGTAAATCCTCTCCAATCTGAATATCTCGACTAAACTGAATATCCTTCTGCAGAATTGTTTCCAAGTCATACAGCTTGTTGGTTATAAAATTGAATATCTTTAACCAACACAAATATCCAATTTTTTCCCTCGGCAAAGTCAAAAAACTATCTCTACTGTCCACGAGTTTTAAATCCTCTTCCAAGGTGCCCACATGCACTTCGAAATGCATGCCACACAAAATAAATGCAACGTCCTTCTTGTTATTCTCAAAAAAATGAACTGCTTCTATATAACGTTCCACCAAATTTGGTTCTACGTAATCATCGCTGTCTACAAACGTGACATACTTTCCCGTACAATGTCCAATGCCTTCATTTCTGGTGGCAGAAACCCCTCGGTGAGTGCACGGATAAATCCGAATCCGGGCATCTCCCTCGGCCAATTCTCTGCATCGCTTCACGGTCTGATCCGAAGACCCATCATCTACAAAGACCATTTCCAGATTACGATACGTCTGATTTTTCAACGACATCATACACTGCTCAATATAAGATTCTGAATTATAAGTTGAAACAACAATCGATACTTTTTCGTCCATCATCTATCACCGAAATAAAATCATCATCCATGCAATTACTTTTCCCTTTTCCCATAAGGAAAAATAAGGATTACTAACGGCACGTTGCACACCCTTTCTGTATCGTTTTCGCAAATCTTTATAGTTTTCTTCGGATATATTCTTCTTGTTATTCCGATATAAATACTTAATATAATGCAAATAGTGGCACAAAGATATTGCCATTAACCTTCTTTCCTTCTGCACTTCCAACCAGGCTGTCCGCTCCTCTAGCGCCTCTAGCATCTGCATCTCTCCGTCATAAGACATTCGTCCCATAATTCCGTTTTTTCGCTGAAAATATTGATAATGGGGATTGCCAATATAGGCGACGTGGGATGCCTTATATAGTATGCGGTAGGTTACAAATTCATCCTCATGAACCTTTCCTTCCGGAAATCGCACATCATCCCAAAGACTTCTTCTATATAACTTATTCCATGCAACAGAGCACACATTTCGTTGTGTCATCATCTCTTCAACAGCCTCTGCTGCATTTGCAAGAAACGACTTCTCCGAAGTAAATGTCTCCTTTCGTCCATCCTCATACACTTTTTCAAAACCACAACACACTACATCCGCCATGGTATCACACTGTACATTAATAAGATTAAGGAGCGTTTCCTTTTCAATCCAATCGTCACTGTCTAAAAAGAAGAAAAATTCTCCCCGGGCTTTTTCCATTCCACGGTTCCTTGCCACAGAAAGCCCCCTATTTTCCTGCTCAATCAAACGAATACGGGACTCCCTTTCAGCCCATTGTTGACATACATTCCGCGTGCCATCTGTAGAGCCGTCCTCAATTAAAATCACTTCCCAATTTGTATATTCCTGTTCCACAACACTTTGTAAACAGCGTTCCAAATACCGTTCCACATTGTATGCCGGAATAATGATGCTTATCAACGGTTTTGTCATAATTTCCCCCATTACTTATCTACTAATCTGCAAAACTCTTTGTAGTAATTCTCTTCATTAAATTGTTTCTTCTGATCCAGGAACGCAATCCCAGCTTCGCCCATTGTTTCCAGCTGTGCTTTATGATTCATCCCCCATACCATCGCCTCTTCCAAATTCTTCTCAAGCTTACTATCCACATCCAGAAGAAGTGCATATTCTTCATTCAAAAATTCAACCAACCCACCACTTCGCGTGGCAATGAGTGGAATCCCCATGCTCATGGCCTCTAATGCAACCATTCCAAAAGGCTCTCCTCCAATTGTTGGCATTATCACCATGTCTGCGCACCCATAAGCATTTCGCATTTCCTCCGGTTGTATAAAACCGGTAAATCGTATTCCCGGACAGGTCCCCGCCATTTGATACACTTTACGTTCGTAGTTTGATACCTTCTCTTTCTCAAACTGCCCTTTTCCAACTATCATCAATGACAGCGACGCATTTTTCTCATATACATTACAAAAAGCTGACACTAATTCTAACACACCTTTTTCAGGAACGATTCGACCGGAATACAAAAAAACCATTTCACTTCCATCCAACTCCCAATGTTTCCTGCATTTTACCCGCTCAGTCTTACTAATGGGTGCAAATCGCCTGCGATTCACCGCATTATAAAACGTTTCGCATTGTGCTCCGGGTGCCGCTTTTATCACTTGCTTCTTAACAAAATCACTTACCGCAAGAATACTGAACTGTTCTTTTACCATATTCCGCAAATCCGCTTCGCTACGATACAAATCTACATTGTTATGAATATGAAAAAAACACTTCCGACAGGTTACCCTCCCTTTTAGTGTTCTGTAAAGGGACGTAACATTTTCAATTACCAAAATATCATACGCGCCTCTTTCCACTTCCCGTAAAAAAGCACGATCATACAACCTTACGTTCCGTTTCCAATGAAACCTCCGGGCACATATATCAAGCACACGATCCGCAAAGACTATCCATTTTCCCTTTTTCACTTCAATTATGCGTGAAAGGTCATAAGAATAGTTTTTAAGCTTTGTATTCGCAGTGGTAAAAACATCAATTTCAAACTCTCTATATTCTTCGTTTGCTTCAACCAGTTTCGTTATCAATTCCTCAACTGCACCGCCATTTACAGCCGGCACCGGTAAAATACCCGGTGTCACAAACGCCACCCTTTTCATACCCGTTTCCCTTCGTCATCTTTTCGTCACTACCTACTGTATTCAAGTATAATATGATTTCACATTTTTTTCAATCCATAAAAATGGGCGTTTGTACGTTTCTCCGCACAAACGCCCTTCACCTTCATACTACAGAATCCAGGGTCTATTTCTCTTTCTTTTTGCCTGCAAATGCAATACCGCCACAACCTAAGATTCCAAGTAATGCTAATCCAATCCAAGCGATTGGTAACGAATCACCTGTAAGTGGATTATCACTTAACGGAGTTTTTTCGTCCGGAATGTCCGCCTGTGGCTTATCATCCAATGGAGTTTCGTCGTCCTCTATCTCAACATCCGGCTGCTCATCTAATGGAGTTTCCTCGTCTTCAATCTCAACATCCGGCTGCTCATCCAATGGTGGTTCTTCATCTGGAATGTTCTCTGTTGGCGGATCCGGATTTACGACTGGTGGATTCGGATCTACAATTGGTGGATTCGGATCTACAATTGGTGGATCTGGATCCACAATTGGTGGATTAATCGGCTCTGTTTTCTTATAGAGATATCCATCAATGTGGTACACATGCTCATCCCCACTGCCATCAACTTTAAGAACGTAACCTACAAAATAAGTTTGTCCTGCCACAAGTTTATTAGGATCGGTAATATAGTTACCTGTTAACTTACCATCCTTATATTCCCAGTAAACAATGCTCTTATCCAGGTTTGCACCTTTACCATTTACTTCCGCATTATTCTTATCCTTTACTTCTGCTACTGTAAACTGCTCATATACCGCTTTTACATATTCTTTGTAAAGTGTATATGGAATCTTAACAGAACTTGTCTCAAGTTCAACATCATAAGCAATATTACCCGTAAATTTCGCCACATCACGTGACTCAACGATTTCTTTATCGTAGCCCTGCTTGTTAGAAAGGGCAATACCATCGATTTCCGGCTGACCTTCTAACGCTAACTGGCCATATGCATTGGTTACATGCTCTTCTAATAATTCCTGTGCCCAGTCTGCATATCTCTTAGCAATTTCCTGCTCTTTTTCAGCCTTCTCAACTGCATCCTTTGCCTTACCAAGTTTCTCTTTCAAATTCTTTAAGCTTTCAACAAGTTTGTCGTATTTTGCGCCCTGAATGTCAGTATTGGCAATTTCTTCTTTCAGTTCCTTGAACTGCGCTTCCATAGTTTCATACTTTGTTTTAGCAGCGGAAACTTTTCCGGATGCTGCGGTAACCTCATTCTGCATGTCATTTAATGCAGAAATCTTCTCGGTAAGAGACTTTAATTCCTTCTTAGCCTCTGCCCCCTTCGTGCCTGCCTCAATCGCCTGCAATGCTTCTAAAACAATAGCACGCTGTTTGTAAGCTTCTTTAATATCTTCCTTTGTAATTTCAACTCCGGATGCAATCTTTTTATTGATATCTTTTCCGGAAATGAACAAACGGATTCCAATTGCATAAGCGTCAGCGCCATTTTTCACCCAATTCCAGAAAGTGGAATTATCTCTGTATTTATCGGAAAGTCCAGCAACTGCATGTGCCTTATCATCCCAATTCCAGAACTTGTAGAAATCTTTGTAGCTCTGTGCCCACTTATTTAAATCCTTGTCAAATTCCATCTGGTTAATTGCTTCGCCATCCTTGGAAATTCTTCCTTCCAATAATGTAACCAATAAGTCGGTTGCATCTTTGGTAATCGCATTTGCAATTTTCTCTTTTGCTGCGATGGTATCATTTGTTTTATTCAATGCTACTGTATCGCTATTAATCTGGGACGTAATTTCGCCTACTTTTGAGTTCCATGCATTGTATGCATTTTTCTCATTTTGGGTATTCATTTTAATATAAGTATCCTTAAATTTGAACAAATTCTTTGGTTTTACATTCTCGCCCAGGTTTTTTAATACCCATTTAAACTGAGCCCAGGTACTCATGTCTTCCCATTTATTAGCAGCACTATTCTTTGCATTATCGTATGCAGTCTTAGCTTCATCTCTGCTCTTCTTAGCATCGTTCAACTTCGCGGAGTTTTCTTTAATGGCTGTTTCATAGCCTTCTTTTGCTTTCATATCTTTCTCAAGATACTCTGCATGAATGGCTTTGGAAATACCTTCAACTTCAGCTAATTTATCCACTGCCTTCTTTGCTGCATTCGCACTGTCTTCAGCAACTTTTGCCGTTTCCTTAACTGCTTTATCCGCCTTCTCTAAGTTGGTAACCGCTTCTTTAATCGTCTTATCCGTTAATTCTGTGCCCGCAATTGCAGTCTTACGTTTTGTAAGTTCTTCCAATGCATCCGCAACTTCAGAAAGTTCACACTTTTCAACGTCAATCAGCTTAAGACCATTTGCCTTCGCATACTCATTGTAGGCATTTGCAATTTCCAGAAGTTCTTTCTCAGCGTCTTCTTTCATTTTCTTTGCTGCTTTTGCTGCTTCTTCCGCATCCTTAGCAGCCTGTACAGAATCCTCTACTGCTTTTTCTACCGTCGCATTTTTCTCATTTTCATTGAGTGCAGCATCTAATTTTTCTTTTGCCTCCTTGGCCTTCTCTGCTGCCTCGTCAGCTTTTTTATTAATTGCTTCTACATCCAGCTTTTTATCAATTTCTTCGGCCGTATCATCAATCTTCTTCTGCTCTTCTTCTACGCCCTCATTGTGCTCTTTGATATCTGTCTTAAGCTGCTCTGCTTCCTTCTTAGCATCCTCAGCACCCTCGGCTTCCTTCTCAGCGCCTTCCACCAATTTAGTGCCTTCTTCTACCGTCTTCTTGGTGCCTTCTGCATCAACATCCTTGATTTCATCAAGCTGTCTCTGCATTTCTTCCACTGCACCTTTTGCATCATCCACTTTCTTCTCCATGTCCTTGATGGTTGCATCTCCATCATGAACCTTGGCACCTTCTGCGTCGTGATACTTGCCCTTGTCTGCGTTTGGTGCATCTTTTGTATCTACACCATACTCTTCAATCTCATTCTGCGTATTCTCTTTTACATTGTCCACAGCTCCTGCTGCCATAGGCGTAAACGCTACCATAAACGCCATAGCACACGCGATTGTTCTCTTAACAATCCTGTTCTTCACTACTCTTCTCATGATATTCGCTACTCATCCTTTCTTTAAATACCTTCGCCTTGAAGTGCACTGTCCATTAAAAACATCATCTCCAACACACTTCGGAAACTCTCTTCATGTCCTTCATCCAACCACCCCAAGGTTCCCTGCCAACTTGCATTCTGTCTAAAAAATATCTTCAATTCAAACGTTGCCAGTTTCCCCTTTTCTGTTATCGGGCATTCTTTTACATTGTATCCACTATCCTTCGTTCTCTGAAAAGTTCTTTTCTCCTCGTAGGCCTGCGGATAGTTCATCTTTTCCAACATATCTTCCATCGCCAAAATGAAATCCATCATACTGGCAAACGAAATCTCCCCATCCATATATTGGTTATAAATGCGCCCTTTCGGAACTCTCCCCTCATAAGAGTCGATACACACCATGGTATTTCTGTATTTACTATCGATAGCTCTGTTTACCATTTCCTCGTCCTCCTTTTATCATGCTTGTAGTATATCATCTAGCGGTTACAAAAACCGTTACATTTTCATTTTTATTTGCATTTTATGTTTTTCGCTTTCACCTCTTTGTATTATGAGGTAAAAGAAAGGTATTGAATTACTGAAAGCAAATAACGTATAATGTTCATAAGTATTTAACACCATCTTCAAACACAGGAGGACAGATAATGAGCGAGCGCCATGCATACCTAATCATGTGCCATAATCATTTTGAGCAACTAAGCATCGAATTATCTTTATTAGATTATGAATTCAATGATATTTACATTCACGTTGATAAACGCAGCCGCCTTAGTACAAAGGCAAAGGCACAAATAGCATCCGCTGTCCATCTAGCTTCCATTACATTTGTACATTCTGTAAAAGCCGCCTGGGGTGGTGACTCCTTAATGAATATCGAACTTCGGTTGTTGAAAGAATCTACAAAAACACCCCACCGCTATTATCATCTCTTGTCCGGTGCCGATTTGCCTTTAAAAACGCAGGCAGAAATTCACTCTTTTTTTGCAAACACCGACAAAGATTATATTTCATTGGAAACTTCACATCCGCACAACGTAAATAAGAACTTTTTAGATCGTTTTCGCTACTATTATCCATTTCAAAATATGGTAGGACGAAATCCGTCCGGTTTTTGTTACAAACTGGAGTCCTTCCAGAAAAAGCTTTTGTCATTGCAGAAAAAATGGGGAATCGATCGTACTGCGCAAGCCAACTTTACCTATGTCAAAGGAGCGCAGTGGTTTAGCATTACCCATGAAACTGCATGCTATGTTTTGAAAAATAGTAAACGTTACCAAAAATATTTTCGTTTCACATTCATTCCTGATGAATGTTTTTTACAAACCATAATTAGTGATTCCCCACGACTTGAAAACGTGGTAGATAACAACCTTCGGTATATCGACTGGGAACGTGGTGCCCCTTATACCTTTCAGGCATCTGATTACGAAGAATTGCTCCATACAACAGCCCTTTTTGCAAGAAAATTCGACTGTACCATTGACAATGTCATTATTCTTAAATTGCAGTCGCAGCTTCTAGAAAAGTAGCGCTGACACAACCTGGTTTGCGTATCAGCGCTCCTCTTTTACTCACGCTTGCAGTGCACTATCTATCAAGAACAATAATTCCAGCACACTTCGGAAACTTTCCCCCTGTCCTTCATCAAGCCAGTTAACCGTTCCCTGCCAGCTAACGTTTTGTCGAAAGAATATTCTTAATTCGAATGTTGCCCTTCTTCCTGTCTCGTCTGGGAATTTACTTTCAATAATATTCCCTTCTTCTTCCAATTCAAAAAACGAACGCTTTAATTCATATGCCTGTGGGTAGTTCATTTTGTCCAATAAAATATCCATTGCTCGGACAAATTCCATGATACTCTGAAATGGTATGGCCCCTTCGTTGTAAGGGTTATACAGGCGCCCACAAAGCACCTTGTCCTGATAGGAGTCAATGCACACAATCGTATTGCGATATTTGCTACCTATTACATTATGTGTCATCTCATATTCCTCCTCATGGCCTTACTTTACCATAACAGAGTTATATTTTTGGTTACATTTTGAATAATCACCTTCTTTTGTTACTTTTTGTTATCACCTACTTTTCGACATATTATTTCGGTTTTACTCTCTTTATAGTTACACTTTTTGCAAGACCGGATTTTGTAATCATTTTCTTGATTGCATTAAACTTGCTCTTAGTAGCCGTAACATAAATGGTTGCTTTCCCGGTAATTCCTTTGAACGCACCCTTATAAATCTTCTTGATGTTTGTACCAAGATAAATCTTCTTCAACTTCGATGCGTTAACAAATGCGTTTTTACCGATACTGGTTACTTTATAAGTCTTGCCTTTGATAACAACCTTCATAGGAACATTCGCCGTTTTACCGTTCACTTCATAGGCCGTAACCTTAACTTCTTTCGTTTTTGCATTCGCAATGAGCGTGATTTTCTCAACAGTAGCTTTACCGTTCTTATTCTCGGTAACAATGGTCGCTGTATACGTACCATCGGAATTTTTGATAACACCTGATACAGGTACTTCCTCACCTTCACTCAATGGCGTCTGTGTCTCTTCGATATCTTCTACCTCCGGCTCCGGATTCGGTGTTGGAGTTGGTCCCG
>SVEW01000202.1 GCA_015057205.1 Lachnospiraceae bacterium | reverse complement strand
TTCTTTTGAAACTTCTAACAAAGGTACTACGTATCTTGAGGAGCTGAAAAAGGTAACACGTCAAAAATTCGATGAGTTGAAATTTGAAGATACTTCCGATTCTACTTATACAGTAGATGGAAAAGAAGTAAAGTGTATAGGTTATCAGGCGACTCTTACCAAAGAGTGGACCAAGGCACTTATGGATGAGTATGAAAAGCTTACGAAGGAATACATCGAAAGCTTTGAAAACCTTCAGTTGAAAGGTAAGAGCGCAGATGATATCTTTAAAGATTCTGATAAGTTTAGTGAAAAAGTAGATGGTTCTCTTTTGTCATTTTACTTATATGAGGATCGCGTTGCAGCCATTGGCATTGATGCACAAAGCGGCAATAACCTTGAAATTCGTATTGAGGGTGGCGCAACACCACTTGAGAATGTAACGATTCATTCTGTTAATAAGGAAAAAGGAAATTCCGATTTTGTTCGTAAAGGTTCTACAAAAGGAACGGTGGAAGAACGTACATACCTGAATAACGGTGAAGAAATTCTGAAAACAAGTTACGATTACAAGAATGGTAACTTAAAGATTACGGCAAAAGGCTTTACTGCTGATGGTACTGTTAAGGTGTCTCCAAAGGCGGAGATTGAACCTGTAACAGCAACCGGACAGACATACAAATTAAATGATATGGATCTTGCGCAGTTCCAGACAATGGTGTACAAGGTCATGGGCAGATTTGTTCCGGGTATGATGTATAACGGATACGGCGGTTATGGTTATGGCTATGGAAATCGCTAGTAAGAAAGGATTGTTGGCATGACGATTGTAACAACCATGGTGAAGTTGTTTGCGGCCATGCTGTTGGGATTGGTACTTGGAAAGAAAGATATTTTTGATCCAACTATCTGTAAAAAACTTTCACGGGTCATTGTTAATGTTACCGGTCCGGCGTTGGTGCTTTGTTCCGTAACTTCTACGGATGGCACCGACCCGCATCGGGTTATGATTGCTTTTGCATTTGGTGTGGTATGTTATTTGCTTTTGCCATTCCTGGGTTACTTGTTTGCAAAAGTATTGAGAGTGGAAAAGGATTTGGTGGGGACTTATATTCTCACCATTCTTTTATGTAACAACAGTTTTATGGGATTCCCAGTGGTACAGGCAATGCTGGGAGAGGAAGCAATTTTCTTTACTTCGATTATTCATTTTGGATTCAATATAATGTTTTACGCGTTGGGACTTGCGCTGATACGACGCGATGCATGTGCGGATTCCGGAGAGAAGTTTCAGCTGAAATCCATTTTTAACGCAGGTACGATTGCAGCGATACTGGTAATGGTGATTTTCTTTGGACATTTTACCATACCGGAGGTGATTGTAGAGCCCCTCAGTTTTGTGGGGAGCTTGACTATGCCGTTGTCTATGATGATTATCGGCGCCAATATGGCACAATATCGGATGGCAGAAGTATTTGCGGATAAGCGGATGTATGCATTGGCGATTATGCGATTGGTAATTGTGCCTCTGATGGTGTACGTGGCTTGCATGGCGTTGTCTATGGACAGCTATTTGACAAAAGTTGCAACCATTACCTTTGGTATGCCGGTAGCTGCACTGGTTGCCATGGGTACATCCCCTTATGAGAAACAGGGGAAAGTCGGTGCAGTTTCAGTGGCGTTTACCACGATTTTTTCGCTGGTGACGATACCGTTGTGGGCAATTTTCCTGGGAATATAATGAGTGAGAGTCTTCCGTGAGGAGGGCTCTTTTTTTATAACTGGTATAAATAACTAGTTGGTAATTGAAATTTGCGGGAGAGTATGCTATACTGAACAAGTCTTTTTCGGAAAATCATTTTCCGGTGATGTGCGATTGCACAGTTCGAATGATTCTGGTAAGGGTTCTTACGATAATCAAAGCGAAAAGTAATAGAATAACGAGGAGGAATGAATGAGTTTAAAACAAGGGATTTTTGCGTCCGAAGAGGAGATTTATGATTTTTTTCGGACGGAGCCAGCGAAGTATTTGAAAATCAAAAATATGCATCCGTTTTGGAAGGAAAAGATGATGGGGTATATGCTTGGAAGAAAGACCCTGCCATTTACCTATGATCCGTTTTTCAAGATGATATTTAATCCGGAACTATATCCGGAGCGTCTTTCGAGTTTTATCAGTGCGATTATTGGGGAAGACGTCGAGATTGAAAAGGAGATTCCGGTGGAGCACGTGTTGCACGATGGGTCTACCGTAGTGATTATGGACCTTATCGTCCGCCTGAGTAATGGAGCGCGCGCCAATGTGGAAATTCAGAAGAATGCAGAAGGCTTCCCGGATGAGCGTATTAGTTGCTACTCTGCGGATAATGTCATGCAGGAATATCAGGTGGCGAAGTTAGCTGCCGGAGACGGGAAGTTCACCTACAAAGATGTCAGTAAGGTCTATACGATTGTCATCTACGAGAAGTCGAAACCAAAGTACAAGGAAAAGCGGCTGAACGGACAATACATTCACCATGGAAAAGTTGCATTTGATACGGGAATACAGCTTGATTTACTGGAGG
>SVEW01000201.1 GCA_015057205.1 Lachnospiraceae bacterium | reverse complement strand
GGTTTTCCTTGGGGAGAAAGATCCATCTTATGGAGATTACGAATTTTATGCAAGTGTTAACGGTGAAGACTATGACAGCCTGTATTTGGTTCGAAAAAAGGGAGTATTCTACATTCCGGGTGATTATGAAATGCAGGCCGGAGATGTGATAACACCGGTAAAAATTGAAAATGGCAAATATACACCGGATAAAAAAGCAAGCTATAAGCTGAAAAAGAGCGACTTCAACAAAGAGGGTGATGCAAAGTTACCGCTTGTTATGAAGAAGAATACCAATAAGATTATGAAGAATGTGTTTGTTGCCGTGAACGCATCCGGAAAAGAGACCAAAAAAGCTTTTTACCATGCCGATATTGTAGCGTTTGCAAAGATTAAAGCAAGCTTAGCGAAGACATCATTTAAGGCAACCGGTAAGGAGATTTGTCCAAAGGTAACGGTAAAACTTGGTAAGAAGCTCCTGAAAAAAGGAAAAGATTACAAATTGGTATACGAAAACAACCTTGGTGCCGGTAAAGCGAAAGTAAGGGTTCAAGGAATCGGAAAATACAAATACGCTCCGGTTAAAGTGCTTAATTTCAAGATTCTTGTAAACAATTAACAAAAATATCAAATAAATAGTGTACAATGAAACAGGAGAAGTACATTTTACATGAGGAGGATTACACTATGAAAGTAAGACGGGTATCGATGTCCACAAGAATATTTTTGTTTATTACCATCTTATTGCTGGTGTCGGATGCTATTATAGGAGTATTCATCTATAATAAAGCAAAAGATAACCTGGTGGAACAGATGTTGACTAACGACTTGAGTATGGCAAAGACTGTGGCATCAACAATTGACGGTGGTAGGTTGCAATATGTGCAAATTGGGGATGAAAGCAGCGACCGATATCGGACTATTTATAACCAGCTGTGTGCTGTTCGTGATGTTTGCGGTGCGGAATATGTCTACATCATTAAGGAATTGGATGGTAAGATGGTGTATAGTATTGATACAGCGTTGGATAATCCGGCCAAAAGTGGGGATGAGTGCATAGAAATAAATAAATATGTACAAAAAGCCTTGGATGGAACACCTACGGTGGATCCAAACCCCTATACGGATTCCTGGGGAACACATTATACCGCATACTGTCCGATTTTTTATAAGGAAACAGTTGTGGGTATCCAATGTATCGACAGTAGTTTTAAGTGGGTACAGGAAAAATCCAGAGGAACGCTAATTATGGTGCTTTTCATTTGCGGCATATCCTTCCTGGTTGGAATTGGTATTTTGTTCTTTATCCGCAGGAAGTTGGCAAAAGGATTTATGACATTAAATGCGAAAGTAGAAGAATTGGCCGGTGGTGGTGGAGATTTAACAAAGAAAATCGAAATTCATACCGGAGATGAATTTGAAGTAATTGCCGGGAATGTAAACAAGCTGGTTGCATACATTCGTGATGTAATGATGAGCATTGTAAACGGAACAAGGTCCTTGGAAGATGCAACAGGTGCTATTTTTGGCAGATTAGGTGAAGCAAGTGAGGATACCTCTACGGTAGGTTCAACCCTGGAAGAGTTATCGGCTACCATGCAGGATACCATGGATGCCATGGATAATATTAACAATCTGGTTAGTGGCATTAACGATGTGTTTGGCGATATTGTCGCAGAGGTAAAGGAAGGTTCCGATTACGCACACGATATCCGCAAACAGGCGCAGGATACCGGCGAGGAAGCAATGCAGGCCCAGGAAAATGCGAAAGTTAGTGTAAAAACCATGCAGGATGCAATCACGGAGAAGTTGGAGAGAAGTGAAGCAGTTAAGCAGATTAACGCATTGACGGAAAATATTTTAAGCATTACCAGTCAAACCAATTTATTGGCATTAAATGCCAGTATTGAGGCAGCCAGAGCCGGTGAAGCCGGTCGAGGATTTGCAGTGGTTGCAACGGAGATTGGTACGTTGGCAACGGATTCGGCCAATGCAGCCGGTGAGATTCAGCGTGTGTCTGCAGAAGTGATTCAGGCGGTACGCGATCTTGCGGATGAAGCAAAAAATATGATGGAATTTATTGATACCAATGTGTTACAAAGCTATGACCGATTGGTGGAAACCAGCGGTAAGTACCGTGAAAGTGCGGAACATGTAGATGAGATTATGGCGAAGTTTGCTGAAATGAGCAGCAATGTTCAAAATGATATCAATGAGATTAGAAATCACACCAGTGCGGTAAATGATTCCGTGAAACAATCTACCGATGCTATCATAGATGCGGCGGATAAAGCTACCGGTGTATCCGGAAATATCAACGGTATCAATGAGGAAGCTGAAAAAGCAACGCATATTTCCGATGAACTCGGGGATGCAGTCGGTAAATTTAAACTTGACTAAGAAATAGTGTTGACAATTTGGACACAATTGGTGTATAGTATATGTGTCAATTGAAAAAGGGGAGCTTGCGTAAGCAGGCTGAGAGGAAAGTGTGTCTTTCGACCCTTAAACCTGATTTGGATAATGCCAACGTAGGAACATAGTGCATATTTAAACCATGTGGTTTTAGGGCT
>SVEW01000200.1 GCA_015057205.1 Lachnospiraceae bacterium | reverse complement strand
CCTATTTTGCAAAAAAACTTGCATTTTAGGATAAAAATGTTCTATAATAAGTTTCTATGGAAGTGTTCACAGAACATACACACATAGTAGGCTATAGAAGGTAAATAATGTAAAAATGAGGAGGAATCGGAAATGAAGATTTCTGAAAAAATTAAGCAGTGTTCCCTTTCTCCAATGCGTAAGTTTCATCCATACGCAGTGAAAGCGGAAGAAGCAGGAAAGAAAATTTATCGATTAAACATTGGACAGCCGGATATTAAGACACCGGAGCAGTATTTTGAAGCAGTACGTAACTTTACACAGCCGGTACTTGCATATGCTCCGTCTCCGGGACTTCCGGTTATGGTAGATGCCATTGTTGATTATTATAAGAGAATTGGGGCTAATTTCACAGCGGATGATGTGATTATTACAACCGGTGGAAGTGAAGCTTTGTCCATTTTATTTGCTTGTATTTTGGATGAAGGAAGCGAAGTACTGATTCCGGAACCATTTTATCCGAATTATAACACCATGATTCGCGTTGCAGGCGGACAGATTAGACCGATTCCAACTTCTCCGGAAGAAGGATATCGCTATGCAGTGAAAGAGAAGATTGAAAGTGTTATTACTGAGAACACCAGAGCAATCATGGTAACAAATCCAGGTAACCCTACCGGAGTTGTTTTGACAAGAGAAGAGATGCAGGTAATTGCAGATGTTGCGAAAGCACATGACTTATACGTTATCGGTGACGAAGTTTATCGTGAGTTCGTATATGGTGATGAACCGCTTGCATCTATGGCACAATTTAAAGAGATTGAACAGAACGTTGTAATTATCGATTCTGTTTCCAAACGTTTCTCCGCTTGTGGAGCACGTATTGGAGCATTGTTGTCCAAGAACACAGAGTTGATGGGACATGCAATGAAGATGGCTCAGGCAAGATTGTCTGTAGCAACCCTTGATCAGGTTGCATCTGCAGCACTTTACAGCTGTGATGAGAACTATTTCAAGGCAATGAGAGAAGAGTATAAGAAACGTCGCGATACCTGTTATGAAATGATTATGAAGATTCCGGGTGTTGTGTGTGCAGAACCACAGGGAGCATTCTACATGATGGCTGCATTGCCGGTAGATGATGCTGACAAATTTAACCAGTGGTTATTAGAAGAATTTGAAGACAACAAAGAAACCGTAATGTTTGCTCCGGGTGGTGGATTCTACACCGGTGGCAAAGGCAAGAACGAGGTTCGTATTGCGTATGTTTTGAAGCAGGCTGACCTAGAGCGTGCTATGGAACTGTTAAAACTTGGAATTGCGCAGTATAGAAAAGACGTTATGGGGTGTAACGATTAATTCGTTTACATAAAAATGCTTTTATTTAGGAGGAATTATTAATGGCAAAGAAGTACTGCTACCTTTTTAGTGAAGGAAATGCAAACATGAGAGAACTTCTCGGTGGAAAAGGTGCCAACCTTGCGGAAATGACCAACATTGGACTTCCGGTACCACAGGGATTTACAATTTCTACGGAGGCTTGTACTCAGTAGTATGAAGATGGTCGCGAGATCAACCCTGAAATCATGGCTGAAATCAACGAATATATCGTAAAGATGGAAGAGATTACAGGCAAGAAATTTGGAGATAAAGAGAATCCTCTTTTGGTTTCTGTACGTTCCGGAGCTAGAGCTTCCATGCCTGGTATGATGGATACAATCTTAAACCTTGGATTAAACGAGGATGTTGTTGAAACAATTGCTAAGGCATCCGGTAATGCTCGTTGGGCTTGGGATTGCTACAGAAGATTTATCCAGATGTATTCCGACGTTGTAATGGAAGTTGGAAAGAAATATTTCGAGGAATTAATCGATAAGATGAAAGCTGATCGCGGAGTAACACAGGACGTTGAGCTTACAGCTGAAGATTTGAAAGAACTTGCAAATCAGTTCAAGGCTGAATACAAAGCAAAGATTGGTGTTGACTTCCCGGCTGATCCAAAGGAGCAGTTAATCGGAGCTGTTAAGGCTGTATTCCGTTCTTGGGATAACCCACGTGCAAACGTTTATCGTCGTGACAACGATATTCCATATTCCTGGGGTACCGCTGTTAACGTACAGTCTATGGCATTTGGTAACATGGGTGATGACTGTGGTACAGGTGTAGCATTTACACGTGACCCGGCTACTGGAGACAAAGGATTATTCGGTGAGTTCTTAACCAATGCACAGGGTGAGGACGTTGTTGCCGGAGTTCGTACTCCTATGAAGATTGCTGAGATGGAGCAGAAGTTCCCAGAAGCATTCAAACAGTTTACAGAAGTATGTAAGACTCTTGAGAATCACTATCGTGATATGCAGGATATGGAATTTACCGTTGAACATGGTAAATTATATATGTTACAGACACGTAACGGAAAGAGAACTGCACAGGCTGCATTAAAGATTGCTTGTGACCTTGTAGATGAGGGAATGAGAACAGAAGAAGAAGCTGTTGCAATGATCGATCCTCGTAACTTAGATACCTTACTTCATCCACAGTTCGATGCTGCTGCATTAAAGGCTGCAACACCGGCTGGTAAAGGTCTTGGAGCATCTCCTGGTGCTGCTTGTG
>SVEW01000199.1 GCA_015057205.1 Lachnospiraceae bacterium | reverse complement strand
CTGATCTAGGAAACAATAATGATGTTCTCTGCAAATCCGAGCAGTCTCATCCGCGGATGCATCATTTACAACCAAATAGTCATATTGCGGATAATTCAATATGATATTATCAACAACTTGACATATGTTCTCAGCTTCGTTATATGAAGGGATAATAATCAGTGTTTTCATTTTCTGTTTCCCATATTTCCGTTGAATCCATTGCTCTGCACATTGTTCAAAAAGTGGACCTCTATTGCAGAAATACGCCGTTTGATATATAATTTTGGCGTTATTTAAACATCAGAATCACATGGCAAGATCGAAGAAAGGTGCAAAATGCTATGATTCCGGAACGTCTCCAAATGGTTCTCTTATTTATAGTCATTACCTACTTTATAGTAATATGCATTCTACTCAAAAACAAGGTTCTTTCGCTGAAGTATGTTCTTCTCTGGCTCTTAGCCGGACTTATGATGGCAATTCTTGTGGTTTTTCCGGAAACGCTTGTATGGCTAAATAGCCTTCTTGGAATACAAAGCGTCATGAACGGCCTGTTCATATGGGCCTTAGGCTTTGTAATATGTATCTTACTGTCTCTAACATCGATTGTTTCAAGGCAGAATAGTAAAATCCGCCAGTTGATTCAATTAACCTCTCGTTTAGAAGCGCGAATCAGGGAATTAGAGACGCAATCTTCCAAGGAAACATAACACATTTATCGGGAGTCTACTTATGAACACGCAGGAAGCAAAGAAATCTATTCTGTTTTTTATTATCTTGTTTTCTTTTGTGCTCGCGTTCCTTTTTCTCACCGGATGCATGACACATAGAGGACAGTTTGTCGACGATCACGAGACCGTAACATGGACAATTGACGGTTTGTCTTCCATTATTTCTATATTTAAAGGCGATATTCACATTGGGCGTTTTCGACCTTTATACGTTTTGTTTAGAATCTGTAAGAAACTAGCGTTTGGCGAGAACTTTTTCTTGTGGCATCTATGGCATGCATTTTTAACGGCTCTTACAGGAACTCTGATCTTCGTTTGGGCACGGCTGCAAAATCTCCGCACCGCGCTTTCTGTTCTCTTGGTTTGCTTAGGCCTTATTGGTCCGCAATCTGAAGTCTGGTATAGACTCGGCCCGCAGGAAATTGAAGGAACTCTATTCTTGGTTCTTGCCCTGATTGCAGCAGATCAATGGCTTAAGTCTGCATCTTTAAATACCCCCCCACGGTATTCGAAAGCATGGTGTACCTGTTGCATTGTTTCTTCTGTATTATCTACATGGTGCAAAGAATCTTTTGCCGTTCTTGTACCGGTTTTGATGATTTACGTTGTATTACTAAGCGTCGGATTGAATTCCGGTTCGGACAGCCTCTTTTCCAAAATTTTGTATGCAATTCGTCGAACAATACTGTTCCATGTTGTTCTTACGATAGTCACACTTATTAATGCCTATATCGTGATCAAAAAAACTACATTACTTGGAATTGGTTATGCCGGCGTGGATACCAAAAGTGGGCTAAACTCATACATTTATGGCACTCTGCAGATTCTCACTTCCGATTGGATTCCCTTTCTTCTCTTGCTCATTGGAATCGTGTTCTGTTTGGCTCTTAGAATCAAGAATCATTCGTTACATAACGGATGGCTTTTAATACCCGCTGTACTGTTAGTGCTATCTCAGCTTTTTATTTATAACAAAAGCGGGATGTTCGGTCGATACTATCTTCCGTTTGCTTTTTCGCTCATATTGGTTTGGACAGCGGTATTTATAAATATAAATGAGGCTATTTGGACTTCTGTTCCGGTGTTGTATCTGATTGTCTGCTTCTTCATATATAGTATTAGCGGAGCCAAAGACTATGCATTCAATGATCAGGCCAACGGCGCATTGATGGATTTCATTGAATCTCATATCGGGCCCAACTCTGTGGTTGTTGTTGACCACTGGGCCAAGGAAACATGCCTTTCGATTGAGCAATATGCTTCCCACGACGGCTTACGCTGTTATTTCTTTGGCATTGACGAGAATGCAGATTGCTATCCACTAAATGATTACCCCGTGGACACCCCGTGGGACAAAAAGCATTCAGATTATATCATTACGAATAAGCTGTACGACGAAACGCCCGATGGTTTCTGCAAGATATGGGAAGGAGATATCTGGATTGTCTACCAGCGCAAAAATTAAACGTTTATTCCATATTTTCAACTGTTCTTTTTCGCGATTTATTATTGTAGGCCTGATCAATACAGCGGTTGGAACTGCCGTTATGTTTGTTGCCTATAATTTAATTGGCTGCGGGTATTGGATATCCTCCGCCTTGAACTATATTATTGGCAGTATAGTCAGTTATTTTCTGAACAAATATTTTACTTTCCGCGATTATGAAAGAGGATTCAAGAAAGTCATTCGCTTTGTTTTAAATATTTCTGTTTGTTACTTTCTTGCTTACGGAATCGCGCAGAAAGTGATTTATTGGATTCTGTCTGAGTATAATCTACAGGTTCGTGACAATATATCCATGATAGCCGGCATGGGGCTTTTTGTTATGCTTAACTATCTAGGTCAACGCTTATTCGTCTTTTCCGCCCCTCATCAATCGAGTAGGAGGGAGATTTGAATAATCCCCCGACCTCTCACACCACCGTGCGTACCGTTCGGTACACGGCGGT
>SVEW01000198.1 GCA_015057205.1 Lachnospiraceae bacterium | reverse complement strand
ATAACGATGTTTTGATGAAAAACTACGGATATGACAAAAAGAGGATAGATGAGTAGACCATGAGTGCAGAGCGTTTAAAGTTGACCGGTATGGTGCTACTTGCGGCGCCTGTGGGAGACTATGATAAGCGACTTGTGATACTGACGAAAGAGCGAGGGCGGATCAGTGCGTTTGCAAGAGGGGCCAGAAGACAGAATTCTCCTATGATTGCAGCTGCAAACCCGTTTTGTTTTGCAGAATTTGAATGTTACGAAGGAAGAGATTCTTACACCGTCGTAAAAGCCAGTGTAAAGAATTATTTTCGGGAATTGGCAGAGCATCCGGTTTTGGCCGGTTACGGATTTTATTTTCTGGAGATAGCCAATTATTATACCCGTGAGAACCTGGATGAAACCCCTATGTTAAAATTGTTGTATCAGTCCATGCGGGCGCTTTTGTCGGGGAAAATTAGTAACCGGTTGATTCGGCGAATTTTTGAGATGAAAGCCATGGTTATTAATGGAGAATATCCGGTGATGGAACAGGGAAAAGGATACGATGACTCTACGATATATGCGTTGTCGTTTATCACAACAACGCCGGTGGAGCGGCTTTATACCTTCCAGGTGACGGAACCGGTATATTATGAAATGGCTGGAATTATTGATGCTTTTATGCGAAAACATATAGACAGAACGTTTAAATCATTGGAAATACTTCAATTAATGGAGGATTAAAGGACATGTTTTCTTTACAAATGTTTGGAAAAAAGGTATAATATTAAAAGTTTTGACGACAGGAGGGACGTTCATGAAGAAAGTCAGCTTGGGAATGTGTCTTTTTTGCATGGCGCTTTTGATATGTGGGTGCAGTTCCACCTTTGAAACAAAGGAAAGTGCAGTCTATGTAAAGGATAATGGACACGTGATTGAAGCCAACGTGGAAACTTTTTCCAAAGATTATTATAGTGAGAAAGAATTAAAGAAATTTGTAGAAGATAGTATTGATGCGTATACGAAGGAGCATGGTAGTAAATCGCTTGCGCTAGAAGAGCTTAAGGTGGAAGGAAAGAAGGCCACCATGTTTCTTTCCTATGAGAGTGGGGAAGATTTTAAAGAGTTTCATGGCGAAGATTTCTTTGCCGGAACCATGGCAGAAGCTATGGGCAAGGGATATGCATTGGATGATTCATTTTACAAAGTAACCGGTAAGAAGATTGGCAAAGCAGTTCGAAGTGAGGAACTTGAGAATGATTTGCAGGTCGTGATTATGAAGGAACGCATGGGTGTACAGGTGAGTGGTACAATTTGCTATGTGTCAGACAATGTTAAGGTTGTGAACAACCATACGGTAACGCCGGTAAGAGATAGTAAGAATCAAATTATTGAGAACTATGGAGACGAGTATATCGTCGTGATTTATAAATAAGAGGTGTAGAATATGGAAAAGACTATGGACAAAATTGTAGCATTAGCGAAATCCAGAGGATTTATTTTCCCTGGTTCTGAGATTTATGGTGGACTTGCCAATACGTGGGATTACGGTAATCTCGGAGTAGAATTTAAGAATAACGTTAAGAAAGCGTGGTGGAAGAAATTCATTCAGGAAAATCCATACAACGTAGGTGTGGATTGTGCAATCCTTATGAATCCACAGACATGGGTTACGACAGGACATGTAGGCGGATTTTCTGATCCATTGATGGATTGTAAGGAATGTCATGCCCGCTTTAGAGCAGATCAATTAATTGAAGAATTTAACGAAGCAAACGGCATTACACTAGATAAGCCGTTAGATGCTATGACGACTGAGGAGATGCAGAATTATATTGCAGAGAAGCAGATTCCTTGTCCGACTTGCGGCAAACATAACTATACCGATATTCGTCAGTTTAACCTGATGTTTAAGACTTTTCAGGGTGTAACGGAAGATGCAAAGAACACGGTGTATCTTCGTCCGGAAACTGCGCAGGGTATTTTCTTGAATTTTAAGAATGTGCAACGTACATCCAGAAAGAAAATTCCGTTTGGTATCGGTCAGGTGGGTAAATCTTTCCGTAACGAAATTACACCGGGTAACTTTACGTTCCGTACCAGAGAATTTGAACAGATGGAATTGGAATTTTTCTGTGAGCCGGGAACAGACCTTGAGTGGTTCTCTTATTGGAGAAATTTCTGCGTAGAATGGTTAAAGAGTCTGGGACTGAAGGAAGAGGAATTGCGTCTGCGTGACCACGAGAAAGAAGAGCTTGCTTTTTACAGTAATGCGACAACGGATATCGAGTATTTATTCCCATTTGGTTGGGGCGAGTTGTGGGGAATTGCAGACCGTACCGATTATGATTTGAGCAGACACCAGGAAGCATCGAAAGAAGATCTTACTTATTTTGATGATGAGAAGAAAGAGAAATATCTTCCATATGTTATTGAGCCATCATTGGGTGCAGACCGTGTAGCATTGGCATTTTTATGGGCTGCATACGATGAAGAAGAATTAGAAGGCGGTGATATGCGTACCGTATTGCATTTGCATCCTGCGCTTGCACCGGTTAAGATTGGGGTTCTGCCGCTTTCTAAGAAATTAAATGATGGTGCGTTGAAGATTTATGAACAGCTTAGCAAAACTTATTACTGTGAATTTGACGACAGAGGAAATATTGGAAAACGCTATAGAAGACAGGATGAAATTGGTACACCATTCTGCGTAACCTATGACTTTGAATCTGAAGAAGATCATGCGGTAACGGTGCGTGATCGTGATACGATGGAACAGGAACGAGTTGCAATTTCAGATTTAGAAGCC
>SVEW01000197.1 GCA_015057205.1 Lachnospiraceae bacterium | reverse complement strand
CTTTTCAGCTCTTAGAGAGTTGCGGTTTTAATCGACAGCAGGCAATGCAGGCACTAACGCCTCTTACCATAGGAAACCTTGTACACGGCGTGACAGATGGTACGATGGAGTCCCTTACAGGGCCGGTGGAGCGTGGTGATGAAAGAACGGTTGCGTTGCATGAAGAAGCCTTAAGTAAGGAACAACGAGATATTTATAATGCGTTGAGTAAGACGCTTTTGTCCCTTGCAAAAAAGAAACATCCCAAAAGGGATTATACGAAAGTGGAAGAAGAATTAGCAAAGGAGAGGGAGTAAGCACCATGAAAAATACAGTAACTACACTGCGTAAGCAGAAATGTGAAAAGAACAAAATTACTATGTTGACCTGTTACGATTATTCTACAGCAAAACTGATTGAGGAAGCAGGAATTGAAACCGTCTTGGTAGGAGATTCTTTAGGACAGGTGGTATTAGGATATGAAAACACCATAAGTGTAACGATGGAAGATATGATTCATCATGCGGCGGCTGTTAGTCGAGGCTTGAAGGATACCTTTTTGGTGGTGGATATGCCGTTTATGTCTTATCAGACATCCGATTATGATGCACTGGTTAACGCAGGTCGTCTTATGAAGGAGGGACATGCCAATGCCGTGAAGCTTGAAGGGGGTGTTACCAGAAAAAGCACCATTAGAACCATTGTGGACGCCGGAATTCCGGTGTGTGCTCACATTGGATTGACACCACAGTCGGTACATGCCATGGGCGGCTTTAAGGTGGCCGGTAAAACGCAAGAGGCTGCCAAGCGCTTGATTGAGGATGCGAAAGCTGTACAGGAAGCAGGCGCATTTATGGTGGTATTAGAATGTGTTCCGGCAAAACTTGCAGAATATATCACGGATTTACTGGATATTCCAACGATTGGAATCGGCTCCGGTGCTTCCTGCGACGGACAGGTATTGGTATATCAGGATATGCTTGGCATGTTTGATGATTTTGTTCCAAAATTCGTGAAGCATTTTGGAAATGTAGGTGAGCAGATGAAAAATGCGTTTCATGCATATTCCGAAGAAGTAAAAGCAGGAACATTCCCTACACCGGCGCATACCTATCAGGTAAAAGACGAAGTATTAGAAAAGTTATATTAAAAATAGGAGGCAGTAATATGCAGATTGTATCAACAATTAAGGAAGTAAGAGAAATTGTAAAAGAGTGGAAGAAACAGGATTTAAGCGTAGGCTATGTACCAACTATGGGCTATCTTCACGAAGGACACGCCAGCTTAATCAAGGCTGCAAGAAAAGGAAATGAAAAAGTGGTAGTTTCTATTTTTGTAAATCCAATGCAGTTTGGACCAACGGAAGATTTGGCAAGCTATCCACGTGATTTGGAAAAAGATGCACGTCTTTGTGAAGCAGAAGGTGTGGATTTAATTTTCCACCCGGAACCGGAAGAAATGTATGATGAAAGCTTTTGTTCCTTTACGGATATTAACGGATTAAGCAATGCACTTTGCGGATTAAGCCGCCCTATTCATTTCCGTGGGGTATGTACGGTTTTGAACAAATTCTTCAACATCATTCAGCCGGATAGAGCCTATTTTGGACAGAAGGATGCACAGCAGGCAGCCATTGTTAAACAGTTTGTAAAAGATCTGAACATTCCGGTAGAAATCATCCGTTGTCCGATTATCCGTGAGGAAGATGGTCTTGCAAAAAGCTCTAGAAATACATACCTTTCTCAGGAAGAAAGACAGGCAGCACTTTGCCTTTCCAAAGCAATTTTCTTAGGACAGGATATGGTGAAAAACGGAGAAACCGATGCTAAGAAAGTGACAGAGGCTATGATTGGTCGTATCAAAGAGGAGCCAATGGCTGACATCGAGTACGTAAAGGCAGTAAACGGATTGACCATGCAGGATGTCAGCGTTATTAAGGCACCAACGTTAGTTGCTATGGCTGTTCGCATTGGCAGCACCCGTTTAATTGACAACTTTGTTGTAGAATAGGAGGGGCCTATGTTAAAAGGAAAGACGGTTCTTCTTGGGGTGACCGGAAGTATTGCGGCCTATAAAATAGCCGGTCTTGCAAGTATGCTGGTGAAGCTGCACGCAGACGTACATGTTATTATGACGCAAAATGCAACGAATTTCATTCATCCAACAACCTTTGAGACCTTGACGCAGAATAAATGTATCATTGATACCTTTGACCGGAATTTCCAATTCGAAGTAGAGCATGTATCCCTTGGTAAGAAAGCGGACATCGTTATGATTGCTCCGGCATCGGCCAATGTGATTGGCAAGATTGCAAACGGCATTGCCGATGACATGCTGACAACTACGATTATGGCTACAAAAGCCCCGGTTTATATTGCCCCGGCTATGAATGTGACCATGTATGAAAATGCAATTGTACAGGATAATTTAGCGAAGTTAAAGAAGTTTGGCTATCAGGTGATTGAACCTGTGGATGGATTTTTGGCTTGTCGTGATACCGGAAAAGGAAAAATGCCGGAACCGGAGACCCTACTTTCATATATATTGAAAGAGATTGCCTGCGATAAGGATCTTTTAGGAAAGAAGATTTTGATTACAGCAGGACCTACCAGAGAAGCCATTGATCCGGTGCGATTTATTTCCAACCATTCCACCGGTAAAATGGGGTATGCAGTTGCCAAGGCGGCTATGTTGCGTGGCGCTAAGGTGACCCTCGTAACAGGACCTACGACAATTGCACCGCCGCCTTTTGTAACCGTAGTACCATGTGTATCGGCGGCAGATATGGCAAAAGAGGTACTTAGCCGTAAGGAGGAGCAGGATGCGTTTATCCTTTCTGCTGCCGTAGCTGATTATACGCCGGTG